>DASTOW010000360.1:0-43371 GCA_035762425.1 Hyphomicrobiaceae bacterium | reverse complement strand
CCAAATGCCGCAAAAAAAGTGACGGATGCTCGCGCATCCGCCACCTCTTTTTGCGGTATTTGGTCACGAGCACCACGTTCACCTTTCCTTTGGCGTTGTTGGGCGATGTAATTGTGGGACAGGAGGCCGCCATGCTGGATTCCTCGACGCCCAAGGACCGCATTATCTCCGCCGCACTCGCGTGTGCCGCCGCCAAGCCGTGGGGCGAGGTGACGCTGCTCGATATCGCCGAAGCCGCCACGCAGCCGCTGACGGAGGTGCGCCAGGCGTTTGCCGGCAAGACGGACATTCTCGCCGCCTTCCTGCGGGCGGTTGACGATGAGGTGCTGAAGCGCATCCCCAAGGCAGCCGAGGGCCAGGACAGGCGCGATGTTCTGTTCGACGTCATCATGACCCGCTTCGACGTGCTGGCGCCCTACAAGGCAGCCCTCAAGTCAATCCATGCGTCGGGACCCGCGGACGCATCGTTGGCCCGACCGTTCCTGGCTTCCCAGCACTGGATGTTGCAGGGCGCAGGTATCGGCACGGACGGCGCGTCCGGTGCCTTGCGGGTGGCAGGCCTCGGAATGATCTACGCATCCGTGTTCGGCACCTGGCTCGAGGACGATGACCCCGGGCTCGCCCGCACCATGGCCGCGCTGGACCGCCGGCTGCGTCGTGGCGAGCGCACCTTGCGCGGGGTCGAGCAGATCGGCACGGCGCTCTATCGGTTGGCCTCGGAAGGTCCGGGCTTCCTCCGCTCGACCATGCGCAGCCGCGCCAAGCCGGAGCCCACCGCTGGCACGCATGCCGGACCCGGCACTGGCGCATGAACTCCGGTGTCGCTTGTCATCCAAGCGCAGCTTGGAGCCAAGCTCGAGACCCTCAGCGTCGCTAGCCCACGCTCGCGCATATGCGCCGACGCGAACTTCGGGGTGGCATGCTACATGCGCTCTGGCAAGCCGATGGGGAAGAGCACGCCATGACCGAGCGCATCACCTTCGATGACTTCATGAAGGTCGAGATCAGGGTCGGGACAATCCTGGCGGCGGAGCCGCTGGCGGGCGCGCGCAAGCCGGCCATCCGACTTGAGATCGACTTCGGCGCAGAGATCGGCGTCAAGAAAAGCTCGGCGCAGATCACCGTGCACTATCGCCCCGAAAGCCTGATCGGCCGGCAAGTGGCGGCAGTCGTAAACTTCCCGCCGCGCCAGATCGGCAAGATGATGTCGGAGGTGCTGACGCTGGGCTTTCCGGATGCGCAGGGCGAGGTGGTGCTGATCATGCCGGAGCGCGCCGTCCCCAACGGCGGCCGTCTGTTCTGAGCCAGCAGCTTGCGGACCATGTACGCCGCTGGGGTGACGCACACGCTCGACTCAGGGTTCGTCCCGATTTGTTCGTTCGGGCAGAGGGGCTAGGACATCAACGGCGTGCGAGCCGTGACCTGGCTGGGCAAGTCACCCTGTCTCGCAGTGCAAAGAGCGCGAGGAGGCTAAAATGAACCCGGTCGATGTCAGTAAGCTGGACATGATCCCCATATCGAGCACCGAAGACGCTAGCATCGACTGGACCGCTGCCTTCGCATGCTATGCCGGCAAGGGCGCGGACAACACCGTCGTAGTCCCCTTCTCGATCGCCCCCGGCGGACATCTGGGCTGGCACACCGACAGCCTGGAGGAAACTCAGTACATCATCGCCGGCAGCGGCGAGCTGCTGCGCGACGACGGCACGTGGCCGGCCGGCCCGGGCAGCGTCTTTGTTCTGCCGAAGGACCTGCGGCACGATCTGCGCAATACCGGCACGGTGCCGTTGATTGCGGTCGCCTTCTTTTCCGGCGGCGCGCTGACCCAGACCTTCGACAACGTCATGCTTCCGCCCAAGGGCCACACGCTCGCCAGCCCGAACGCTGCCGCCTAGAGTTACAGCGGCGCGCGAATAATCGCCCGCAAGCCGCCCATCGAGCTGGTGTCGAGGGCGATGTCGCCGCCGTGGCTCTGAACGATGTCGCGGGCGATGGCCAAGCCCAGCCCCGAGTTGCCGGTATCCTGGTTGCGCGCGTCGTCGATGCGATAAAACGGCCGGAAGACGTTCTCGCGCTCGCCCGCAGGAATACCGGGCCCGTCGTCGTCGACTTCGATGCGTAGCCAGTCCTCCTCGGCGCCGGCGCGGATTACCACGGTGTCGCCGAAGCGTGCGGCATTGGTGACGAGGTTGGTCACGGCGCGCTTGAAGGCCTGGCGCTTGAGGGGCAGCACCAGCCGGCGCCGCGGATTGCGCATCCGCACCTCGATCGGCGTGCCGATGTGCTCGCATTCATCCTGCACCTCCTCCAGCAGCTCACGGATGTCGGTGGGGGCCGCCTCCTCGCCTCCGTCACCCTTGGCGAAGGCCAGGTAGTCCTCCAGCATATGCTGCATTTCCTTGACGTCATTCTGTAGCGCAGCGACCTCGCGGCTATTGCCGAGCAGGGCCAGCTCCAGCTTGAAGCGGGTCAGCACTGTTCTGAGATCATGGCTGACGCCAGCCAGCATGGTGGTGCGCTGGTCAACGTGATGGCGGATGCGATCGCGCATCTCAAGGAACGCCGATGCGGCCTGGCGCACCTCGCGGGCGCCGCGCGGCCGGAAATCGGGCGGTACGGGCCGGCCCTTGCCGAAGGCGTCCGCCGCCTCGGCCAGCCGCAGCACCGGACGGATCTGGTTGCGCAGGAACAGGATGGCGACCGTCAGCAGCACCACCGAGGTGCCGACCATCCAGATCAGGAAGATATGCGAATTGGACGCGAACGCCTGGCTGCGCTGCGCCACGAAGCGCAGGATGGCGTTGTCGAGCTTGACGCGGATCTCGACATGGCGCGTCTGGCCAACCGTGTCGATCCAGAACGGGCGCTTCAAATTGTTGCGCAACTCGTCGGACAGGGCGCGGTCGAGCAGGTCGAAGAACGGCTTGGGCTTGGTGGTCGGCAGGTCGCCGTTCGGCAGCACACCGAACGACAGGCTAAACCGGTTCTGCGCGATCTCGACCAGCTTCTCGATGTCGTTGCCGAATGCACGGCTCTCGTAGACGTCCATCACCGAGGCGATATCGCGAGCCAGACCCTCAGACAGCCGGCGCGTCACCTGGTTCCAGTGCCGCTCCATGAACGCGAAGGCGACCACGCTTTCCAGCAGCACGATCGGCGCGATGATGATGATCAGGGCGCGTGCGTAGAGACCCTTTGGTGCCAGATCGCTCAGCGCTGTCGCGATGCGGGCCCAAGATACGAGCGGCCACTGCACGGCCGGCCAGCGCAGATTTGACCACTGCATGCTGGGCCAGCGCACGCGTGGCGGGTGCACGCGGCTGATGAGCTTGCGCCAGCTCTCCTGTTTGGGCACCAGCATTACACGCTTGCACGCCCTCCCCGGGCGGCCTCTTGTGGTCTGCGAGCCGACATATCAGTCCGTATGCAGGATATAGCCTTTGCCGCGCACCGTCTGCAGATAAACGGGATTGGTAGGATCGCTCTCGATCTTGCGTCGCAACCGGTTAATCTGCACGTCGATGGCGCGCTCGCTGCCGGTGGAATCGTCGCTCGCCAGCTCATGGCGTGCAATCGGCATGCTGGGCCGCTGCGCGAACATGCGCAGCAGGTCGCGCTCGCGTTCGGTCAGTTTGATGCTTTCGTCGTTGCGTTTGAGCTCGCCGCGGCCGACATGGAAGGTGAAATCGCCCATGCGGATCTCATCGCGTGGCCCTGAAGGTCCGCGGCCGCGCTTCAAGATGTTCTGCAGGCGCAGCAGCAGTTCGCGGGGCTCGAATGGCTTGGCCACGTAGTCGTCGACGCCGATCTCGAGGCCCTCGATGCGCTGCTCCGGTTCGGCGCGGGCCGTCAGCATGCAAATCGGGATGTTGGAGATCGACTTCAGATCGCGGGCGAGATCGAGGCCGCTCTCGCCCGGCATCATGACATCGAGGATGACGACGTCGAACGACAGCCCGCGCATGGAGGAGCGTGCGGTCGCGGCATCGGTGGCGGTGGACACCCGGAAGCCGTTCTCGAACAGGTAGCGGGCCAGCAGATCGCGAATGCGCTGGTCGTCGTCGACGACGAGAATGTGGGCAGCGTTGTCGGGCAGCTGTTCCATATCCGTCCCCCGGTGGCGACCAGCTACTTGCGCGGCGAGGCGGCGGCCTCGACAGGTCCAGGTAGCAGCATCTCGACCGGCGCGCGCTCCTCCTGGGTGATCATGGCAAACAGGAAGCGGGCGACCAGATCGCGATTGTCGCCGGCAGCCTCCAGCGCCTGGGCGACACGGCGCGCCTGCATGGCGTCGAGCCGGTTCGACAGCGCCGCGCCCTTGTCGGTGGCATACAAGAGCCGCTGGCGTCGGTCGGTCTCCCCGGCCATCTGCACGATCCACCCCTTGTCCACCAGCTCCTTGAGGACGCGGGCCAGACTTTGCTTGGTGATCTTGAGGATGTCGAGCAGGTCGGCGACGCGCAGGCCCGGGTGGCGGTTGACGAAGTGCAGCACCCGGTGGTGCGCGCGTCCCAGTGCGAACTCGGCCAGCATGGCATCGGCCTCGCGCGTAAAATCGCGATAGGCGAAGAACAGCAACTCGACGAAGGTGACGAGCTGCGGGTCCGCATGTGGCGTGCCGGCCTTGCCCGTCCTTTGGTCAACCGGCGCCCGATGCCTGCTCAGAAGCTCGGAATTTATGTCAGCCATGTTGACTTATTTGACCCCGATTGTTAGGTCTGGCAAGACTTTTTCAGGCTGAGATGTCGTCGGCAGCGGGCGGTGCGAGCAGCTACAAAGCCCTGAAATTGGGCATTTCGCCGGCTGGCTAGCGGATCACGGAAGGCGACTTCAGGGGTCCCGCCGGACACTTGGCCTCCATCCCGGGAGGATCTTCGGCATGGCAAGTACGGCCCCCTACCACGATCGCGACGGCTTCATCTGGTACGACGCCAAGCTGGTGCCTTGGCGCGAGGCCGATGTGCACGTGCTGAGCCACGGCCTACACTACGCCAGCGCCGTGTTCGAGGGAGAGCGGGCCTACGGCGGCGAGATCTTCGAGCTGACGCAGCATTCCCAGCGCCTCGTTGAGGGTGGCAAGACGCTGGACATGACCATCCCCTACAGCATCGCCGAGATCGATCAGGCCTGCCGCGACGTAGTCAAGGCCAACAAGCTCGTCGACTGCTATGTGCGCCCGATTGCTTGGCGCGGCAGCGAAATGATGGGGGTCTCGGCCCAGACCACCAAGATCCACCTTGCGATCGCCGCTTGGGACTGGGGGTCCTACTTCCCCATGGAGCAGCGCCTGAAAGGCATCCGCCTGACGATCGCGCAGTACCGTCGTCCCGACCCCGCGACGGCGCCGGCCAAGACCAAGGCGGCCGGCCTGTACATGATCTGCACCCTTGAGAAGCACCGTGCCGAACGCATGGGCTATGCCGACGCGCTGATGTACGACTGGCGCGGACGTGTGGCCGAGTGCACCGGTGCTAACATCTTCCTTATCAAGGATGGCACGCTGCATACCCCGACACCGGACTGCTTCCTTGACGGCATCACGCGGCGCACGGTGATCGGGCTGGCCAAGAAACGGGGGCTACAGGTGGTTGAGCGGACCATTATGCCGGACGAGCTCGGTGGCTTCTCCGAGTGCTTCATCGTCGGCACGGCCGCCGAGGTGACGCCAGTGTCCGAGATTGCCGAGCATAAGTACCAGCCCGGCAAGATCTCCGAGACGCTGATCAACGACTACACTGCGGCCGTCCAGCCGAAAAAGGTGGCCGCGGAGTAGGTTCGCGGCCAATTGTGGCGGCCGCGGTTGTGCATGCCGCGCCGGGCAATGATGTAGCGGATGCGTGGCCGCCAAGGCACAGCCGCACACCGATGCTGCACCTTGAACACTGTGAGGCGTTGCAGGAACGCCTGATCTTCTTCAACCTAGCCCTTGGAACTTGGTCCCGGGGCGATCGTGATGAAAATCGCGCGCATTTCGCTGTTTGCACTGCTGGCCTGCGGCTCGCTGGCAATGCTAGCCAGTGCGGCATCGGCTCAGTTGGTGCCCCCGGGCGCATCGCAGCGCGATTGCCAGACCATTCGTACCTGCAACTATGCCCGCAACGGCAGCTACCGCGGCTGCCTGTCCTCCTATTCGTGCCGGGTGTGCAGGTTCGTTCGCACGGCGTGCTCCATCGACGGCACGCGCAAGACCTGTCAGCAGGTTAAATGCGCCTGGGGTTGATGCCCCGAGCGTAACCGCTGGCCCTTCCTTGGCCTTGAACCTCGACGGGTGAACGCATAACCTCCGCACTGGCCATCATGGTGGCCACCTGTCCGCGGAAAGGGCCAAGCCCGCCATCTGAACATTTGCGTTGTCTGACCCTTTTCCTGCCCGTCCAGCGGACACCGGGCTTACGCGGAAAGGGTTTGCCATGTCCACTACCCCGCCAGGGCCGAAGGGCCGTCTACCGACCAATCCCTCTCAGGAAAATCTGCGCAAGCAGGCCAAGCGATTGGCCAAGGCCGAAGGCCTGCGTCTCACCGCCGCCCAACGCCGCCTCGCCGCTGAATACGGCCATCGTACCTGGTCTGGCCTGATGCGCGCTGCCGATACGTCGGCAGGTACCGAGGCTTGCGACATCAGCTCGTTGTCGTTGGCCGCGGCCCGCGCCGACGCAGCCGAGGTCCGCACGCTGCTGGCGCAGGGTGTGCCGGTCAACGGTCACGACGACGAGGTCAACACCCCGTTGTGGCAGGCTTGCGCAAGCGACAAGCCGGCCGATCAGCGCATCGCCATCGTCCGGCTGCTGCTGGAGGCGGGGGCATCGCCGCTGCAGCAGTGCGAAGACCGGGCGACACCGTTGCACGCTGCTGCGCGCGTCGGCCCGTTGGAGCTGGTCGAGACCTTGATCCGCGGCGGCGCTCTGTCGTGGATGGGTGACCGGCGCCACAAGACGGCGCTGGACTATGCACGGGCCGGAAGCGCGCCGGATCGCGATGCCATCGTCGAGCTGCTCGATCGGCCGGTGATCCGCGATCCCAACTTCCGCACCGCCGTGGCTGCCATTCGCAACGGTGACGTCGATGGCTTGGGCCACCTGCTGGATCAGCACCCCGGGTTGCTGCACATGCGCGCCATCGAGCCCGACTGCTATCCAAGGGACTACTTCCGCGATCCCAAGCTGTTCTGGTTCATCGCCAACAATCCGATCGTGATGCACAAGGTGCCGGCCAACATCGTCGCCATCACCCAGGCGATGATCGATCGGGGCGTTGCGCAGGCCGACCTTGACGGCACGCTGGAGCTGGTGATCAGCAACAGCGATGAGAGCATGGGCGGCCACCAGGCCGAGGTGCTGGCGACCCTACTGGCGGCCGGGGCTAACGTGTCACCGTGGGCGCTCGTGGTGGCGCTGGCCCACCGTCAGCACGCGCCGGTGCAAGCTCTGCTCGACTACGGCTTGGTGCTGACGGCGCCGATCGCCGCCGCGCTTGGCCGCAACGAGGAACTGGCGGCGCTGCTGCCCCGAGCCTCTGCGGAGGATCGCCAGACGGCTCTGGGCCTCGCCGTCATCAACTGGCAGCTGGAGGCGGCGCGCCTCTGCCTCGATGCCGGCGCCGATGTCAACAGCCTGTTGCCGGTGCACAAGCATTCCACGCCCCTGCATCAGGCGGCCATCAACGACGACCTGCCGATGTTGGAGCTGCTGGTGGCGCGCGGTGCCAAGCTCGACACACGCGACAGGCTGTGGAACGGCACGCCGCTGGGCTGGGCCGTACACAACGCGAAGCGCACGGCGGAGGCCTATCTACGCTCGCTGATGTAGGATGGAGCAGATCGTCGGCCGCCGCATGCGTCGGCGGCGGCCGCCAGTCTCTTACGGCCCAGCCTTGCTCTTACTGCCCAGGCTTGTTCTTGACCGCGGCCTCGATTTGCTGCTTCACCGCCTCGAGGTTGAAGGAGGCGGGATCCTGCATTGGCGGGAAGTCGATGGCCGTCTTGGCGAGCTGCGCCACCTGTTCCTGGACGAGCACGAAGCGCCAGAACTCGCGGGCATAGAAATCGTTCATGTAGCCGCCGCCCAGATTGTTCAGGCTCTCGGAGTTGATCGACGGCGTTCGCTCGAACGGGTCCTGCCGGATGTTGACCATGCCCGGCATGTCCGTTGTGATTTTGGCGCCGGGCCAGCCTTGCGGCTGGCGCAGGAACTGGAACTTGAAATCATTGATCCGCAGGGCCCCCAGGTGCGGCCCGGCAAAGTAGAAGAACTCTTCGCGACGCGACGGCCCCTTGTCCTGCAGCAGGTCGGTCTGGTCGTAGCCGTCGAGGTGGTTCTTGTAGGTGCGGTCGCCGAGCTTGACGCCCTTGAGCAGCTGGTCGGTGACACTCGGGTTGCCTGCGGCCGCAACCAGCGTCGGGAACCAGTCCAAGGCGGAGAAGATGCCGTTCTGCACGCTGCCGGGTTTCACCTTGCCCGGCCAGCGCACAATGCACGGAGCGCGGAAGCCGCCTTCGTAGGCGGTGCCCTTTGTGCCCTTGAACGGCGTCATGCCGCCGTCCGGCCAGGTGAATACCTCCGCGCCGTTGTCGGTGCTGAAGATGAGGATGGTGTTGTCGGCCTCGCCGATATCCTCCAGGTGCTTCATGATCGCACCGACGGCATCATCCATCTGCTTCATGCCGGCCTCCTCCAGGCCGAAGTTCGTCTCGCTGTTCATCAGCGCCGCGTACTGGGGAGCAAGGAACGTCCACACGTGCATGCGCGTGGTGTTGTGCCAGAGAAAGAACGGTTTGCCGTCGCTCTTAGCTTTGTCCATGAAGCGCTTGGAATTCTCGACCAGCACCTCGTCGAAAGTGGTCATGTTGTATTTGGCGGCCTGGAAGCCCTGCGTCATGTTGGGCACGTTGGTCATGTCGGGGTAGGGAGCCAGCGGCCCCTCGTCGACGATGCGCTGCTTGCCGATCTTGCCCCAGCGCGGCATCACGGTCTGGTCGTCGTTGTCGGTGGCCCAGGTGTGCACCAGGTTGCGCGGCCCGTACTTGGCGTTGAAGCCGGGATCCCTCGGGAATGAGTACCAGTAGGGGTCCGACATGGCGTCGAGGTGATACAAGTAGCCGAAGAACTCGTCGAAGCCGTGCAGCGTCGGCAGGTACTTGTTCAGGTCGCCGAGGTGGTTCTTGCCGAATTGCCCGGTGGCATATCCCTGCGCCTTCAGGGCCGTCGCGATCGTGCAGGCCTGTGCCGGCAAGCCGACATCGGCGCCTGCCTGGCCAACGGTGGTGAGGCCCGTGCGCAGCGGGATCTCGCCAGTGATGAAGGCGGCCCTGCCCGCGGTGCAGCTGGCTTCCGCGTAGTAGTCCGTGAACAGCATGCCCTGGCTCGCCAGCTTGTCGAGGTTTGGCGTCTTGCCAGACATCATGCCACGGTGATAGGCGCCGATGTTGAACCAGCCGATGTCATCGCCCATGATGAACACAATGTTCGGTGGCTTCTGGCTCGGCCGTTGCGCAGGCGCCTGAGGCCGTTGCTGAGCCTGCGCCTGTGCCGTTCCCGACAGTGTCGTCGCGACGGCCGACGCGGCCAGCAGCGACCCTCCGCATAGCAGCAGGTCACGTCGCTTCAGGCCTTCGCCGGTTGGCAGCGTGTCGCCGCCAGGCGTGTTGCTCGAATGGGTGCTCAAGGGTGTCCTCCGCGGGCAAAATGACGGCTCGCGAAGCCCTCGCGTTCGCCTCGCGACGAAGGCGATAGCCTCAGCGGTCTGGAGCAATGTTGTAGGCCTCGCCTGCGAAGGCTGCGCTCGGAACAAACCCTAAAAGCCACGGGCTGCAAACCCTGAGCCGATTGCTCGGCGCCGTGCGCCGGCGAATGACGATGGTCACTCCGGCCAGGAAAAGTCCTCCAGCACCTCAATCGGTATGGAAACCACGTTGGGCGTCTGCCAGGCGGTCGAGACACGCATCGGGCTGGACGCAAAACGAATGGTTTGCGTGATCAACGTGCTGACCACAGCCACTACTCGCCCTTGGCAATCGACGATGGGTGCACCCGAGGCTCCGTGATCGAGCACGAGACGGTCGTTGCCGTCATGCATTTCGAGGAGCGCCATGCCGGCGAATTTGGCGTCGTCACCGTATTGCACGAAGCGGCCGCCCGCGAAGCGCAGCTCACTTCCAGGGTAGGCGAGGCTGGCAAGAGGTTCGTCCGGGACAAGCGGTCCCATCCTGTTGCGAAGGATAGTCGCCCCAGCCAGCGGCCTGCTCAATTCAAGTACTGCAATCTTCTCGCGGTGTGAGCCTGCAACGCGCAGGATGCGGGCGGGGAGCGCAGCTTTGCTGCCGCGCTCCTGGACCTCGATCTCTTTCCAGTCCTGCGCCGACAGGTGCATGGCCTCGGCCACATGCGCTGCAGTCACGACCAAGCGGGCTGAGAGGAACCAGGCCGTTCCCCGTATGCCGTGCACGTTGGGCTCCGAGCGCCGCTCTTCCTCGTCAAAATTCCTGCCGATGTTGACCGTGGAGCCAACCAGGGTCGACGGATCGACGCACTGGGCCCAGCCACCACTCGATGTCACGGCCAGCATAAGAATTGCAAGCAAGCGCTGGCGCATAGCGCCACCCTCCCCCGGTCGCGACTGGTACGAGGACGAGGCGACCTCGTCCTATTCCAGCGAGCCTATCCGGGAGGGGCGGCCGAGACTGTGATCTGCAAGCAGCACAAGGTCAGCAAAGAGTCCAAGCCTTCGGGCAAAGCTGCAGCTTTGCTTGGGCCTTACCAGCCCGTGAAGGGTGTCTCCGGCACCGGCGTCTTTGGCGGCTTGCGCTCGACGTAGGCGGCCAGGTTGTCGACCACCAGCTGGCCCATGGCGTCACGGGTATGCAGCGACGCCGAGCCCACGTGCGGCAGCAGGGTGATGTTGTCGAGCGTGAGGAAGGCTGGATTGATCTTGGGCTCGCCCATGTAGACATCGAGACCGGCCGCCAGGATGGTACGGTTCTTCAGCGCCGCGATCAGCGCTTCCTCATCCACCACCGAGCCGCGCGAGACGTTGATGAGAATGCCGCGTGGTCCGAGCGCCTGCAGCACGGCGGCATTGATCAGCTTGGCAGTGCCGGCGCCACCGGGCGTGATGACGATCAAGGTGTCGACGTCGCGCGCCATCGACAGCAGGTCGGGATAGTAGCGATAGCTGACGTCGGCCTGCCTATTGCGGCCAAAATAGCTGATCGGAAGTCCGAATGCCTCGCAGCGCCGCCCGATGGCCTTGCCGATGCGGCCCAGGCCGACGATGCCGACTGAGCGATCGCGCAGCGACGCGGGCGTCAGGCGATAGTCGCCCTCCTTGGCCCAGCGGCCGTCGCGCAGCCACTTCTCCGCCTGGTAGAATTCGCGCACTGTCCCGAGCAGGATGCCGAGCGTGGTGTCGGCCACCTCTTCGGTCAGTACGTCAGGGGTGTTGGTGACGATCACGCCACGCTTGGCGGCCGCGGCCACGTCGACGGAGTCGTAGCCGACACCGAAATTGCCGACGACCTTGAGGTCCGGAAAGCGGGCCATGAGGGCGTCGTCGGTCTTTACCCCCGTGTGCCCGCCGGTGCAGATCGCACAGATCGATGGTGCCACCTTTTTCAGCAACGCTTCGCGGTCGCTGGCCTCGTGCAGCCGATGCACGGTGAACACCTTGTCGAGCCCGTCGGCAATCAGGGGCATCATCGGGCCAGTCATCAGAAGGTCGGGCTTGGGCATTGCGATCTCCGCCAATTTCTATTCTGGCGTCGTAGCATTTCGGGACGCGGCCACACAATGTTCCTGCACCGATCGAATGGACATTTGCCCACGCTGGCGATTCGGCACACATATGGGCCATGCAGCACACGCCCATGGATGTTGCCATTATCGGTGGCGGCCACAATGGCCTGGCCTGCGCCGCCTATTTGGCCGGCGCTGGGCTTAGCGTGGTCGTGCTCGAGAAGAACGCGGTGGTCGGCGGGGCGGCGCTGACGGAGGAGTTCCATCCGGGCTTCCGCAACTCCGTGGCCGCCTACACGGTGAGCCTGCTCAACCCGACGGTGATCCGCGACCTCGATCTGCCCGCGCATGGCCTCACCATTATCGAGCGGCCGGCCGCCAACTTCTGGCCGGTCGATGCCCAGCGCTATCTGCTGATGCCCTATGGTCTCGCCAACCGGCAGAGGGCGATCTGCGCCTTCTCGGCGCGGGATGCGGAGCGGCTGCCGGCCTATGACGCAGCTCTGGAACGGGCCGCATCGCTTCTGCGCGAGCTGGTGTTGAGGCGGCCGCCCAATGCTGGCGGCGGCATCCTGGAGCTGATCGGCAACGCAGGGCTCGGCCGGCAGTTGCTGGGGCTGTCGCTTGAGGACAAGCGGCTGCTCCTCGATCTCTTCACCAAGAGCGCGGCGGACTATCTCGGCCTCTGGTTCGAAAGCGAGGTCGTGAAGGGCGCCTTCGCCTTCGACGGCATCGTCGGCGCCTATGCCAGCCCGTACACGCCGGGGACGGCCTATGTGCTGTTGCACCATTGTTTCGGCGAGGTGAATGGCAAGTCTGGTGTGTGGGGACATGCTGTCGGCGGCATGGGCGCCATCACCCAGGCGATAGCCGCCGCGGCTGCAGCGCGCGGTGCCCGTATTCGCACCAACGCCGGCGTCGCCGGTGTGATCATCGAAGGCGGCAAGACGACCGGCGTGCGCCTCAAGTCCGGCGAACGCATCGCGGCGCGGGTCGTGGCGGCCAATGTCGGACCAAAGCTGCTGTTCCGCGACCTGGTACCTCAGGGCGCCATCGAGCGCGAAGTGCACCAGCGCTTCACCGCCATAAAGTCCGGCTCGGGCACCTTTCGCATGAACGTGGCGCTGTCGCAGCTGCCGGATTTCGTGTGCCGTCCGGGCAAACAGCCGCAGGACCATCACGGCTCGGGCATCGTCATCGGGCCGACGCTTGGCTACCTGGAGCGGGCCTATCTCGATGCCCGCACCTACGGCTGGGCGCGGCAGCCGGTGGTGGAGATGCTGATCCCCTCGACGCTCGATCCCTCGCTGGCACCGGAGGGCCGACATGTGGCGAGCCTGTTCGTGCAGCACGTCGCGCCGCAGCTGCCGGATGGTCGCAGCTGGGACACGGCCAAGGACGAATTTGCCGATGTCGTCATCGATACGGTTACCGCGCACGCCCCCAACTTCAAGGCCAGCGTGCTGGGTCGGCAGGTGCTGTCGCCGCTGGACCTGGAGCGGCGCTTTGGCCTGCTCGACGGCGACATCTTCCACGGCCAGCTGAGCCTCGACCAGCTGTTCAGCGCCCGCCCGGTGCTCGGCTATGCCGCCTACCGCATGCCGCTGCCGGGCCTCTATCTGTGTGGCTCCGGCGCCCACCCGGGCGGCGGTGTGACGGGGGTGCCAGGCCGCAATGCAGCTATCGAAATTCTGCGCGACTTAAGGCGCCCGGCCTGGCTTAATCGGCGTTGAGAACCGTTCAGGCAAGGCTAGCGGGGCTTCGTTTTTGCCGGCGAACGCCTTATATTCGGCCTACCAGTCCACCGGACCTACAACCAGAGATGCCGGCATGAGCACGCCGAGACCAAAACCGCAGGTGATGAAGCTGACCGATCGCGCCGCGGCGCGCATCAAGGCCATCCTGGCCGACAAGGGCAGCGGCACGGCCGGCCTGCGCATTGGCATCAAAAAGGGTGGCTGCGCAGGCATGGAATACACCATGGAATGGGCCGGCGAGCAGAAGACGTTCGACGAGGTGGTGGAGCACGATGGCGCCCGCGTGCTGATCGATCCGAAGGCGGTGATGTACCTGCTCGGCACCGAGATGGACTACGTGACCGACAAGCTGTCGTCGCAGTTCGTGTTCTCAAACCCGAACCAGACCGGCTCTTGCGGCTGCGGCGAGTCGGTCAGTCTCGCCCCAGTCTCCAAGGACAAGCTGGAAGCGCTCAGCACCTGAAGCTGCGCAAGCCTCACAGGCAAGTGCTTCCCTTGGGACACGGAGCGGTGTCCTTTCCCAGGGCTTTGAGCCGGGTTCTTGCCAATGTCTGCGCCGCGACCTGGGCGTAGGTGGTCGCCTTCAGCCCAGCCACCGCGTCATAGGCGACTATCGCCTCCTCGGCGCGTCCCAGCGCCTCGAGCGCCTGCCCGCGGCCGACGTGGCTTATGATATCGGCGGGCACCGCGGCGACCACGGCGCTGAAGTCGTCGAGCGACTTGTGATGCTCCTTCCTGGCTGCGTGTATGTGGCCCCTCACGCGCCGGGCTCCGACGTGTTTTGGTACCAATGCCAGCGCCCGGTCGGTACTGGCAAGCGCCGCCTCGAAATCCTTCTTGGCGAAGTAGGCTGCCCCGCGATAGGCGTGGGCGTCAGCCAGCTTGGGGTCGAGCTCGAGAGCGCGGTCGAGCTGGGCCAGCGCCCGCTCGGGCTCGTTGCGCAACACGAACGTATAGCCGCGATAGCAGTAGGCATGGGCCAGGCGCGGATTGAGCTGCACCGCACGGTCGAGATCGGTCAGGGCATTGTCGAGCCTGCCCATCAGCGCGAGCCCATAGCCGCGTCCCGTATAGGCCCACGCGCTATTCGGGTCGGCGATCAGCACCCTATCGAAGTCGGCCAGCGCAACGTCGTACTTGCCTTCGCCCAACAGCTTGAAGGCTTTGATTATCGCCTGCGTGAGACCCTGACCCTTCGATGCAGGTGAGCCGGCCCCGCTCGGCGCTTTCGGCGTCTGGGCTGGCGCCGTCGCCGTGCCCTTGAGTTCGGGCGGCAGAACGCGATCGATGCACTCGTTCGTGACGCTCGTGCCAGCGAGGCACGCGTCGTAGCGCTCAGCCTTGAGCGTGACATCCCCGCCGCTCCAGGCAACGACGTCAAGCATGGGATCGTTGTCGCGCCAGATGATTCTCGCCCAGCTCAAGATCGTGCCATCGGGTTTCCTGCGGGCATGGGACAGGCCCTTGCCACGGCAGACGCCCACGCGATCCAGGATCGTCTCGGGCTCTCCTGCGATGTCGGGCATACGCAGCAGCATGCGGTAGCCGCAAGCCTCGTTCGCGGGCTGCAGCCACACGCTGAACAGTGTGGACGCGCCGATGGCGACAGCGGCATCAACACTGAGCGCCTTGAGGTTCGTGAATGTCTTGTAGGGACGCCCGTCCAACTCGAGGCTGAAAGTGCCGGCACCTCGGTTCATAAAGCTCGCCATGCGCCGGTTGCCTGCGCGCTCCTCGCTCGATTGCACACCGCGCTCCGCTGATCCAAGGCCGGCAGCAATGTATTCTTCGGAGCAGGCATCATTGCCGCTGCTCTTTGCGAACAGGCAGGGCTTGGCCGGCTGCTCCGTGATCACCAGCTTGCCGTCACTGGGTACGGCGACGCTCACGCGAGCACTGTCTTCCCGATAGGCGAAGAAGGCCCAGAACTCCCAATTGCCGCGCTTCAGACGCACCTCTCGGTTGGCCATGTTGCAACCGCCGAATTGAGAGGTGACCTCGGCGCTTGCTGCCGTGCCCATGGGGATCGCCACGAGGATTTGCGTGGAGCAGTCCTGGGCCGGATTTTTTGTCGAGATGGTAGCGAGCGACAGCGTCGAGCCGGGCAGGAAGATGGGCTTCTTGAACTGGGCAACATCGTCGACCATGCTGACGACCTTGCCATTGACCTCTATGGCGAGCTTGGAGTTGGCCGCGTCGTGAAGGGCGCGCACGACATTGCCTTTGTAGGCCACCTCCTCGACCGCGGTCGCCGCCGGCTTGGCGGATGGCGTCCTTTTGGTGGCGTCGTCGTTCTTGGCCGCCCCCTGGATCGAGGTGTCGGACTGCGCCAAGCTTGCAGCCGGACAAAAAGCGACGATCATCGCGAGGATGATGGCGCCGCGGAACGGACGTAAGACCGCAACCAATGACTCTTCCCGCGACATGCAGTAATCCAATTCTGAACTGCGGTCACGTGACCGTAGGGACCCCGATGTCTCGGCTGCATGGCGCCCGCGTCGCGCGCGCGGCCGACTGTGCAACTGACAAGGACGTTGCACCAGACATCGAGCAACGCGCAAGCCAAATGCCTGCGAGCTAACGTTGCCACCGCTCCAGCTGCGTCGTCACCCTCGCGGGCGTCGACCGTCCGGCTCCTCCTCTGTGCCAAAGGCGGGCTCGGCGGCGCTTGTCCCGCCCTCGAGGACAAGCTGGACGTGCTGTCGCAGGCCTGTCGACGCCCGCTTCGTCGCAAAAGCGATCAACGCTGTAGCACTCGATTGCCACTAGAAGTCGAGCTCCGTAAGAACCTTGCGCGTTTTGCTCGGGATGCTGTCGCTGAAGTATTTGTCGCCGACGCCGAAGCGATCAGGTTGAACCTTCGTCGGGAGCCTCCCACCGCCTCGCCGCCACGTCATCGCTCTGGCGGGCCTCGACCCAGGTGACAGTGGCATCGGGCGTCTCCTCCTTTTTCCAGAAGGGGGCGCGGTTCTTCAGGTAGTCCATCAGGAACTCAGCGGCGGCAAAGGCGGCTTGGCGATGAGCCGAGGCCGTCACCACCAGCACGATGTTGTCACCGGGCGCCAGGGCGCCGATGCGATGCACGATGAGGCTCGCCTGCAGCGGCCAGCGGGCATTGGCCTCGTTCTCGACCCGCTCCAACTCGGCTTCGGTCATGCCGGGGTAGTGCTCGAGCGTCATGCGCGTGATCGGCCTACCGCCGCTTTCGCCGCGCACCGTGCCGGTGAAAGTGACGATGGCGCCGACGTCGGTGCGGCCCTGCATCAGGTGGCGGATCTCGACGCCGACGTCGAAGTCCTCGGCCTGCACGCGCACGGCCATGTCCTCAACCTCCCGTCACCGGGGGGAAAAACGCGATCTCGCGGGCGCCGGCGATGCTGGCGGTCGGCCTGACATGGGCGCGGTCGAGCGCGACGCGGATCACATTGGCGCGGGCGAAGGCGTCCGCATACTCTGGCCCGCGATCCTTGAGCCACTCCATCAGCTGCTGGGCCGTCTCGACGCCGGCCGGCACGTCGAGGCTCTCCTCGGCCTTGCCGACTTTCTCGCGCACCCAGGCGAAGTAAAGGATCTTCACAGCCATACTTGGTCTACGGGTATTGAGCGCGAAGCGTCGGTGTCAGCGCGTCCGCGCCCATTCGGCCCGTTGCCACACACCTGGGGAGGTCAGGCACATAGGCCAAACCGTGGTGATCGCTCTTCTCGATGACCACTGCATAACGCATTCAGCCTGTCTCCTTCAGACCAGCCTGCCTCAATATGCTGTTCGGTGTGCCGGGCTTCAAGTCATGCGAGGGCTTGCCGGCAAGGGTCACCGGGCTGGGCTTGCTTGAACTGCCCATGGCTACCTCTGGCTGCACCAGGCGCCAGCCATCTGCTTGCACGCGATCGACAACCTCGCGAACTTTCATGCCTTAGCACGTCCCGGCGTGGTGGCGGCGTGCTCGAGTGCCTCAGCGGTGCATGGCTGCCCGAACGGCGGCCTTCAGGTAATCGAAGCCGGTCCACAGCGTCAGCAGCGCGGAGACCCACAGCAGCACCAAACCGGTCGACGTGACGCCCGGCATGATCTGGTCGCCGGCGGGACCCGCCAGCAGCACGCCGAGCGCGATCATCTGCAAGGTCGTCTTCCACTTGGCGAGCTGCGTTACATGCACCTTGACGTTCAGCTCGGCCAGGAACTCGCGCAGCCCCGACACCAGGATTTCGCGGCACAGGATGATCACCGCCGCCCACACCTGCACACCGTCGATGGTGTTGTCGTGCGTCAGCATGAGCAGCGTGGCACCGACCAGCAGCTTGTCGGCGATCGGATCCAGCATCCGCCCCAACGTCGACTGCTGCTGCCAGGCGCGCGCGAGGTAGCCATCCAGCCAGTCGGTAAAGCAGGCACCCAGATATATGACGAGCGCCCACCACCGGCCGGTCTCGCCGGGGATGACGTATAGGCAGGCGACGACGGCGGGAACGGCGAGAATACGCGCATAGGTCAGCACGTTAGGCAGGCTGGCAGCCCGCGGACTGGTCATGGCGTGTTCCATCGGGCGGACAAGAGCATTTCGGGCCCTGGACCGTCAATGGCCAGCGCTGCGCCCAATTATGCATAAGCGGGACGTCTGCCCGGCAGGCTGATCACGTTTCATTCATTTCATTCCCTGCGCTCATGGAAGAAATCGTAAATGGCCTGGGCCATCTGAGCGCTGATACCTTCGACCGCCTGCAGATCCTCGGTGCCGGCGCGCGAGACGGCCTTGGCCGAGCCGAAATGCTTGAGGAGGGCGCGTTTACGCGAGGGGCCGATGCCTGCGATCTCATCGAGCGGATTGGCACCGATGCCCTTGCTGCGCTTTGCCCGGTGGGTGCCGATGGCGAAGCGGTGGGCCTCATCCCGCAGGCGCTGCACGAAGTAGAGCACCGGGTCGCGCGCCTCGAGCATCATCGATTTGTCATGTTCGGGCCTGTGGAAATGTTCGCGGCCGGCGTCGCGATCCGGGCCCTTGGCGACGCCGATCAGTGCCACGTCGGCGATGCCGAGCTCACGCAGCACCTCCTGCGCCACGCCCAGCTGTCCGCGTCCGCCATCGATCAGCACAACATCGGGCCGGTCCGGGAACTCCTCGGCGAGGCCGTCGTCGGAACCGGTGTCCTCCGGCTCGTCGGTATCGGCGCGCAGCATACCGAACGCCAGTGCATCGGCCCCACGCTCCTGCAGCGAGGGTGGCCTTGGCGCCTCGATGCGTGAAACGGCGGCAAATCCTTCGGGTCCGGCACCATTGCCTGGCGGTTCCTCTGCAGTGTCAGGCCCGGAGGGGCTGACATCCTCCGATGCCAGCCTGCGGAAGCGTCGCGTCAATACCTCGCGCATCATGGCGTAGTCGTCGCCGGGAGTGAGATCGGCCGACTTGATATTGAACTTGCGGTAGTGGCTTTTCATGAAGCCTTCGGCGCCGGCCACGATCATGGCGCCGACCGCGTTGCTGCCCTGAATGTGGCTGTTGTCGAACACCTCGATGCGGCGCGGCGTGGTTGCCAGCTCGAAACGCTCGCGCAGCCCCTCCAGCAGGATGCGCTGCGAGGAGCTTTCGGCCAGCCGGCGTCCCAGCGCCTCGCGGGCGTTCTGCGTGGCGTGCTCGACGATACCGGTCTTGCCGCCCCGCTTTGGAGCCCGCACCTCCACCTTGCGCTCGGCCTTGGTCGACAGCGCCTCGCTCAACAACGCAACACCGGGCAGATCGTGCGACAGCAGGATTAGGCGCGGCACCGGCTTGTCGTCATAGAACTGGGCGATGAAGCTCTCCAGCACCTCTGCGATCGGCAACGTGCGATCGGCACGCGGGAAATAGGCGCGGTTGCCCCAGTTCTGGCCGGCCCGGAAGAAGAACACCTGGATGCAGGTCTGCCCGCCCTCCTGGTAGGCGGCGAACACGTCGGCCTCCTCGATGCCTTCCGGATTGATGGCCTGGTCGGCGGTGACGTGGGCCAGCGCCCACAGGCGGTTGCGGAACTTCGCGGCCTGCTCGTAGTCGAGGCTCTCCGCCGCCTCTTGCATCAGGCGCTGATACATCTGGCGGGCGTTCTGGCTCTCGCCCTTTAGGAAGCGCGTCGCCTCCTCGACCAGCGCGCCATACTCCTCCAGGCCGATCTCGCCGGTGCAGGGTGCCGAGCAACGCTTGATCTGGAACAGCAGGCAAGGCCGCGTGCGGCTCTCAAACACGGGGTCCGAGCAGGAGCGCAGCAGGAAAGCACGCTCCAGCATGTTGATGGTGCGGTTGACGGCGCCGGCCGAGGCGAACGGGCCGAAGTAGTCGCCCTGGCGATTGCGGGCACCGCGGTGCTTGAGGATCTGTGGCGCCTTGTGATCGCGGGCGATCAGGATGTAGGGAAATGACTTGTCGTCGCGCAGCAGCACGTTGAAACGTGGCCGGAAGCGCTTGATGAGGTTGGCCTCGAGCAGCAACGCCTCGGCCTCGGTGCGGACTGTCACGAACTCCATGGCCGTTGTCGCCGCAATCATGCGGGCGATGCGGTTGGTGTGTTGGCCGCCGCGGGCATAGCTGGTAACGCGCGCCTTCAGGCTGCGCGCCTTGCCGACATAGATGACGTTGCCGGCGGCATCGAGCATGCGGTAGACCCCCGGCGAACCGGGCAGGGTCCTTAGATAGCGGGCGATCGCTGCCGGGCCGCTGACCGCGGGCTCCGTGCCTTTGGCCGCCTGCCGCGCGTCGACGGCAAGGGGAACTTCCCGCGTAGTCCTGAGTGGCATGGCCCTGACTTAAGTCGCGTCGGCGCGGATATCCAGGGAATCATTAACCCCAAGCCATCAGCCTGCAACGCCCACTTTGCGGCCCTGGCGAGCAATCCGCAGCGCCCGCGTCGTGCTTAACGTCCTCTTGAGCAACTGCTGGTAGCAATTCCCCAAAATCTGGGTAGCCGACAAAGTGTACAGCGTTTATTACTGCCTCGCAAATCAGCACGATTGGCGGTTTGTCCTGTTGGCAGCCGTCATCTGCGCTGTCGCATCGGTGACGTCGTTCCACATCTATTCGCACGTTGCTGCCGGCCCGGGTCAAGCCGATAATGAGATGCGCCGCCTCGGTTGGCTGGCGCTGACCGGGATCAGCGCCGGTGCCGGCATCTGGGCCACCCATTTCGTCGCCATGCTGGCCTACAACCCGGGCGTACCGACCGCCTACACGCCCTTGGCGACGGTTTTGTCGCTTTTCATCGCCGCGATCGTAACGAGTGTGGGTTTTGGGGTGGCCGCCCGACCCGGCGACCGCTACGCCCTGCTTGGCGGCTCGATCATCGGTGCGGGCGTCTCTGCCATGCACTTCGTTGGCATGTCTGCCCTGGTCGTGCCCGGCACGTTGCAGTGGAATCTCGGCGTGTGCGCCGCGGCCGTGCTGGGCGGCATCATCCTGGCTGCGGCGGCCATGCAGGCATTCCGGCGCCTGCCGCGGCGCCGCGCCGTGTGGGTGGCGCCGACGCTGCTGACACTCGCCATCTGTTTCATGCACTTCACGGCCATGGGCGCCGTGAGCGTGGAGTACGATCCAACCGCTGTCGTGGTTCCAAGCAGGATTGATGACACCACCATGGCGCTGGCGGTGGCCGCCGGGGCCATGCTGATCATGCTGTCGGCCTTCGGGGCCGCGGTCATCAACGCCATGGCGCAGAGGCAAGTGCGTGACGAGCTGCAGCGACAGCGCGACGACCTGCACCAGGGCAAGGAGGAGCTGCGCAGACAGAACCTGCTATTCGACCTGGCATTGAGCAACATGCCGCACGGCTTGTGCATGTTCGACGCCGAGCAGAAGCTGGTGGTCTGCAATCGGCGTTATGCCGACATTTACAACATCCCCTCAGAGCTCACTCATCCCGGCACGACACTCACCGAGATCCTCAAGCAGCGCTTTTCCAGCGGCGTGCAAACCCCCCTTGATGCCGACGCCTTCGTACGCGACCGGCTCGACCGGCAGCAGGACGCTACCAGGATCGACGTCCTCAGAGATGGTCGCGTCATCCAGGCGACGCGGCGACCGATGTCATCGGGCTGGGTGGTTTCGATCCATGAGGACATCACCGAGCGCCAGAAGCTAGCCGCGCAGCTCGAGCAGCAGAATGAGCTGCTCCAGCAACGCGAGCACGAGCTCAAGGCGCGCAACGCAGACCTCGATGCGGCCCTCGCCACCATGCGGCACGGCATTGCCATGTTCGACGCCAGGGAGCGTGTCGTCGTCACCAACCAGCGCTACGCGGAGGTCTACGGGCTGCCGCCGGAGGCGGTCAGGCCCGGCATGACGCTGCGCGAGATCGTCGAGGTGCGCATTGCGCGCGGGCACTACCCTGGACGAACGGTCGATGACGTTTTGCAGGAGATCAGGCAGATGGTGGCCCGCAAGGCGGTCCACCAGATGATCACTCGGCCCAAACCCGATCTGATCCTGTCGGTGCTGTTCAATCCGCGTTTGGAGGGCGGCTGGATCGTCAGCGTCAGCGACGTGACCGAACGGGAACAGCTCAACAGCCAGCTGCAGAACCAGCACGAGTTGCTCAGCGTGCAGCAGGAGCAGCTCAGAACGCAGAACCTGCAGCTCGACGCGGCCCTCAACAACATGCTGCAGGGCCTCGCCATGTTCGACGCCGAGCACCGGCTGATCGTCTCCAATCGCCGCTACTCCGAGATGTATGGTCTGACAAGGGAACAGGTGAAGCCCGGCACGTTGGATCGCGACATCTTCCAGGCGCGTCTCGACAACGGCCAGTATGCCGTAGCCGATGCCGACAGCTTCGTGACCGGCTGGGTCAGCAACACCGGCGACATCGCCTCCCGTACCCAGGTGCTGGCAGATGGCCGCGTCATCAGTGTCGCACGCCAGATGATGGCCGATGGCGGGCTGGTCGTGACGCACGACGACGTAACCGAGCGGGAAAGACTCAATGCTCGGCTTGAGGAGCAGCACGAATTGCTCAAGGCGCAGGAGGAGAGACTGAGAACGCAGAACCTCCGGCTCGACACAGCCCTCAACAACATGGTGCAGGGCCTTATCATGTACGACGCAGAGCAGCGGGTCCTGATCTACAACAGCCGCTACGTCGAGCTGTACGGCCTGCGCCCCGACCAGGTGAGGCCGGGTAAGCTGCTGTCCGAGGTGGTGCTGCACCACGTCGAGAATGGGAAAATCACGCGTGAGACAGCAGAAGCCATCCTGAGTGCCATCTCGCGCACCGGTGCGGCCGAGGGACCGGTCCGCTACATCAACAATCTGAACGATGGCCGGCGTATCGCCGTGGCGGCCCAGCCCATGCCCGGTGGAGGCACGGTGGCGACCCACCAGGACATCACCGAGCAGCTGCGTTCGGAAGCCCAGATCGTGCACATGGCCAAGCACGATACATTGACCGGCCTGCCCAACCGCGCCCTGCTCAATGAGCGGCTCGAGCAGGCCTTGGGCCTTGCCGCACGCGGCGACCTGATCGCCTGCCACCTGCTCGATCTCGACTATTTTAAGACCGTCAACGACACCCTTGGCCATCCCGTCGGCGACAAGCTGCTGTGCCAGGTCGCCGACCGTCTGCGCGCACTGGTGCGCGACACGGACACAATTGCCCGCATGGGCGGGGACGAGTTCGCGATCCTGCAGACCACCCTTGGTCGGCCGGAAGACGCAACCCATCTGGCCCGACGCACCATCGACGCGTTGAGTCGGCCCTACGACATCGATGGCCAGCAGGTGGTGATTGGCACCAGTATCGGCATCGCCATCGGTCCGGACAACGGGCTGGACTCGGCCGAGCTGATGCGCAACGCCGACCTTGCGCTGTACCGTGCCAAGGCCGAAGGCCGCAGCACCTATGCCTTCTTCGAGTCCGAGATGGACGAGCAGATGCAGGCGCGTCGCATCCTGGAGACCGATCTGCGCAAGGCGTTGGTGGCGGGCGAGTTCGAGCTTTATTACCAGCCGATCGTCAACCTGCGCAGTAACGAGATCACCGGACTGGAGGCGCTGGTCCGCTGGCGGCATCCCGACAGGGGGATGGTGCTGCCGGCCATGTTCATCCCGCTTGCCGAGGAGATCGGCTTCATCGTCCCGCTCGGCGAATGGGTCTTGCGTGAGGCTTGCGCCACCGCTGCCAAGTGGGCCGAGCCCTTGACGGTCGCGGTCAACTTGTCGCCGGCACAATTCCGCAAGGCAAACCTGATCGACACGGTCGCCGACGCCATCGCAGCCGCCGGCCTGCCGCCCGAGCGCCTGGAGCTCGAGATTACGGAGGCGGTATTGATGGGTGACAGCGAGGCGACGCTGACGACACTGTTCCAGCTGCGCGACCTCGGCGTGCGCATCGCCATGGACGACTTCGGCACTGGATATTCCTCGCTCAACTACCTGCAGTGCTTCCCCTTCGACAAGATCAAGATCGACCGCTCGTTTGTGAAGGACATCACCGATGGGGTGGGCTCGCTCAACATCGTGCGCGCCGTAACCGCCATGGCCCAAGGCCTCGGCATGGTCACGACCGCCGAGGGCGTGGAAACCGACGAGCAGCTGGAGATCGTCAAAGCCGAAGGCTGCACGGAGATGCAGGGCTTCCTGTTTAGTCGGCCGGTGCCGGCCGATCAGGTCGAAGCGCTGCTCGCCGGGTCGACCGAAGCCAGAAACACCAGCGACCAGACCGCAGCCTGATCTCCGGCCTTGCCTTGGCCGCCCATCACGGGCGGCGCGGCATGTTGCCCGCGACCGGGCCGCGTCGAAAGATTTTTCCAATGGAAGGCGAGGCGGCGGCGCGCTTCCCTTGTCACCTGCGATGGAATCGGAAAATTCTTGCCTCTCCAGGGCACGGCTAGCATGCCTGTGTCCCCACGACCCCGCCTGTCACACCCCTGCAACCCGAATCCGCTTTCTAGCGGGTCATGCGAGAAACGACCGACGCCGACCTCCCCAGCCCCCACATCCACACCCACGTCCGGGCACTGTTCATTTCAGATGTACACCTCGGCACGCGCACCTCGCAGGCTGAAGCGCTGCTCGAGTTCATGAAGCACGTTGAGGCCGACACCATCTATCTGGTTGGCGACATCATCGACTTCTGGCGGGTGCGCCGCGGACCGGTCTGGCCGCAGGCGCACAACGACGTGCTGCAGAAACTGATGCGGCGGGTGCGCAAGGGTACCCGCCTGGTGTTCATACCCGGCAATCACGACGAATGCATCCGTGACTACATCGGTTTGCAGTTCGGCGGCATGGAGATCCACCAGGACCTCGTCCACACCACAGCGACCGGGCGTCGCTACGTTGTCATGCACGGCGACGAGTTCGATGTGGTGGTGCGCACTGCCAAGTGGCTGGCCTTCCTTGGCGACCGCGGCTACGAGATGGCGCTGTGGCTGAACAATCCCTTGAACTGGGTGCGGCGACACCTTGGGCTCGGCTATTGGTCGTTGTCCGCCTACCTCAAATACCGGGTCAAATCGGCGGTCGCTTTCATTGGTGCCTTCGAGGAGGCGGTCGCCAACGAGGCGCACCGGCGCAACGTCGATGGCGTGATCTGCGGCCACATTCACCATGCTGCCGATCGCAGCTTCGACGGTGTTCATTACCTCAATTGCGGTGACTGGGTGGAAAGCTGTACCGCCATCATCGAGACACGGGCCGGCGAGCTGCGGGTGGTGCACTGGCGAGCCGAAGGCGGCATCGAGCCGCTGGCGGCCCAGGGCTCGGACGCCGTCGCTGCGTAGTCCGTCGGGCGCTGGACTGATCCGACGGCGCTGGCAATGGTGAACTGCGGCTGGGCCAATAGACTAGGGTTACAAGACCCGGCCGGCGGTGGTAGCCTTTTTCCTGACTTTCCTGCCTAATGCCGGCGACGGATGGTTGTGGGGTTTACGACTCCGGCTGCAGCACCCGCTGCGCGCTCATCCGTTTGGCTTGGCCTCTAACGAAGGACTGACCGATGCGTTACCGTCTAGCCGTCCTTGCGCTTGCGACCTTGGCCGCCGGATTTGCCGAGCAAGTCGCTGCGCAGCCGTATCCCAACAAGCCGATCACCGTGATCGTGCCGTTCGCGGCGGGCGGCCCCACTGATGTCGTCACGCGCATCGTCGGCGAACACATGTCGCGCACGCTGGGCCAGCAGCTGATCGTCGAGAACGTCGGCGGCGCCGGCGGCACCACCGGCATGACGCGGGCGGCACAGTCGGCGCCCGACGGCTATACGGTGGCGGTCGGCAACATGGGCACCCAGTCGGCCGCACCCTCGCTTTACCCGAACCTCAAGTACGATCCGGCCACCAGCTTCGCGCAGATCGGCGTCCTCAACTTTACGCCGCAGGCCATCGTTGCCAAGCCGGCCACCGAGTCCAAGGACCTCAAATCCTTCATCGCATACCTGCAGGCCAACCATCAGAAGCTGAGCTATGGCCACGCCGGCGTCGGCTCCATCAGCCATGTGTCGGGCACCCTCTTCAACGCCCAGTTCGGCCTGAGCCCCGGCCTCGTCGCGTATCGCGGCACTGGCCCCGCCCTCAACGATCTGGTCGGCGGCCAGATCGACTACATCGTCGACCAGTCGCTCAACGTCATTCCGCAGATCAAGGCCGGCACCATCAAGGCCTATGCTATCGCCGCGCCCGAGCGCCTCGAGAGTCTGCCGGACGTTCCAACCACCAAGGAGGCCGGCATCGATTTCATTTTCAGCGCCTGGAACGCCATGGTCGCGCCCAAGGACACGCCCAAGGAGATCGTCGACAAACTCGTCGACGCAGTCGGCAAGGCGCTCGACGACCCGGCCATCAAGGCGCGCTACGTCGAACTTGGCAGTACGGCGCCAACGGGCGCGGATCGCGGTCCGGCCGGTTTGCAGAAGCTGGTCGAGAGCGAGGTTGCCCGTATTACGCCGGTGCTGAAGGCGGCGGCCGCCAAGGCCGCCGAGGCCGAAAAGGCTGCCGGCGAGAAGAAGAACTGACGTAATGTGATGATCGGGAAAATCGCTGCAGCTCGCGATGTACTTGGGAGCCAGTGTCTCGATCTGAATGACACGAGCAAGTCTCTCAATCTGGTGTCCCTCATGATTGCGAAGTTCGCTCGGGATGCTGGGAGGGGTGGCGAACTTCGCAATCACAAGGGCACACCAGCATGGCGGTGCAAGGCCGACGCGGAGCAGGGCGCTCAGCATGCGATTGAGCGATGAGGAGCAGGCCATGCTGGCGGGCGAGCACGGCCCCGCCCGCCAGTGGGCCATCCGCCATCAGGTCGCGGTCGGCCAGTTCTTCGATGCGCCCGACTTCGTGGCCGTTGGCCAGGCGCACATCATGGCCGATACCGAAAGCCTCGGGCCATCGGGCGTTGCCTGGCTCGAGCAGTTGGCGGCGCTGCCCTCCGATCATCGGCGCGTGCGCATCCCCACCATCACCGATCCGCGCGGCCTCGACTTCGACAGCTACCAGCGCCTCAAGCAGACGCAGGTGATGGCCGACATCGAGGCGCGCGCCATCGCCGCCTTCGAGGCGCTCGGCGTGCTGATGACCAACACCTGCATCAACTACCAAACCATCCTGCCGCCGGTCCGGGGCGAGCATCTCGCCATGGGCGACACCGGCGTCGTCATCTACTGCAACAGCGTGCAGGGCGCGCGCAGCAACTTCGAGGGCGGTCCTTCTGCACTGGCCGCGGGCCTCACCGGTCGCACCCCCCGCTACGGTTATCACCTCGATCAGCACCGCACCGGCAGCCGGCATTTCACGCTCAGCCATCAGCCGCGGGATCTCGCCGACTGGGGCGCGCTCGGCGGCATCGTCGGCAAGGCCACCAACAGCTACTGGGAAGTGCCCGTTCTCACAGGGCTGGAGGCGGTCCCCAACTCCGACGAGATGAAGCATTTCGGCGCCGCGCTGGCGAGCTTCGGCTCGGTCGCCCTATTCCACATCCCTGGCGTGACACCTGAGGCGCGCACCATCGCCGAAGCGTTTGCCGGCCGTCCCGTGCCGCCGGCAGCACGCATCGAGCGCGCCGCTTTCGATGCCTTCTATGCGACCTACGCCGCACCCGGCGACAAGGCCGACGTGGTGGTGTTCGCCGCGCCCCAGTTGTCGCTGGTCGAGATGGCCCAGGTCGCAGACCTGCTTGACGGACGGCGCGTGCACGATGCTACTTCGCTGATCGTCACTACCTCGCCCGAGATCAAGTTCGCCGCCGACCGCATGGGCCTGACGCGCCGCATCGAGGATGCTGGCGGCATCGTCGCGGCCGGCGTGTGCTTCTACCAGAGCTACGCGCGTGAGATGGCGGAAGCCAACGGCTGGCAGCGCCTGCTCACCAATTCGGCCAAGCTGGTCAACATCATCGCCGGCTACGGCTACAAGCCTTCGCTCGCCAGCATGGCCCGCTGCATCGACAGCGCGGTGGCCGGGAGGATCGTGTGATGGTCGTGACCTGCGCGCGCGGATTGCTATCCTGGAATTTCGCGCGAGCAAAAGATCCAGGACCCGGGGACGACATCTGATGCCGGTCGTCCTCAAGTGCCACAGGGGCATTGGCCCCACCGTCGCCGGCACGGCCTTGGTGGCCGCCGACAACTTCTCGGCGCGTTACGATCTCGACCGGCTCAAGGGTGTTTTCTCGCGCCCTGCGCACAAGCTTGTTGGGCAGAGCTATGTCGACGTGATCCTGGTGCTGCAGACCGCCAAAGGTGGCGTCGCCTCGGCCTGGATGCTGCGCGAGATGACCGCGCGCAACATGGCGCCGAAGGCCATCATCTTCAACCGCACCAACACCATCCTCGCCCAGGGCGCCGCCTTCGCCGAGTTGACCATGGTCGACCGCTTCGAGCTCGGCGATCCCACCACGCTCATCCGCACCGGCGATGAGCTGACGATCGAGCCCGCTGCAGGCCGCGTCACCATCCTCAACCGCGACAGCTAGCTGCCTAGCGCGCTCGGCCTGCGGCTGCAGGCCCGGTGCACACTTCTGCAGCGGTCATCGGCATGCACACGCGTTTTGCTCCTGACACCGCGCAACGCGTGCGAATTCAAAACAGGCCGTGGGGATCAGCCGCCGCCCCGGGCGAAGCACAAAGGAGCGCAGCTGCCGTCGCGCCGGACACCTGCTGGTTGAGCAGTCCCGATAGGGACAGGCCCCGCGCAGTGAACCGCGTCAGCTGTTGCGGCCCCGGCTCGTGCTGCGCTTGGTATTGCCCTCTCGAGCTGGCACTCCTCGCTGCGCCCGCATTGACCGCGGACAAGAGCGCCAAACCCGCTCCCATGCTTGCGCGTGGCACGCCGTTGACCCGATGCCTGACAAGTCTAGCGGCCGCGCTCGACCAGCATCTGCGTGGTGATGCCGAATACAATCTCGCCGTGCTGGTTGCGGCCCTGCGCCTCGCTGACCAGCAGGCCGCGGTCGGGGCGAGACTTCAGATCGACCTTGTCGCAGACGCGCGTGCGGTATTGGATGGTGTCGCCGACGAACACCGGCTTCAGCCACCGCACATTGCGGAAGCCGGGCGAGGGGCCATAGGTCGCGAGGCCTACGCCCCTTGCACGGGCTGCCGCGCTGGCCTGCTGGCGCGTCGTGATGATGCCGCGGATCAGGAAGGCTGCCGTCTGCCAGCCCGATGCGCACAGCCCGCCGAACAGGGAGGCCTTGGCGGCCGCCTCGTCGAGATGGAACGGCTGCGGATCGAACTGGCTCGCGAAAGCGACGATCTCATCCCGGTTGAAGGTGTGGCAGCCGACGTCCGTCGTCTCGCCAGTCTGACGGTCCTTGAATGGCAGATCCGGGTAGGGCTGCGCCACGACCGTGGCATCGTCCCAGAGGCTGGCGATCGGGGCCTTTGCGGCCTTTCCGCTCGAGGTTTGCGCCGGCGCCGGACCCGGCACGCGCAGCCTAGTCATCTGGTTGGTACGCCAGTTGGCCAGCACCTGGTCCCGGTCGTCGATTAGCTCGACCAGAACCTTGGAAATGCCGACGTCCGGCCGCGAGCCCAGCACCCGTTTGTCGAGCGCCGTGTAGCGTAGATGCACCGTCGCGCCCGGCCGCAGCGGTTTGAGCCAGCGCACCTCGTCCACGCCCGGCGAGCCGAGTGATGCGGCGCGGCCGAGGAAGCCGTCGACCAGCATGCGCATCATGATCGCGCAGGTGTGCCAGCCCGATGCGCACAGGCCGCCGACGATCGAGGCCTTCGCAGCCTCCTCGTCGAGATGGATGGGCTGCGGATCGTAGGCTTGCGCGAAGGCGACGATGGCATCCTTGGTCACCGTCGTGCGGCCCAGCATCAACGGTTTGCCGACCTCGATGTCCTCATGATGGAGAATACCCCCGCCCGCCCTGTCGTCCTGCACCCGACCTCTCCGCGACCGTCATCGACGGCTTCGTCATACAAGGCCGGCCGCACGCTGTCAGCGGCACGCGCCGAACACACGGTTCTAGCGCTTGGGGACCATTGCCAGTAGCGCCTGCAGCAGCAAGTCGGGCGTAAACGGCTTGGCGACCACCGGACGATCCTTGAATGTTGGCGGGATGGCATCGCCCTGGTAGCCGGTCAGGAAGGCAAACGGCACGCCGGCTTGGGCCAGTCGCTCGGCGAGCGGCACGCTGGTGTCGGCGCCGAGGCGCAGGTCCAGGAAGGCGGCATCCGGCGTAGAGGAGGCGATGGCGTTCAACCCTTCGCTGACGCTGCGGGCCAGCACCACCAGCTGCACGCCCATGCCCCGCAGCACGGCTTCGCCGTCCATCGCGATCAGGGGCTCGTCCTCCGCCAGGAGCACGCGCAGCCCGGCCGGCAGTTGTTGTTGCACTGGGTTTTGCACCCCGTTCCTAGTCCCCGAGCGCCGATCCAAGCCGCGCGCAGCGCAGCCATCACGCTTCCCCTATCCTACGCACGGCGTCATTTAACAATGATATCCCGCAGCCCCCAAGGGTCGTCTTTTTTCGCAAGCGCCGAAGCGCCGCTTCGTCGCGGCCCAAGAAAGGCCGAATTCCCTGCTCTGGGCTCGGCCCCCAACTTGCAAGGAGGATCGATCGTGTCTGACATGGGTGATCCACAGGGGCCTCTTGCTGAAGCCGTAGGTTGCGCTGGTTATACCCTGGCCGTCAGTCTTTTCGACAGCATGGTCCGCAAGGGCGTGCTGAGCCTCGAGGAGGCCAGGGATGCCATCCACGACTGGTCCCAGCGATCAAGGGCCCTCGAAGGCACGGCCAGTCATGACGCGGCTACCGTCCTCGATTGCCTGGCCAGGAACTTCAACGTCCAGACTGGTTAATGCAGGTCCAATAGCGCGGCCGGGTGCGTGCATCGGGCTGCGGTCATTCAGTCGAACAGGTCGACGCCGAACACATGCAAGGCGACGACCAGCAAGAGCGCAAACAACAGCCGCAGCGGCAGCGAGGAGGCGGCCTAGTTCGCGAACCGGAAATGCAAGACGTCGCCGTCCTTGACGACGTACTCCTTGCCTTCCAGGCGCATCTTGCCGGCTTCCTTGGCACCGACCTCGCCGTTCAGCGTCACGAAGTCGTCGTAGGCTATGGTTTCGGCGCGGATGAAACCCTTCTCGAAGTCGGTGTGAATGACGCCGGCCGCTTGCGGCGCCTTGGTGCCCCGTACGACCGTCCAGGCGCGCGCCTCCTTGGGACCGACCGTGAAATAGGTGAGCAGTCCGAGTAAGCGGTAGCCCTCGCGGATCAGGCGGTTGAGGCCGGCTTCCTCGAGGCCCATCTCCTGCAGGAACTCGGCGCGTTCCTCCGGCGCCAGGCCCGCGAACTCCGCCTCGATCTTGGCCGAGATGACGACGCACCCGGCACCCTCGGCCTTGGCGCGCTCCTCCACCGTCCTGGAGTAGGAGTTACCGGCAGCGGCCGAGGCCTCATCGACGTTGCACACGTAAAGCACCGGCTTGGCGGTCAAAAGCTGCAGGGCGCGATAGCCGGGCTGTTCCTCGGCGGCAAGCTTGGCAAGGCGCGCCGGCTCGCCCGCCCGCAGCAGCTCCAGCGCCTTGTCGATCAGGACGAGCTGCGCCTTGGCCTCCTTGTCGCCGCCCTTGGCCTTCTTCTCGAGCGGCTCGCGGCGGCGCTCCAGGCTGTCGAGATCGGCCAGCATCAGCTCGGTCTCGACCGTCTCGGCGTCCGCGATCGGATCGATACGGCCTTCGACGTGCGTGATGTCGTCGTTGTCGAAGCAGCGCAGCACGTAGGCCACCGCGTCGACCTCACGGATCACCGCCAAAAATTGGTTGCCGAGGCCCTCGCCCTTGGAGGCGCCGCGGACCAGACCGGCGATGTCGACGAACGTCAGCCGCGTCGGGATGACCGATGCCGATTTGCCGATCTTGGCCAGCTTGTCGAGACGCTGATCCGGCACGCCGACGTCGCCGACGTTGGGCTCGATGGTGCAGAACGGGTAGTTGGCAGCCTCGGCCGCAGCGGTCTGCGTCAGCGCATTGAAGAGGGTGGACTTGCCGACGTTCGGCAGGCCCACGATACCGCATTTGAAGCCCATGGGAGGATCAGCTCTGTTTTCGGCGGCCGGTCAGCCACCGCTTGAGATTGCCGGCGAGCGCTCCGGCTCGCTTGGCCTGGCGCTCGCCGGCGGGATGGCCGGCACCGGCGTGCGCCGGTTCTTTCTTCTCCGCGATGGGACGCGGGGCGGCTTGCAGCAGCGGCGCGTCGTTGCCACGCTGGCCGCGCGACACGTCGGTCAGGAAACGTGCTGCGTCGCCCGCTGCGAGCCTGCCGGACGCCTCGGCAATGGCATCAAGCAGAGGCCCCAGCCAAGTCGCATCCGCCTTGGCGAAATCGTGCAGCACGTAGCCGTGCACCAGCTCCTTGGAGCCCGGATGGCCGATACCGATGCGCACCCGCTCGTACTCGTTGCCGACGTGGCTGGTGATCGAGCGCAAGCCGTTGTGGCCGGCGTTGCCGCCGCCGCGCTTGACCTTGACCTTGCCAGGGGCGAGGTCGAGCTCGTCGTGGAAGACGATCACGTCCTCGGGCGCGATCTTGAGGTAGCGGATGGCTTCGCCGACGCAGCGGCCGCTGTCGTTCATGTAGGTCTGCGGCTTGAGCAGCCCCACCTTGCGGCCCGCGATGACGCCATCGCAGGCGAGCCCATGGAAACGCTTTTTCCAAGGGCCGAGCCCGTGATGTTCGGCGATGCGCTCCACCGCCACGAAGCCGACGTTGTGGCGGTGGCGGGCATACTCACTGCCCGGATTGCCGAGGCCTACGAAGAGCTTCATCGTGCGTCACCCGCGGCCACCGGCAGCTTCGCGCCCGCCGGCCTATTTCTTGGCGGCAGGCTTGGCTGCCGGCTTGGCGGCTTCCTTGCCTGCCGGCGCCTTGGCAGCGCCTTCCTTGCCGGCGGCAGCCTTGGCATCGCCAGCGGCTGCGGCGGGCGCGCCTTCGGCGGCCGGGGTCGCGCCCTCGGCAGCAGCAGCCTCGGCGGGCTTGGCCTCCTCTTCGACGCGGTGACCGGCAATGGTGGCCACGGTGAAGTCGCGGTTGGTGATGGTCGGCCGCACGCCCTCCGGCATCTTGACTGCGGAGATGTGGATCGAGCGGCCGATCTCCAAGCCCTCGAGGTTGAACTCGAACACGGCCGGAATGGCATCCGCCGGGCAGATCACCTCGACCTCGTGGCGCACGATGTTGAGCACGCCGCCGCGCTTCAGACCGGGCGACAGCGTCTCATTGATGAACTTGACCGGCACGTTGACTCGGATCTTGCCGCTGGCGCCGACGCGCTGGAAGTCGACATGGACGGGGAAGTCCTTGACCGGATCGACCTGCACCTCGCGCGGGATCACCCGGCTCTTCTTGCCGTCGATGTTGACGTCGAACACGGTGGACAGGAACTTGCCGCGCCCGATCAGCTTGGTTAGGTCGGCAAATTCGATTGCGACGTTCTGCGGCTCGCTGCCGTCGCCGTAAATTACGGCGGGCACGCGGCCTTCGCGGCGGATAGCGCGGGCGCCGCCCGTACCGGAGCGCGGGCGCGCGGAAGCTTTGATCTCGCTGACCTGCTGGGCCATGGCACTCGATCTCCAAATGGAAAACGGGCCCGTCCGGAACGCCGGAGGGTGGCCCGATTGGGCCGCCTTATAGCGGGAGGCCGGCCCTTGTGCAACGTCCCTTGATGGGTCTGGAACTCAGCCGCTGGGCAGCGGGATCCAGTTGTACAGCGCGATGCCGCCGTCCACGGCCACCGTCTCGCCCGTGACATAGCCCGAGAACCGGTCGGAAAGCAGGGCCACCGCCATGTTGGCCATGTCGTCGGGCTTGCCCGTCCGGCCCAGCGGGATCTTGGCCGAGAAGTCGAAGGCGGCCGCATTGAACCCCCCACCCGGCACGGCGCCAGGCGCCAAGGCGTTGACCCTGATGCCGGCCGGCCCCAGCGCCCGCGCCAGCTCGCGGACCACCATGGTCTGGCCGGCCTTGGCAGCGGAGTAGTGCGGGATGTTGCGCGGCGCATAGGCGTGCAGCGAAGTGATGAACAGCATGCGGCCCTTGATGCCGCTGGCGCGCATGCGCTTGCCGAGCTCGCGGGCCAGAAAAAAGCCGGATCGGAGGTTCGTGTTCTGCATGGCATCCCAGGTCTCTTCCGAGACCGACAGAGGATCATCCGCTTCCCGGCGCGGCGGTGAGGCTGAGTGCACGAACATGGAAGGAGCGCCCGTGGGCGGTAGCACCCCACGCCAGCCATCCGTGGTGGATAGATCGACCGTCACCGTCTCTGCCCGCCCGCCCGCCTTGATGATTTCTTGGGCGACCGCACGATTGCGTACGGGGTCGACGTCCACGCAGCGCACGTTCGCCCCTTCGGCAGCCAGGGCCAGCGTGATGGCACGGCCGATGTTGGAGGCCGAGCCGGTCACGATTGCGGTCTCGCCTTTGAACAGGCCGATCGGAGTCATGAGGGACCTCGTGCGAAAGCATGCGCGTTGCCGCGCAGTCCAGCACGTTTCACGCCGCCCGCATAGCCGTAGGCGTTGCGAAGAGGCGGCGCTTATTTCTTGCGGAACTTGTCCAGGCTGACGACCTTGGCTTCGCTTGCGGCGATGCCATTGTCGGCATTGGCGGGTGGTTGCTTGGGGGCAGCCTTCGTTTGCACCCGCTCGGCCTGATCGTCGGCGGTCTTGTCCGAGCGCGGCTTGCGGACTGCACGCGGCTTTCGCTCTGCTGCACGCAGAGCCGGCTGCACCGGCGTCTTGTCGGGCTCATCGGGATCTGCATCTTCGGCCGGCTGAGACACCAAGCCCTCCTGGGTGGAGGCATCCTTGGTCTCGCTGTCCTCGAACTGCAGCCCGTAGGGCACGCTCGGGTCGAAGAACACTTTCACGGCCGTGAATGGTACGGACAGGCGCTCGGGGATGCCATCGAAGGTGAGCTTCACCTCGAAGCGCTCCTCGGTCACGGTCAGATCCCAGAAGCGGTGCTGCAGCACCACCGTCATCTCTTCGGGATATTTTTGCTTGAGGCGCTTGGAGATGACGACGCCGGGGGCCTCCGTGTTGAAGGCGATGTAGAAATGGTGCTCGCCGGGAAGGCCGGATTTCGCCACGCGCCCAAGGACGGTGCGGACGATGCCGCGCATGGCGCCCTGCGCTAGGGCTTCGTAGTCAATGTGCCTCTCGGCGGTCATGCGTCGTCGCAGTGCCCTTCGATCGCGCCCCTAGCCAACGTGGCGCAAGGGAAGTGGAGGGCTTCTGTTGCCCGGTGCCCTCCGAACCGCGCCTGACGCGGCTAAGCGTCAGGGCTTGAAGTTCAGGCTAACCGCGCTGCATTACGCAGCGAGAGCAGCCTCAGCATAGTTGTCATTGGCAACTATTCTGATTGACCCGATAACGGTGGTATCATGCCGAGCGAAAGCGCGCCCTTTACACCCTCGTCGATCCTAGTTCGCCCCCATCAGCTGCCGCCGGTGTCCCAGCGGCACGTGGTGGAGGCGCCGGGTACTGCCCCCGGGTCCGATAGGCTTATTACGACGTCCATTTATCGCCATAGCCGGACGAATCCGGCACCCCTAATATAAGCAGGCACAGCGTTAAAAAAAAGCGTCACCGCCGTCGAGTGGGCATGAGCAACCCGGAGTAGGCAGGTCTTGGCAACAACCGAGCTGAGTACAAGTGGCGGGCTGTTCTGGGGAAATCCGGCCTACATGCCGCGAACACTCTGGGGGCCGTGGCTGGGGACACTGGCGACCCTGGGGTTGGTCGGGATTGCCATCGTTGTCGCCGGAGTGGTCGCCCACCTGCGCCCGACCGGCCCCGGCCTTGAGCTGGCCATCCTGGGGATCTGGCAGGGGCTGGTCGTCATCCTGACACTGATGCTGGCGGCCCTGAGCGGTGGTCTGCGCGATGTGCTGGCGCTGGGCAGGCCGCGCGGCGCCCCTGGCGTCTACCTGGTCGCGGTACTTTTGTTAATGCTCTTGAACGCGGTTGTGAGCGCTGTTCAATATTTCACCTTCCCCCAGCACATGTACACCGACCTGAGGCCCTTCGTCGGCTTTATGACCGGTCCGGACTGGCTGCTAGCGCTGCTGGTGATCGGCGTCGGCGCACCGCTGTCGGAGGAACTGTTGTTCCGCGGCTTCTTGCAATCGGCGCTGGCCGGATCGCGGCTCGGCTTCTTCGGCGCCTCGGTGATTTCGACGGCCATGTGGACGGCCCTGCACGCCAGCTACACGCCGTTCGGGATTGCCCAGGTGTTCCTGATCGGGCTGTTCTTTTGCTGGCTGTTGTGGAGGACGGGCAGCCTGTGGGTCGCCATCTTCTGCCACGCCCTCTACAACTCGCTGGTCGTGATCGTGCTGCGCTACGTTCCCCTGCCGGCGTAGGTGCATGCACGGCCAGCGGGAATCGCGCTAGATTGATGCCATGCAGCAATACCTGGATTTGATGCGACGTGTGCGCCGCGCGGGCGCGCGCAAGACGGACCGGACGGGCACCGGCACGCTCAGCGTGTTCGGCCATCAGATGCGCTTCGACCTCAGCGAAGGGTTCCCACTCGTCACCACCAAGAAGCTGCACCTGAAGTCTATCATCCACGAGCTATTGTGGTTCCTGGCCGGCGACACCAACACCGCCTATCTCAAGGCCAACGGCGTTTCCATCTGGGACGACTGGGAGGACGAGGACGGCAACCTCGGCCCCGTCTACGGCAAGCAGTGGCGCTCCTGGGCCAGCCCTGACGGCCGCACCGTCGACCAGATCCAGGAAGTCGTGGAGACCATCCGCACCAACCCCGACAGCCGGCGCATTGTCGTCAGCGCCTGGAATCCGGCCGACATCCCGGACATGGCGCTGGCCCCCTGCCACTGCCTATTCCAGTTCTATGTTGCCGATGGCCGACTGTCCTGTCAGCTTTATCAGCGCTCGGCCGATGTGTTCCTAGGTGTGCCGTTCAACATCGCCAGCTACGCGCTGCTCACCTTGATGATGGCCCAGGTCACGAACCTGAAGCCCGGCGAGTTCATCCATACGCTTGGCGACGCGCACCTCTATCTCAATCACCTGGAGCAGGCCGACCTGCAACTCACACGTCCACCGCGTGCACTGCCACGCATGGAGATCAACCCAGAGGTGCGCTCTATCTTCACCTTCGCGTACGACGACTTCCGCCTCGCCGGCTACGACGCGCACCCGCACATCAAGGCCGAGGTGGCGGTGTGACGGACCAGGTCCGCATCGCCTTCGCGGTCGCCGTAGCGCAGAACGGCGTCATCGGCGCGGGCGGCGGCTTGCCCTGGCGGTTGCCGACTGACCTCAAGCACTTCCGTAGAACTACCATGGGCAAGCCCATCGTCATGGGCCGGAAAACCTATGCATCGCTCGGCAAGCCTCTGGATGGCCGCGACAACATCGTCATCACCCGGGACCGCTCGTTCAATGCCCCTGGCGTCCACGTTGTATTCACAGTTGAGGAAGCCATGGCGCTCGGCCGCAAGCTGGCCGCACTAGGCGGTGTCGACGAGGTCGTCGTGATCGGTGGTGCCGAGATTTTCCGGGCTACGCTGGCCGCGGCTGGCCGCGTCTACCTGACCCTGGTGCACGGCAGGCCAGAGGGCGATACCCACCTCGATCCATTCGATCCGGCGATCTGGGCGCAGACTGCACGCGAACCCATGCCGCAGGGCCCCGGCGACCAGTACCCGGCCGAATTCATCGTCCTGGACCGCAAGCGTTAATCTGCGCCTGCTACTCATGGTTTTGTGCGCCGCTACACCCCATATACCCATTGCTGTTCGTTCATTTGCGCACGCTGGGAGGGTGCCCTATAAGCAACGCAAGCACGCGGATCTCCTTTAGAACGTGATCGATGGAACGCGATGGCTCTGGCGGGGACGCCGGGACACCGCGCTGAACGTGTAACTCCCGACCTGAGCAGAACCGGAAGGGCAAGCGAATGCCTTGGAGCAGTCAGAATGGCGGCGGCCGAAAAAGCGGCGGCGGTGGTGGGCCGTGGGGCCAGGGCCCGTCGGGCGGGCCACATCAGCCGGATCTTGAGGAGCTGCTCAAGCGCAGCCAGGACCGACTGAAGCAGGTCATGCCGGGCGGCAGCGGTCTGCCCGGCCCCGTGCTGTTCCTGGTCGCGATCGTCGGCTGTGCGCTGGTCGCGTTCTTCGCCTTCACCTTCCGTGTCAATCCCGACGAACTCGGCGTCGTCGTCCGCTTCGGCAAGCCGGTCCGGCAAGAGCCGCCGGGCCTGCACTTCCGTCTGCCTTATCCGATCGAGGAGGTGCGCCTGCCCAAGGTCACGCGGCAGAACATCATCGAGGTCGGCTTCCGCTCCGGCATGACGAGCCGCGGTTTCCCCGGCGGCGTGAGCGATCGGCCCGAGGAAAGCCTGATGCTAACCGGCGACGAGAACATCGTCGATGTCGACTTCGTCGTGTTCTGGCGTATCCGCGATGCCCAGCAGTACCTGTTCAACATCCAAAACCCCGAAGTGACCGTCAAAGAGGTCGCCGAGAGCGCCATGCGCGAGGTGGTCGGCCAGTCGAACATCCAGCCGATCCTCACCGAGGCGCGCCAGAAGACCGAGCAGGCCGTGCAGAAGCTAATGCAGGAGGTGCTCGACAGCTATCAGGCGGGCATCCGCATCGAGGAGGTGCGGCTGCAGAAGGTCGATCCGCCTACGCAAGTCATCGATGCCTTCCGTGACGTGCAGGCCGCCCGCGCCGACCGCGAGCGTCTGCAAAACGAGGCGCAAGCTTATGCCAGCCGCGTGATCCCCGAGGCGCGCGGCGAGGCCGAGCGCATCTTGCAGGCGGCGCGCGGCTACAAGGAGCAGACGGTGGCCGAGGCCACCGGTCAGACCTCGCGCTTCCTCAAGGTGCTCGAGGAATACAAGAAGGCGCCGGATGTGACGCGCAAGCGGATGTATCTGGAGACCATGGAGCGCGTGTTGGGCGGTACCGACAAGATCATCATCGATGGCAAGCAGGGCCAGGGAGTTGTTCCGTTCCTGCCGCTCGACCAGCTGCAGAAGCGCAAGGAAGGGGCGAACTGATGTTGAGAGCCCTCGCTGCTGTCGTCGTGGTCACCGTCGGCGCCATCGCCGCGGCCGCCTATTTCGCGCTGTTCGTCGTGCATGTGAACGAGCAGGCCATCGTGCTCGAGTTCGGCAAGCCGGTGCGCATCATTTCCGAGCCCGGCTTGTACTGGAAAATCCCGGTGGTGCAGACTGTCGACACCTTCGACAAGCGCATCCTGGATCTGGACACCGCCGAGCAGGAGGTGACCGCCGCCGACCAGAAGCGTCTCAAGGTCGATGCGTTCGCCCGCTACCGCATTGTCGATCCGTTGTTGTTCTACCAGGCCGTGCGTGACGAGCGCAGCGTGCGTTCGCGCCTTGGCCCAGTGATCGAATCCGCGCTGCGCCGCGTGCTCGGCAGCGCCACCTTCACGGATCTGGTGCGCGACAAGCGCGAGGCGCTCATGAAGCAGATCGCCAAGCAGGTCAACGAGGAGGGCAAGGAGTTCGGCCTCGAAGTGGTGGACGTGCGCATCAAGCGTGCCGACCTGCCCGACCAGAACCAAAAGAACGTCTTCGACCGCATGCGTGCCGAGCGTCAGCGCGAGGCCGCCGAGTTCCGCGCCGAAGGCACGGGTGCCGCCAACCGCATCAAGGCCAACGCCGACCGCGAGGTCACCATCATCAAGGGTGACGCTACCCGCGATGCCGAGCAGACCCGTGGCGAGGGCGATGCGGAGCGCAACCGCATCTTTGCCGATGCCTACACCCGCGACCCCGACTTCTTTGCCTTCTATCGGTCGATGCAGGCCTACGAGCAGGGCTTCAAGCCGGGCGACACACGCATGCTGCTCTCGCCCGAGAGTGAGTTCTTCAAGTATTTCACCAACCCGGGCAGCGGAAATGTGACTGGCGCGCCGAAACGATGAGCGACATCCTCGTTGCGATCGGGCTCGTACTGGTTCTTGAGGGTCTGTTGTGGGCATCCGCGCCACATTTGGCCATCAGACTGCTGGCAACGGCGGCCCAGACGCCCGAGCAGGCGCTGCGCACGGCCGGGGCGGCGGCGGTTGCTGTCGGAGTTGTGATCGTATGGCTGGTGCGGGGCTGAGCGGGGCAACGCTCACTCGGCGCCGGCGTGGGATTTGTGTTCAGGCTTAGGCGCAGGCGCTTCCACCTGAAACGATCTCACTCTAGGATTTGGATGCAAAGCAAGCGCCAGGAGAGTTGGCCATGAGCGGGCCTCTGCAAGCCGATACGTCGTTGACGGGTGTCACCCGCGGCCGGCTCACGCTGGTTCGCCGCGGCAGCCTCGCCGCCGCCGGCTTGCTCCTGATGCTGACTCCGGCTAGCTCGCAGACGCGCGGGCCTGCCAGCGTCGCCCCGGTCGCCGAGAAGCTGATCGAGGCGGTCGTCAATATCTCCACCAGCCAGACCCTCAAGGGGCCCGAGGGCGTGCCGCTCCCCAAGGTTCCCAAGGGCGCTCCATTCGAGGAGTTCTTCGAGGACTTCTTCAACCGCAAGGGCGGGCGCTCGCCGTCCGACCGCAAGGTCTCCTCGCTCGGTTCCGGCTTTGTGATCGACGGCAAGGAAGGCTACATCGTCACCAACAACCACGTCATCGACGGCGCCGACGAGATCACCGTCAACTTCCACGACGGCTCCAAGCTCAAGGTTGACAAGGTGATCGGCAAGGACACCAAGACCGATCTGGCGTTGCTTAAGGTCACCCCGAAGAAGCCGTTGGCGTCCGTGCCGTTCGGCGGCTCGGCCAAATTGAAGGTCGGAGACTGGGTGATGGCGATCGGCAACCCGTTCGGCCTCGGCGGCTCCGTGACGGTCGGCATCATCTCGGCCAAGCAGCGCGACATCAATTCCGGGCCCTACGACGACTACCTGCAGACCGACGCTGCCATCAACAAGGGTAACTCCGGCGGCCCGCTGTTCAATATGGACGGCGAGGTGATCGGTGTGAACACGGCCATCATCTCACCGACCGGCGGCTCGATCGGCATCGGCTTTGCGGTTCCCTCCGATACGGCCGTGGTGGTGGTTGATCAGCTGCGCCAGTTCGGCGAGACGCGCCGCGGCTGGCTCGGCGTCAAGGTGCAGTCGCTGACGGATGATCTGGCCGAGACCTACGGCGTCAAGGAGAACACTGGCGCCCTGGTAGCCGGCGTCACCGCCGATAGCCCGGCCCAGAAGGCTGGCATCGTGGAAGGCGACATCATCCTCAAGTTCGATGGCAAGGACGTCACCACAATGCGCGGCCTGCCGCGCCTGGTGGCGCAGACCCCGATTGGCAAGGACGTCGACGTTGAGGTGCTGCGCAAGGGCCAAAAGCGCACCCTGCGCGTGGCCGTCGGCCGTCTTGCCGAGGAGGACGAGCCGACCAAGGCGAGCGGCAAGGACGCGCCCAAGAACAAGGGCGGCAAGGGCAAGAGCAAGGAACCGGACAAGCAGGGCGGCGGCACCGGCACCAAACCGAGCGGCCAAGCCCTGTTCGGCCTCGGTCTCGCCCCGCTCACCGATGACTTGCGCACCAAATACGGCCTGAAGGCCGACGCCAAGGGCGTGGTGGTGACTGAGGTCGATCCGGCAAGCCCCGCCGCCGAGAAGGGCATCAAGGCTGGCGACGTGATCGTCGAGATCGCCCAGGAGCCCGTCGCGTCCGTCGATGACATCACCAAAGGCATCGACAAGGTGAAGAATGCTGGCGGCAAAGCCGTCCTGCTGCGCTTGGAAGGCGGCAAGGGAGACATGCGCTTCGTTGCGCTGCCAGTGCGGTGAAGTGGGCCATCCGGCCGGGCACGGCTGACAGAATTGGGGAACGCACGTGTCGGACCGCCACAGCCTGATCGATACGATCACCGACAGCATCGTCCCGGTGCATAGCGACGGCTACAAGTTCTTGGCCATCGGCGCTGGCGTGTGCCTGTTGCTGTTCCTGGTGTGGCCGCCGCTCGCCTGGGTGGCCGTGCTGATCACCGCCTGGATCGCCTACTTCTTCCGCGATCCGCCGCGCGTTACGCCGCTGCGCGATGGGCTCATTATCGCCCCGGGTGATGGCCGCGTAAGTCATATCGAGGTGGTGCGCCCGCCGGCAGAACTCGGCTTCGGCGACGAGCCGCGCCTGCGCATCTCGATCTTCCTGTCGGTGTTCGATGTGCACATCAATCGTGCGCCGGTGGCGGGCCGCGTGGTCCGCTCGGTATATGTGCCTGGCACGTTCCTCAATGCTGCGCTCGATAAGGCCAGCGAGGAGAACGAGCGGCGCTGCCTGGTCATCCAAACCCCCAATAACCTGGAGATTGCGGTGGTGCAGATCGCCGGCCTCGTGGCTCGGCGCATCGTCACCTTCATCCGCGAGGGCGACACCGTCGGCGTCGGCGAGCGCTATGGCCTGATCCGCTTCGGCTCGCGCGTCGACACCTACCTGCCACCCGGGCACGGGGCGCTGGTGGCAATCGGCCAACGGGCGGTTGGGGGCGAGACAATCCTGGCTGACCTAAAGTCCGACGAGCCAGAGCGCGAGGCGCGCGTACAGTAAGGCCACCGATACACAACAACGAGGCTGACGATGGATCCACTGCTGCCAAGACTGGAAGGGGAGGAGCGCCGTCGCCGCGGGCGCCTGCTGTTCCGGCACAGCAAGATCCCGGTGCGCATGCTCGTGCCGAATTTCTTCACGCTGCTCAGCCTGTGCGCCGGTCTGACTGCCATCCGTATGGCGATCGAGCAGCGCTACGAGATGGCCATCGCCCTGGTGGTGATCGCTGCCGCCCTGGACGGGGTGGACGGGCGCCTCGCACGCGCGCTCAAGGCCCAGTCCAAGTTCGGCGCGGAGCTCGACAGCCTCGCCGACTTCGTCAACTTCGGCGTGGCGCCGGCTGTCATCGTGTTCGTCTGGGGCCTCACGCCGCTCAAGGGCTTCGGCTGGATTGCGGTGTTGGTATTTGCGCTCGCCATGGGTCTACGGCTCGCCCGCTTCAATGCGATGATCGATGTGGAGCGGCCCAAGTGGCAGTCCAATTACTTCACCGGCATGCCGGCGCCCGCCGGTGCGATCACGGTGCTGTTGCCACTGTACCTCCACCATCTCGGCGTATTCGACGTGCAGGTCTGGCCGGTGCTCGTCTCGCTCTACGTGCTGGTGATGGCCTTCCTGCTGGTGTCCACCATCCCCACCTTCTCGGGCAAGCTGATGGGCGAGCGCATTTCGCGCGAATACGTCATGCCCATGTTCGTCGGCGCCGCCGCCGTGGTGGCTCTGCTCGTCACCTACCCCTACGGCACCATGACGCTGTTGACGCTGCTTTACCTGGCCTCGATCCCGCTCAGCTATCGACGCTTCCAGCAGCGCCTGCGCGACCCGGCCCTGCAGCAATACACGCCGGCTGCAGCGGGCGCCTCCGAAGGCATCGA
>DASTOW010000359.1:0-2194 GCA_035762425.1 Hyphomicrobiaceae bacterium | reverse complement strand
CTGCGCGGTGCCAGCATTCATGCGCGTCGATCCTGCAATCGGCTCGGCGCGTGTCTGCAGGAAGATGGCGTGGTCCGCCTCGGTGAGCAGCGGCGTCGCGGCATTGTTGGCGATACCGACGGTCAGCGCGCCGACCGCCTTAGCTGCACGCATGCACGCCAAGGTAAACGGCGTCGTGCCGCTGGCTGCCACCGCCACCAGGACGTCCGTTGCGCCAATTTTATGGTGCAGGATCAACTCCTCGGCCTGGCTGCGTTCATCTTCCGCGCCCTCGACCGCGCGCAGCATGGCCTGATCGCCGCCGGCCATGAGCAGCAGCAGGCGTTGGCGTGGCCAATTGAAGGTCGGCATCAGCTCGGCACCGTCCTGCACGGCAAGCCGCCCGGAGGTGCCGGCGCCGGCATAGATCAGCCGTCCGCCCTGGCTTAACCGTCCCTCAATGGCCGCCGCGGCACGCTCGATGGCCTCGAGGACCGCGCGGACGGCTGCCACGGCAGCGAATTGACCTTCAATCATGGCATCCAGGATGTCGGCGGGGTCCCAGATGTCGATATCGGCATAGCGCGGGCTTGGGCGTTCTGTATCCATGGGTGCTCCGGCAATGAAACGCTGGGGCCATAAACCGGGTTCGAAGCGTTACCCAGGAGCCGTAAACGCAAGGATACCCTGTGGGCGCGAAAGTCCTGCTGCTTGGAGTGGATGGTGGCGGTACCGGGTGCCGGGCGCGCCTGACCGACCACGCCGGCACGCTGCTGGGGGAAGGCAGCGCTGGACCTGCCAACATCCGCTTTGGCCTTAGCGCCGCCTTTACCCAGATCCTGCGCGCCACCGATCAATGCCTGGCGCAGGCAGGCGTTACGCCTGCCCAGCAGCCGATCGTCGCCTGCCTGGCCCTCGCGGGCGTCGGCGACCTCACGGCGGGCGACGAGATGATTGCGCATCCGCATCCCTTTGCCAGCATGGTGTGCACTTCGGATGCCCATGCCGCCTGTGTGGGTGCGCATGCCGGGCGCGACGGCGGCATCGTCATCGTCGGTACCGGCAGCATCGGCTGGGCCAACCTCGCCGGGCAGAGCCATCGCGTGGGCGGGTGGGGCTTTCCCACCTCGGACGAGGGGAGCGGGGCCTGGCTCGGCAGCGAGGCAATACGCCGGGTGCTGTGGGCGAGCGACGGCCTGCTGCCTTGGACGGACTTCCTGCTGGCTGTCTTTCGGCGCTTCGACAGCGATCCCCATGCCATCGTGCGGTGGACGAGCACGGCACGCCCGCGCGACTACGCCAGCCTGGCGCCCAGCATTGTCGAGCACGCAGCCGCCGGCGATCGCGTGGCCGGGCACCTGATGCACGCTGCCGCCATGCACATCGATGCGCTGGCGAAACGATTGATCGAGCTCGGCGTCACCCGGCTGTCGCTGATGGGGGGGCTTGCAACGCACATTGCACCGCTTCTTTGCGGCCAAAGCAAAGATGCGCTTGTGGAGCCCCTCGGCGACGCGCTGAGTGGAGCATTGCGCCTGGCCGAATTGGAAGCCGAGCGTCTGGTCATGACGGTGGCGAGGTGAGGTGGCCATGCTGAAACACACCAGTCGCATGGCGCAGGAAATCGCCGCAGCACCGGCCGTTGTTGCGCGGCAGGCGGCCGATCTTGCCCGGCCGATCGGCGATCTTGTCGCGCGGCTGCGTTCGCGGCCACCGCGTGTCGTGGTGACCTGTGGCCGAGGCAGCTCCGCTCATGCTGCTACGTTCGCCAAGCACCTGTTCGAGCGCTACCTCGGCATTCCCGTTGCGGCAGCGGCGCCCAGCATCGCCAGCATCTACCGGCAGCCCCTCCATCTCAAAGACCAGCTATGCCTGATCGTGTCGCAATCGGGTGAAAGCCACGATCTGATCGCCGTGGCCGAAGGCGCCAAGGCATCGGGCGCGCTGACGGTGGCAGTCGTGAATGCCGTAGGCTCGCCGCTGGCTGCCACGTGCGACGTTGTCGTGCCGATCGGCGCAGGCCCGGAGCTGAGCGTTGCTGCCACCAAGACCTTTGTCGCCACCCTGGCGGCTTTGCTGCGGTTGACTGCCGTATGGACCGGCGAGCCAGCCCATGCTGCGGCGGTGGCCGGGCTACCCGATCGGCTGGCGGCGGCAGCCGCGCTCGACTGGAGTGGCGCGGTCGCGCCGCTCCGCGCTACGGACAGCCTGGTGA
>DASTOW010000358.1:0-30121 GCA_035762425.1 Hyphomicrobiaceae bacterium | reverse complement strand
CGTTCGTTGCCGCTTTTTGGGCTAGCCTCCGTTTCTCACGTCCGTACGCAGAACACCCCAGAGCGCGAGTACCGCTTTACGCACTCAACTCAACAAAAACACACTCACTCAAACAGGACGCCGGTCATCCCTGCGTCCAGGGCAACCCTTTGGCCTTCCAGCCGCTGAGCTGCCCCCTGTGCCGGTTCGGATCGAGTGGCCCCTCGAAACCGTCCGCCACGTTGCGGCAGCGCGTATAGCCCGCTGCCACCATCGCCTCGGCCGCCTTGAGACTGCGGGCGCCGGAGCGACAAATGAAAAAAATCTCAGTTCCCTTGTCGGCACCCAGTTGTGCCAAAGCCTCGGTCAGGCGCTCGACGAAGGCCGCATTCAGGCGGTTGTCAGGGAAACCCTGCCATTCCACGAGCACCGGCCGCTTGCCGATCGCTGCCAGATCCGGAAGGCCGACGTAGGCCCACTCCGCGATCGTACGCACATCGACGAGCACCGCTCCCGCGTCGCCCTTTAGCTTGGCCCACGTGTCCTCCACGGATACCGCCGGGATGTGGACTTCGCTCACGCTCAAACTCGCCTCGAACGCCCGCTCAATCTGCGGACATACGCGGCCCGCAGGACATAATCAGAGACAAGACCTAGATCTTGTTCCGAATACTCAAGTTGTTTGACGCAAATACACCCGCACGTGGCCATTGGCCAAACAATCCCGAGCCACACATACTTGGCCTTTGCTCGAGATCTAACGCAGCCACACTTGGCAGCTTCTTGACTGGATCAGTCGCTGCCATGGCCCTTTTGTAGAGCACGGTGGAGAACGTGGCAACCCACGCTGGCGTCGGCTGAAGCGCGCCCGCCGCTAACAGCTTATCCAACGTGACGTGGAAAACAGGGCCGCTGCGAGCAAAAGTTGGGGAGAAGCGCTTTGACTCCACGAGGAGATTCCGCACATGCGGGCACGCTTGCGACCCCGGTCTTGGAAGTGTCGTTCAACCGCCAGATTCCCCTTGGCGCCCGAGTCCGTGACGTGAAATTTGGCTCGTAAGCGGCTTGCGCATGGCGCGGCAAGCAATTGGAATCTTACCGATTCATTAAGTTGCCCGGCCCCCTCCAAGAAGAATTTCCCATGCGACATTTTCGCAACAAACGGGGGAGGGGGCGGCTGAATCAAAGAATCCCGTTCAGGGCCGTCTCAGGCCATGGCCTTGAGGCGGGCGGCGAGGCGGGAGACTTTCCTCGACGCGGCTTTTTTGTGGATGACATTCTTCTGCGCGGTGCGCATCAGCAGGGGCTCGGCGGCGGCCAGCGCGCTCTTGGCGGCGGCCTTGTCGCCCGAGGCAATCGCCTCCTCGACCTTGCGCACCTGCGCCTTCAGACGCGACCGGCGCGACTTGTTGATCTCGGTCCGGCGCACCATCTGGCGCGCGGCTTTCTTGGCCGATGAGGTGTTGGCCATCGATGGCTCCTTGTGGGGTGGCTATGGGATGATCTCGTCCGCCCGGCGGGTTCGCCGCCGGTGAATTCGGCGCTCCTAATAGACCGCGCGGACCAAGGGGGTCAACAACGAGCCGTATGCGGCAAGCCGGAATCGGACCGGAATTTGCCTGTCAGGGCCGTCATTTGTGCCGGAAGTCGGGTTTACGCTTCTCGACGAAGGCCGCCATGCCTTCCTTCTGGTCGTCGGTGGCGAACATGGCGTGGAACACGCGCCGCTCGAAACGGATGCCCTCGGCAAGCGTGGTCTCGTAGGCGCGGTTGATGCTCTCCTTGGTCATCATGACGATCGGCAGCGACATGGAGGCGATGCTCTCGGCCGTCCGGACGGCGTCCTCGACCAGCCCCGCCGCCGGCACCACGCGGCTCACAAGGCCGACCCGCTCCGCCTCGGCCGCGTCCATCATGCGCCCGGTCAGGCACATCTCCATGGCCTTGGCCTTGCCAACCTGGCGGATCAGCCGCTGCGTGCCGCCGGCACCCGGCATGACGCCGAGCTTGATCTCGGGCTGGCCGAACTTGGCGGTGTCAGCGGCAATGAGGATGTCGCACATCATGGCAAGCTCGCAGCCGCCGCCGAGTGCGAAGCCTGCGACCGCGGCGATGGTCGGCTTGCGGCAGCGCGCGACCCGATCCCAGGCGGAGATGAAGTCCTCCTTGTAGGCCTGCAAATACGACTTGGATTGCATCTCCTTGATGTCCGCGCCGGCCGCGAACGCCTTGTCGCTGCCGGTGATGACGATGGCGCCGATGCCATCATCGGCCTCGAAGCCATCAAGCGCCGCCGCGATGTCCTTGATGATCTGCGCATTGAGGGCGTTGAGCGCGTTCGGACGGTTGAGGCGGATCAGGCCAACGCGGCCCTTGGTTTCGGCGATGATGGTCTCGTAGGACATGGCCTGCTCCTGGTTCTCGGGATCGGTAGCGAGACGCGCGCGCAAAGAAACACGTCAGCGCTGGCAGGCGGGGCACCAGAAGGTGGAGCGCCCGCCCTGCGTCTTGCGGCGCACGATGCCCTGGCAGCCGGGGCGACTGCAAGGCTCGCCTTCGCGGCCGTAGACGCCGAACTCCTTCTGAAAGGAGCCGCTGCTGCCGTCGGCCTGCTTGTAGTCGCGCAAGGTCGACCCGCCCGCTCGAATGGCATCGCGCAACACCGCCTTGATCTCGACCGCCAGCCTGTTGGCGTGTGGTGTCGGCTTGCCGGACTTGCTGGCCAGCCGGGCCGCGGCCTTGAACGGATCGAGGCCGGCGCGGAACAGGGCCTCACACACGTAGATGTTGCCGAGCCCTGCAACGATGCGCTGGTCCATCAGGAAGGCCTTGAGGTCGAGCTTGCGGCCGCGCGCCTTGCCAGCAAGGTATTCGCCGTTGAGCTCATCGCTGAGCGGCTCGACGCCAAGGCCGGCAAAGAATGCATTGCGGTTGAGCTCATCCGCGGCGATCAGGGTCATGTAGCCGAAGCGGCGCGCATCGTTGTAGGTGACCACGGCGCCGCCCGACATGGTGAAGACGACGTGGTCGTGCGTGGCGTCGCCGCCGTGCGCGTAGGTGTAGTCGCCCAGCACCCTGCCGTTGGCGCCGCCTGGCGCCGACAGCGTGAAACGCCCAGTCATGCCGAGGTGCATGGCCAGCACCTCGCCGCTATCCAGCGGCAGCACCAGGTACTTGGCGCGGCGGTCTACGCTCAACACCTTGGCACCCGTCAGGCGCTGCGCGAAACGATCGGGCAACGGAAAGCGTAAGTCCTTGCGCCGCTGCTCGACGTGCTTGAAGCGGCGCCCGCGCAGCAAGGGCTCCAGTCCGGCTCTTACGGTCTCGACTTCCGGCAATTCGGGCATGACTCGGTGTCCCGACGGCGAACCTTACGCGCCCGGATCGGCCTTCAATCCAACGGACTCGATGGCGACGATGGCGCAAGCCTCATCATTATCGGAGGTGTCGCCTGACACGCCGACAGCACCCACTAGCGCTCCTTGTGCGTCGCGGATCAGCACACCGCCGGGCACAGGAATCAGCGAGCCGCCGACCGCGTGCGTCACGGCCGCGATAAAGTGCGGTTGCGTCTCGGCGCGCTGCATCAGGGTGCGTGATCCGAGCCCCATGGCCAGCGCCCCATGCGCCTTGCCGATAGCGATGTCGCTACGCCTGAGGCTGGTGCCGTCCTCGGCTGCGAGCGACCGCGGCGATCCGCGCGCATCGAGCACGGCCACCGCCAGCGGCAGCATGTTGCGCGAGCGTGCGTGCGCCAGCGTGGCGGCAACGATCCTATGGGCGACTTCGAGCTTCATGGCGGGCGTGGTCCCTAAACAGGCTGCCGGGACCAAAGCATGAAATGCGGGGCCGGAGCAATCGCAGCCCGTCTTGCCTGAGCGTGGGCGCGCGAGTGGTCCCTAGGTTGGGGTAGCGCGTCAGCGCCTGACCCTACATCACTTGCCCTTGGCTACGGGCTGCGGCCTAACCTAGCCTACACGCGGTGTCGATGCGCACGGCTTCCTCGTTGGCGCCGGCAAGCCCGTTGCCGAGCATGATCAGGCAGGGCGCCGACCGGTCCAGGCGCTCAAGCGCCGCCGGAAGATCGCAGACCGCGCAGCGCACGTGGATGCTGCGCGGCGTAGTCGCCGACGAAACGGCGAGCGCCGGCGTCGCAGGCGGCAGGCCCGCGGCGATCAGCTCGGGCAGCATGCGGCCGAACGTGCCGGCGCCCATGTAGAAAACCGTGACTGTCTGCGGGTCGGCCACGCTCGCCCAATTGCAGGCGGGCGGTTCGCCCGACTCGGTGTGGCCAGTGATGAACTGCAGGCGGCGTGCACGCCGGCGATCGGTCAGCGGAACCTGCAGCTCGGCGGCCGCGCCAAGGGCTGCGGTGATGCCCGGCACCACCTCGACCGGAATGCCGGCCGCGCCGCAGATCTCGATCTCCTCGGCGGCGCGGCCGAACACCATCGGGTCGCCGCCCTTCAGGCGCACCACGCGCTGGCCATCGCGCGCCAGCTTCACCATCAGTGCGTTGATGTCGTCTTGTCGGCAGCGCGGGCCGTTGCCGGCCTTGCCGACCAGCATGCGCCTGGCCTCGCGGCGGGCGAGTTCGAGGATCTCGGGGCTGACCAGGCGGTCGTACAGAATTATGTCCGCCGACTGCAGCGCGCGCAGCGCCTTCAGCGTGAGCAACTCGGGGTCGCCGGGCCCTGCGCCGACGAGCGCGACGCTGCCGCCGGGGCTGGCGGCCGTGCGTTCGACCGCCGAAAGATCGGCGTGCGTGGGTGGCGCACGTGCTGCCAGCGCCTGATCGGCAAAGCGGCGCCACGCGTGGCGGCGGGCCGGCCCCATGGCGAGGCGGGCATTGATCTTGGCGCGCACGTGCTTGGCCGTGGCGGCCCAGGCGGACAGCGCCGGATGCAGCAGTGCCTCGATCTTGGCGCGGATCGCCTGCCCCAGCACGGGTGCCACCCCGGCCGTGCTGATGCCGACCACCACCGGCGAGCGGTTGACGATGGTGCCGAAAGAAAACGTGGAGATGTCAGGCATGTCGACGATATTCACCGGCACGCCATGTTGGCGTGCGGCCGCCACGAATACCTGCGCCGCATCGCCAGCCAGAGCGCCGACCGCCAGCGCCGCACCATCGAGATCATCGGCCTGCCACTCGCGTTCGATGATGCGAACGCTGCCGGCCGGAGGCGAGTGACACAGCGCATCGAGGTCGGCCGACCGCGCCGTCGTGAAAACGTCCACATGCGCGCCTGCTGCCGCCAGCAACTCGGCCTTCCAGACGGGGCCGTCGTCGGCACCGGCAACGACCACTCGGCGACCCTGAAGCGCGAAGAACACCGGCAAAACCGCCAGCGCACGCATGCGGGCTGGGCGTGTCTCGATGGGCTGTACGTCTCGCATCGCATCTACTCCGCCGCTGCAGGCAGGACAGGCGCTGCTCCGCCGAGCAGGGTTTTGATCTCGGGCAGGCAGGAGCCGCAGTTGGTGCCGGCGCGGGTGGCGACACCGACCTGCGCCGCCGTACCGGCGCCGTCGGCAATCGCCGCCTCGACGCGCTTGCGCCCGACCTGGAAGCAGGCGCAAACGACCGGTCCGTCGTCGGCGCCGCCCACCGGGCGCCCGGCCAGCAGCGAGCGGCGCAGCCCCGGTTCGATGACCGGCCGGGCAAAGCAGGTCTTCAGCCACTCGACGGACGGCAGCGCGGGCGTCGGCGCGGCATACAGCACGGCCTCGAGCCGGCCCTCGCGCAGCACGGCGGTACGGAACTGCTCGGCGCGCGCATCCTCGTAGGTCAGGGCCTCGCCAGCGGGCAGCAACGTCTCCGCCCAGGCCCGCCAATTCGACGGCGCGGCCGCAAGTGCGAAGAACGTCGCGTGACCGGCCGGCATGCGGGCGCGGGCCCAGTACGCGAACCCGCCAGCATCCTCGCCCGTCTCGATCGGTCCCCGCGACAGCACGAACCCGTGACTGCCGACCGGCAACGCCGTCACGCGGACCGGCGTCGCCTTGGCCTCGGGCTGGCCCGAGACGGGATCCGTGACCGGCTGCACCAGCGCGCAGATGCGCCCGGCGGAACTGTTCTCGCCCGACCAGTGGATCGGCGCGAATACCGAGCCCGGCCGCTGGCGCTCGCTCAGCATGACGCGCAGCACCGCGTTCCCGTGCGCGGTCTCGACGCGGGCGAGCATGGCCTGCTGCAGGCCGAGCGCGGCGGCGTCGGCGGGGTGCATTTCCACGAACGGCTCGGCGACGTGCACGGCAAGGCGCGGGCTCAGCCCGGTGCGCGTCATGGTGTGCCACTGGTCGCGCACCCGTCCGGTGTTGAGCAGCATCGGCCAGTCGCCGCCGGTCGCGCTGGCGAGACGGCCCGGCCCCACGGCGAGGAAGCGCCCGCGCCGCGACGGGGACGCGAATGTCCCGCTACCGAACATGCGCTCGGTCCCGGATAGGCAACCCGCGCGGACCGGCCATTGCACGGGGATAAGCGCGTCGTAATCCTCGTCGGCGAGGCGCGCCAGCCCCGCGATGTCGAACAGGCGGCTGCCGTTGTTCTCGAACCCTGACAGGCTGGCATGCTCGCGGAAGATGTCGGCCGCCGACCTGTACGAGAAGGCACCGCCCCAACCCATGCGCCGGGCCACCTCGGAGAGCATCCACCAATCGGGGCGAGCTTCTCCCGGCAACGGCAGAAACGGCCGCTGCCGCGAGATGCGTCGCTCCGAGTTGGTGACGGTACCGTCCTTCTCGCCCCAGGCCGCAGCCGGCAGTCGCACCTGCGCGAGGTTGACGCTGTCGTTGCTCGCGACGTTGTCCGACACCACCAGCAGCTCCAGCCGCAGCATCGCCTCGCGCACATGATCCGCGCGCGGCAGGCTGACCGCCGGATTGGTGCCCATCACCCAAAGCGCCTTGATGCGGCCGTCGGCGATGGCCTCGAACATCTGCACCGCCTTCAGGCCCTCGCCCCGCGCCAGGTTCGGCGCACCCCAGAAGCGGCGCACGCGGTCGCGCTCCACCTCCGAGTAGCCCATGTGCGCCGCCAGCATGTTGGCGAGCCCGCCGACCTCGCGTCCGCCCATGGCGTTGGGCTGGCCGGTCAGCGACAGCGGCCCCGAGCCCGGCTTGCCGATGCGGCCCGTGGCGAGGTGACAATTGATGATGGCGTTGACCTTGTCGGTCCCCTGCGCCGACTGGTTGACGCCCTGCGAGTAGCAGCTCACCACCCGCGGCGTCTCGGTCCACCAGCGATAGAACGTCTCGATGTCGGCGGCCGCGAGCCCGGTCTCGCGCGCAACCGCCGCGACGCCGCTGCACCCGGCCGGGGCAGCATCGAGCGCCGCCTCGAACCCCTCCGTATGCTCGCGGATGAACCCCCAATCGAGAGCGCCGCGATCAAACAGCCAGCACAGCAGGCCGTTCCAAAGCTGGGCATCGGTGCCCGGCCTGATCGACAGGTGCAGATCGGTGCCCTCGCTCGTCGCGGTTCGCCGCGGATCGATGTTGACCACGCGCATGCCGCGCTCGGCGCGCGCCACCTGGATGCGCTGATACAGCACCGGGTGGCACCAGGCCGCGTTGGAGCCGACCAGCACCACGAGGTCGGCGAGCTCCAGGTCGTCGTAGCACTGCGGCACGATGTCGGCGCCGAACGCGCGGCGATGGCCCGCCACCGATGAGGCCATGCACAGCCGCGAGTTCGTATCGACATGCGGCGTGCCGATGAAGCCTTTCGCCAGCTTGTTGGCGACGTAGTAGTCCTCGGTCAGCAGCTGGCCTGACAGATAGAAGGCCACCGACTCCGGTCCGTGCGCATGGATGATGCGGCGCAGCCCGCTTGTCACATGCTCGAGCGCCTCGTCCCAGCCGACGCGCCGGTTGCCGATGATGGGATGCAGCAGCCGATCATCGAGACCCAGCGTCTCGCCAAGCGCCGCGCCCTTCGAGCACAGCCTGCCGAAATTGGCCGGATGCTCGCCGTCGCCGGCGATCGATGCTCCGCCAGCCCCATCCGGCGTTGCCAGCACCCCGCACCCCACCCCGCAATACGGACACGTGGTGCGGATGGTTGGCGCTTGTCCCTCTCCCCGTTGACGGGGAGAGGGCGAATGGACGGCATCGCCCGCCATCAATACACGTCCGCCTGATAGCGGCCCGCCGCCTTCAACCCGGCGAGATACTCCTTGGCGCCGCCCTCGCTCTTGCCGCCGTGCGCTATGGCGATCTCGATCAGCGCCGTCTCGACGTCCTTGGCCATGCGCTTGGCATCGCCGCAGATATAGAAGTGCGCGCCCTCCTGCAGCCACGCCCACAGCTCGGTGCCCGCCTCGCGCATACGATCCTGCACATAGACTTTGCGCTCACTGTCTCGCGACCATGCCGTCGACAGCCGCGTCAGCGCACCCGATGCCGTCAGGTTCTCCAGCTCGTCGCGATAGAAGAAGTCGCTCGCCTCGCGCTGGTGACCGAAGAACAGCCAGGCCCTGCCATGCGCCTTCATCGCATGCCGCTGCCAGAGGAATGACCGGAACGGCGCAATGCCGGTGCCGGGACCAACCATGATGATCGGCTTGCCCGCATCCTCCGGCAGCCCGAAGCCGTGCGCTTTCTGCAGGTAGACCTTGAGGCCCGCTCCCGGCGACAGCCGGTCTGCAAGGAACGTGGACGCCACGCCGAGCCGCGCACGCCCATCGATGTCGTAGCGCACCGCATCGACCGTCAGGTGCACCTCGCCCGGCGTCGCAAGCGGCGACGACGATATCGAGTAAAGGCGCGGCTGCAGCGGCTCCAGGCATTCCAGGAATGCTTCGGGATCGGGGTGGATCGGACCGAACGCGTGCAGCGCCGCCAGCACGTCGATGGCGGCGGCGTCGCCGTCGGGATCATTGCCCGCCGCCAGCAGCTTTGCCTTCTTGCGCTTGGCGCCGCTCGCCAGGTAGCCGATCAGCTCGAGCAGCGCATCGGGCGCCTGGCCCAGCGCATAGTCCTCGATCAGCGCCTGCCGGAATGTCTTGCCGCCGACCGGGAAGTCCGGTGGCGCGCGCATCGCTGCCAGCACCGCATCGGCGAGTTGCGGGCAATTGCTCGCATAGAGCCCGAAGCTGTCGCCCGGCGCATAACTGAGGCTAGACGCGGAGATGTCGATCACGACATGGCGCGTGTCCTTCTCCGAGCCCGCCCCGTTGATGCGCGTCGCCGAGCGGAACACGGCATCGACCGGCGCATCGCGGCGGTAGCCGCGCTGTCCGAGTTCCTTGACCGGCTCGGCCTGTTGCGCAGGCTTGGCGTCCGCAGGCGCGACCTCTCCAGGTCCAGCTGGCGCCGACACCTCTTCGAGCAGCCGCTTCAGCATGCGGCTGGTTTCCTTGCCGCCGGGGACGCACAGGTTCAGCTTGCTTTCCGTGCCCGCTGCGATGGCCGCCGAATAGGTCTCGCACAGAAAACCGCACTGGCCGCAGTCCTGCTGCGCCATGGCCGCGAACAGCTTGCGTTTCAGCGGCCGGCCTTCGGCCAGCTGCATGCGCTCGTCGATCGGCATGGCCGCGTCGTGCCAGGGCGCCTCCCCATCGTCGCCGTCACCGGCCAGCGCCTTGGTCGCAGCGCCGGGCAATTCTCCCGTCAGCGGCGAAATGCCGGGTTTGGTGTCGAGCGACAGCAAGCCGGCGAAGAAGCCGTTCAGCCACGCGCGCTGCTCCATCGAGAACGGCGCACCGTCGGGGATCACGGGCACGCCGCCCGCACGCGCATCCTGGATCGTCATGCGGCTACCCCTTGCTCGACCAGCCGCACACTCCGAGCCGATCCCCCGCCCACGTCCATGCCGAGCCTGGCTTCGCCATGACGTGGGGAGGGGTTAGGGGTCGGGGGACTCCCTACGGCCGACGTTTTGCGATCCCCCCCTCCCTGTCCCTCAAGGGGGGAGGGGACGGCGGCGACGCGCGCTTTGGAAAATGCAGCTGTGGCCGGGTCGCTCATGCGACGGCCTCCAGATCGACGGCCTCGACCATTGCCCTCAGGACGGCGACATCGGTGCGGCGGCTGAAGGTCACGAACGTCTCGTCCACGCCTGCGCGGTTGGCCATGTACGCCGCCAGAATGCGCGCGACCACCGCCGGGCAGTCATCCACCTTCACGTCGCGGAAAAGCTCGCGCGCAATGGCGGCCTCCGCGCCGAAACCGCCGCCGACGTGCACGTGAAACCCCTCCACCATGTCGTCGCTGTCGGCCAGTGGCACGCGGCAGCCGATCAGGCCGATGTCGCCGATGTAGTGCTGTGCGCACGAGTTGGGGCAGCCCGTGAGGTGCACGTTGATTGGCGTATCGAGCGGCACGTGCGCCTCCACGTGCGCCGCGATGGCCAGCGCCGTGTCCTTGGTATTGGAGTTGGCGAGCTTGCAGCCGGTATTGCCGGTGCACGCCACCAGCCCCGCGCGGACGCTTGATGCCTTCGCTGTGAGCCCGATGGCCTGCAGGCGCTGCTCGACCTCGTCAGCTCTGTCGTCGGCCACACCCGAGATCAGCAGGTTCTGCCACACCGTGAGGCGGATATCGCCGTCGCCGAAATCCTGCGAGATGCGCGCGAGGCCGCGCATCTGCGCCACCGTCATGCGGCCGACCGGCAGCGACACGCCTACCCAGACGCGGCCCGCCTGCTTCTGTGCGTGCACGCCGATATGCGCCTGGCGGTCCTGCCGGTTGGGCTCGGTCACGAAGTCCTGCGGCACGCGAGCGAGCGACCGGCCGAGCTTCGCCTCGACGGCGACCAGGAACTTGTCGAAGCCCCAGTCGTCGAGCACGTATTTGAGGCGCGCCTTCTTGCGGTTGGTGCGATCGCCGTGATCGATGAACACCCGCACGATGGCATCGGCCACCGCAACGGCATCCTCAGGCTTGACCAGTACGCCGGTCGGCCGCGCGAAATCCTGATGCCCAGTGATGCCGCCAAGACCCAGGCGGAACCAAATGCCCGGCTCGACACCCGCACCGTCTGCCACCCGCACCGCCGTGAAGGCGATGTCGTTGGTGTCCTCCAGCACCGGAATAATTCCGCCGCCGTCGTAGCCAACGTTGAACTTGCGCGGCAGGCCGTACAGCGAGCGGTCGTTGAGAATGTGGTGATGCCACGCCCGCGCATAAGGACGACTGTCGAGCAGCTCCTGAGCGTCGATGCCGGCTGTGGGCGAGCCGGTGACATTGCGGATGTTGTCGGCACCCGAACCCTTGGCCACTAGGCCGATCTCGGCCAGATCCTCGAGAACGGCGATGGCGGTCTCGGCCGCGATCTCGCGCACCTGCAGGTTGGCGCGCGTGGTGACATGCGCATAGCCGTGGCAATAGCGCTCGGCGATGTCCGCGACGCCCGCCAGCTGCCAGTGGGTCAGAATTCCGTTCGGCACACGCAACCGGCACATGTAGGCGTTCTGCGCCGGCGCCACATAGAAAAGCCCGTGGAAACGCCAGCGGAAATTGTCGACGCCCTTGGCGTATTGGCCCTTCGCGCTCTCCGCCTTCAGGCGCGCGTAGGCATCGAGCGGATGCTCGTCGCGCTTGGCTTTCTCCTCCGGCGACAGCTTCTTGCCCTCGGCCTCGAAGCGCGCCATCGCCTTCAGATGCTCGGCGTCCGGCCCGGCCGGCTCCGCCGCACCGCCACCGCCGACCCCCGCCAGCGGCTTCAGGCCAGCAGCCGCGCGCGAGGCCTGTACGCCCGAGACGAAACCCTCGAGGTAGTGCTTCTGCTGGTCGGTGAAATCCTGGCCGCTCATCAGGCCGCCTCCGCGAACGCCTGACCGAACGCAAGCGCCTCGCGCAGCGCCGACACCGGCGTGCCCGCACGGATCAGGTCCGCGTACCACAGCGCCTCGGCGGTATCACCGACCAGCACCACGCCGGCCAGGCGTTCCTCGCGCACCACCAGCTTGCGATACGAGCCGACGCCGGCATCGCGAACGACGATCGCCTCGGCGCCGACACCCTCGAAGTCGCCGGCCGAGAACACGGAGACGCCCGACACCTTCAGGTTGGTCGCCAGCACCGAGCCCGCATAGCGCACCGGCTCGGCCGCAATCGCCGCGGCGGCGACTCGCGCCTGCTCGTAGCACGGCTCCACCAGCCCGTAGCACACGCCCCGATGCTCGGCGCACTCGCCGATCGCGTAGATGCCGGACGCCGACGTCTGCATGCCATCATCGACGACGATGCCGCGCTTCACCTGCAGGCCGCCGCTCGGCGCCAGCGCCGTGTTCGACCTGATGCCGACCGCCATCACCACCAGGCCGCACGGCAGCACCCGCCCGTCCTTCAGCTCGACGGTCTCGACCGCCGATCCGCCGCGGATCGCGGCCGTCTCGGCTCCCAGCAGCACCCGCACTCCCTTGGCCTCGATCGCAGCCGCCAGCAGCCGCGCGCCTTCGGCATCGAGCTGCCGCTCCAGCAGCCGGTCCATCAGGTGCACCAGCGTGACCGGAACACCGCGCCGCGCCAGCCCGTACGCAGCCTCGATGCCGAGCAAGCCGCCGCCGATCACCACCGCCGGCAGTCCCTCCGACGCCGCCTGCTCCAGGCCGGCGATATCGGCCAGCGAGCGGAACGTCATGACGCCCGCCAGGTCCCTGCCCGGCAGCGGCAGCCGGATCGCATCGGAGCCCGTCGCCAGCACCAGCCGGTCGAAGCCCAGCACCTCGCCGTTGCCGAGCGTCACAGTGCGCTGAGCCGCATCCAGCGCGCACGCCGGCTGCCCGGTCACCAGCGCGACGCCATGCTCCGCGTACCACTCGCGCGGCTTCAGCTCGACGTCGCCGACACCGATATCGCCCGCCAGCAGCGACGACAGCAGCACGCGGTTGTAGGCGGGGTCCGGCTCTGCCCCCACCACCGTCACATCGAAGCGGCCCGGCGCGCGCCGCACCAGTTCCTCGAGGAAGCGCAGCCCCGCCATGCCGTTGCCGACTACCACCAGCCGCTCGCGACGCAGCCCTGGACGCATGGTCACCTCCTATTCGGCGGCTTGCAGCGTCGGGGCCTTGTGGCGTGCGTACAGGAACTCCAGCACCCGCTGGCGGCAGCGAATGTAGGCCGGGTCGGCCACTAGCTCGAGGCGCTTGCGCGGCCGCGCCAGCGGCACGTGCAGCACCTCGCCGATGCGCGCCGCCGGCCCGTTCGTCATCATGACGATGTGATCCGACAGCAGCACCGCCTCGTCGACGTCGTGCGTGATCATCATCACGGTGTTGCCGAGCTTCTGGTGGATGGCCATCACCGAATCCTGCAGGTGCGCGCGCGTCAGCGCATCGAGCGCACCGAACGGTTCGTCCAGCAGCAGCACCTTGGGCTCCATCGACAGCGCACGGGCGATGCCGACGCGCTGCTTCATGCCGCCCGAGATTTCCGCCGGCCGCTTGTCCTTGGCATGCGCCATCTGCACGAGGTTGAGGTTGTGCATCACCCAGTCGTGCCGCCCGCGCCGCGATTTGCTGCCGGAGAACACCTTGTCGACGGCGAGGCGCACGTTCTCGTACGCGGTCAGCCACGGCAGCAGGCTATGGTTCTGGAACACCACCGCGCGATCCGGACCCGGATCGTTGACCTCCTTGTTCTCGAGCAGCACCGCGCCGCGCGTGACCGGCGTCAGCCCGGCGACGATGTTGAGCAGCGTCGACTTCCCGCAGCCCGAGTGGCCGATGATGGAAACGTAGTCGCCCTTCGCCACTTCGACCGTGACATCGGACAGAACCTCGGTCTCCTGCGAGCCGCGCAGGAACGTCTTATCGACGTGATCGATCTTCAGATACGTCATGTTCGTGCCCTCAGTTGGTGGCCGTGCCGCGCGTGACGATGCTGGCGAGGAACGCCACCAAGCGGTCGAGCAGGAAGCCGATCATGCCGATGTAGACCAGCGCCACGACGATGTCGGACAGGCGCGAGGAGTTCCACGCATCCCAAATGAAAAAGCCGATGCCGACGCCGCCGGTCAGCATCTCGGCCGCCACGATGGCGAGCCAGGACAGGCCGATGCCGATCCGCAATCCCGTGAAGATGTAGGGCGCCGCCGACGGGATCATGATGCGCGTGAAGAACTCAAACTGGTTCAGCCGCAGCACGCGCGCCACGTTGCGGTAGTCCTCGGGGATGTTGCGGATGCCGACCGCGGTATTGATGATGATCGGCCATACCGAGGTGATGAAGATCACGAAGATCGCCGACGGCTGGCTGTCGCGGAAGGCGGCGAGCGAGATCGGCAGCCAGGCGAGCGGCGAGATGGTGCGCAGCACCTGGAAGATCGGATCGAGCCCGCGCATGGCCCACACCGACTGGCCGATCAGCGTGCCGAGCGCGATGCCGATCACACCCGCCAGGCCGTAACCGATCATCACCCGCTGCAGCGAGGTCAGCACACGCCAGCCAAGCCCGATGTCCTGCGGACCCGCCACGAAGAACGGGTCGACGATCAGGTCGCGCGCTTCGCTCCAGATCTTGGTGGGCGAGGGCAGCGTCGCGCCCGGCTTGCTGCACAGCAGCTCCCAGACGATCAGCAGCAGCCCCAGCATCACCAGCGGCGGGATCACCCGCGCTGCCGCATTGGACAGGCTGGCCACCAGCCGGCTGTCGGCCAGGCTCGCCTTGCGCGCCTTCAACCGCACGACCTCGGCGGCCTGCTTGACTGGCAGCGCCTCAACCGCCTCGGCCTTGCGAACAGTCATATTCATCAATCGTCTCCATGAACGGAAAAACTGGCCGTCCCGCATGACGGCCAGCTGTGCATCAGACCTCTGCGCATCAGACTTCCGCGCGCTTGATGGAAAGGCTCTTCAGGTAGGCCATCGGGTCGGCCGGATCGAACACCTTGCCGTCGAAGAAGGTCTCCTTGCCGCGCGAGGTGCTGGCCGGGATGTCGGACGCCGCCAGCGACAGCGCCTTGGCGGCGTCGCGCCAGACGTCCTCGCGGTTGACCTTGTCGACCAGCGCCTTGATGTCCGTGGACGGCTCCAACTTGCCCCAGCGGATGTCCTCGGTGATGAACCAGGTGTCGTGGCTCTTGAAGGGATAGGAGGCGTGGTCGCTCCAGAACTTCATGTATTCCTTGGTGCCCTTGGCAACCCGGCCGTTGCCGTAGTTCACGTCGCCCTTCAGCCGGCCGATGATGTCGGGCACCGGCACGTTGAACCACTGGCGCCTGCCGACGATCTCGGCTAGCTCCTGCTTGTTCTCCATCTTCTCGCACCACTGCTGCGCTTCCATCACCGCCATCAGCAGTGCGCGCGCGGCGTTGGGATGCTTGTCGACCCAGGCTGCCCGCATGCCGAGCGCTTTCTCGGGGTGCTTGGCCCAGACCTCGCCGGTGGTGCAGGCCGTGAAGCCGATGCCCTGGTTGACGAGCTGCTCGTTCCACGGCTCACCGACGCAGAAGGCATCCATGTTGCCGACCTTCATGTTGGCCACCATCTGCGGCGGCGGCACCACGATGGTCGCCAGGTCCTTGTCGGGATCGATGCCGGCAGCACCAAGCCAGTAGCGGATCCACAGGTCGTGTGTACCGCCGGGGAAGGTCATCGCCACCTTCACCTCCTTGCCTTCGGCCTTCTTCTTGGCGAAGGCGGCCTTGAGCGGCGAAGCGTCGGTGGTGACGCCCAGGTCCTTGTATTCCTGCGCGACGGAGATCGCCTGTGCGTCGAGATTCAGGCGCGCCATGAGGTACATCGGCGTCGGCACGTTGTTCTGCGTCACCTTGCCGGTCGAGATCAGATAGGGCATCGGCGTCAGGATGTGCGCGCCATCGATGCCGTTGTTCTCCGAGCCGAGCACCAGGTTGTCGCGCGTTGCGCCCCACGAGGCCTGCTTGGCGACCTCGACGTCCGGCATGCCATGCTTGGCGAACAGGCCCTTCTCCTTGGCGATGACCAGCGCGGAGGCATCGATCAGCGCGATGTAGCCCAGCACCGCCTTGGTCACCTCGGGACCGGCCGCCCACGCGACGTTCGCGCCGCCGAGCACGGTTGCCTTTGCAGCCGCAACCAACGCCGCCGTGCTGCCTGTCGTCTTCAGGAATGTGCGCCGGCTCAAGGCGCGCTGTGCCCGAGTCCCCTTCACGCTCGTGCTCGTCATTGCCGTCATCGTCCTTTGCAGTTCGGGTGGATCTTGATCGATCCCCTCCCTTTGCGTTCCTCGCCGCCAAACAAAACGCCGCATTCCGGGGAGCGCCCTGGCGTCCCCTGGAAGCGGCGTTGCTTATGGGTGGCCCGTCTTTGAGCCTCCGGCACACGGAATGCCGGTTTGCATTTCTACAATCAAACTTCGTGCCAATTGCTTGTGGGTCGTGTTCATCAAGGCAAATCAACCACTTGCTGACATGCATCAACCCTGACGGAATTCAACGCGCTGCCGAATCCTTGAGCGACTTGCTGCGCTGCGTGTTGATTGCTGCGCCATCCGCGACCGCTGCTGCATTGGTCGGCAGCGGTTCATCTGAGCACGCGCGCTAGCAGTCCTTGCTGGGCGGGCTTGGCTGCCTGAGCTGCGTCTTTCATCACGCCTGCGAGTGTGGTGTAGGCGCCGAGCCGCGCGTCCTTCACCTCCGGCGTGAATGCCGGACCGAGCCCCTTGTCGAGCGTCCAGATTAGCGCCTCGCCGACCGGAGCATTAGGCGCTTCCGTCACGCCTAGCCGGAGTGCCATCGCCCCAGGTCCTGCACGGCCGGCACGATCTTCTCGACCTGAAGCAGGTTGGTGACCGCGGTGCCGAGTGCCCATCAGCTTGCGCGTCTGCTCGGCAAGATCCTCTGGAAACAGCGGACGCACCTGCGGCGCGATCTCGAACCGACGGCCATAGAACAGGTCTGCGGCCTGCGCCGCTATCGGCTGCACCGATTCGAACGTCTCCTGCACGAGCTTAATCTGCTCCGGCGTCATGTACCTCCTCAAACGCAAACAGCGCCGCTCGCCGAGTCCCCCCAGTGAAGGAGACAATTGCGATGGCAGCGCTGCCGATCGACCCGCCGTTGGGTCGTGTTCGATGCATCACGAGCCGCTCGCCGACGCACCGACAGGCGATGTTTCAATTTGCCTACCAGCGCGCCGGTCGCAGGCGCACAGCGCCTTTACGGGAGCGGGACCGCGTCGAGATGCTCAACACGCATGCGCATTGCGTGCTCTCTGTGCACTGGACACCGGCTGAGTTGTCATCCCGGAATTTCGCGCAGCGAAATATCCGGGACCCAGGGGTAGCGACTCAAAACGCGTTGCGCTTGATCTTGCACGGCGCCAGATGCGCGGCGATGTCGTTGGCGTCGAATTTCGGACCGGCAAACGCCCCGACCCCATCGGCCGGCTCGCCCGCCACGCGACCGTCGGCGTGGCCCAGCACTGCATCGTAGAGGTCGGGCCGGAACGTGCCGACCGCCGTCTCAAGCAGCGCGCGCGACATCGGCGCCTGGCCCCAGCGCACCATCTGCGCGTACAGCCAGGCCGCCTGCACCGGGTCAGGCCGGGCAGCGCCTTTGCGGCCGACCATGAGATAGCGTTCGCTGGAGCGGAAGGTGCCGTCGGGCGCCACTTTGAGGTGGCCGTCCAGCGTGCGACGGATCACTTCCGGCGCCACTCCGATCCGGTTCGGCGCCGACAGGATGCGGCAAACCTCCTCGCGATTGTCGACGTTCTCCACGAAATCCGCCGCCTTGCCGTGTGCGCGGATCAGGCGCATGAGCACGTCGGGATTCTCCGCCGCCCAGTCGCTGCGTACCGCCAGCACCTTCTCCGCGGCGCGCTGCAGGATCTCGGAGACGAAGTGCAGGATGTGGGCGATACCGAGATCGACCGCCACCGAATTCCACGGCGCACCTACGCAGAACGCATCGACGTGACCGTTGGCGATGCTCTCCACCATGAACGGCGGCGGCAACACCACCAGTCGGATGTCCTGGTCAGGATCGACTCCGCCCGACGCCATCCAGAAGCGCAGCTGATAGTTGTGCGTCGAATAGGGAAACGTCATGCCGAACGTCAGCGGCCCTTCGCCCTTGCGCTTACGCGCCGCCACCGCGCGCGCCAGCGCCGCCGCCGACACGCGCGGGTCAGCCAGGTCGCCGTCGGCCTCGTCCTTCAGCGCGGCGAACAGCGCGTTCGTAATCGTGATGGCGTTGCCGTTCAGGCCGAGGTTGAAGGGCGCCGTGGTCGGCACACGCACATGGCCCAATCCCAGGCTCGACGCGATCGCCACCGGGGCCAGCAGGTGCGCCGCATCGAACTGGCCGATGTTGAGCCGGTCGCGCACGTTCGACCACGACACCTCCCGCACCAGCTCCACGTCGAGCCCTTCATCTGCGGTGAAGCCCTTGTCGACGGCGACGATCAGGGCGGTGGCGTCGGCCAGCGGAATGAACCCCACCCGAAGCGGGATGCGCGAACTGAGGCCGGTCCTGGGTATGGTCATGTTGCTGTCAGTCTCTGAGGAGTTCGTAGGTGCTGATCAGGCTCTCGGCCACATCGACGATGCGTTTGCCCTTGCTCATGGCCGTCTGGCGCAGCAGGGCGTAGGCCGCCCCCTCGTCCAGCCCGCGCGTTTTCATCAGGATGCCCTTGGCCTTCTCGATCACCTTGCGGTCCTTCAGCGCGCTCTTGGTCTCTTCGAGCTCCGAGCGCAGCCGGTCGAACACGGAAAAGCGCGAGATCGTCATGTCGAGGATGGCGCGCACCCGCTCCTGCTTCAGGCCGTCGACGATGTAGGCGCTGACCCCCGCCTCCATCGCCGCCGCGATAGTCGCCCGGTCGCTCTGGTCGACAAACATGGCGATCGGCCGCCGCACGATGCGCGACACCTGGAACATCTGCTCCAGCACGTCGCGGCTGGGGTTCTCCAGGTCGATGATGATGACATCCGGATCGACGCTGTAGATGCGGTCGACCAGCCCGGTGGTGTCGCCGAGCAGGGTGATGTTATCGAACCCACCGTCGCGCAGCCCCGCCTCCAGGATGGCGCGCCGGATCGGGTTCTCGTCGATGACGAGGATCTTGAGGGGGGCGTCGGACGTCTGGTTTGACAACGGGTGGCGCTCGGATGCCGCTGATTGGGTCACCATGCAATCCCTCGGCCAGGGCGCGGCGAGGGCGTTCGTGAGGCAGGCTGCGCCGACTTTGCTGGCGCCAGCCCTGCTCGCCGGCCGCGAATCTGCTCAAATTGTCAGCAGGTTGCCCAATCAAGGGTAATTCCCCTCGGCGGCTTGCAGCGGCTATTCAAACAGCCTGACCGCACAAGGGGACACGATTGGGCATGGCACGCCTTCCGCAGAAGTACGCACCGTTCGTATTCGGCGTCATCCAAGCCGCCATCACCACGGCTGTCGCGACGGCGATTGCCACCCATCAGTTGACCGAATTCGGTCTGCTGTTCCTGCAGCAGTGGACCTTGGCCTGGCTGGTTGCCTGGATCACCATGCTGCCCGTCGTGATCCTGTTCGCGCCGCTCTTGCAGCGCGCCGTCGTTGCACTGACCATCGCCCCGAGCAGCCCATCCCGCCGGACGGGATGAGCTACTGCGCAATCGCGGGGCTTCAGGCTTCGTCGACGACCACGACCATCGTTGGCGCGCCGCCGGAACTGATCGACGTGGCATGCGCCAAGGCCTCCTTACCCCGGCTGGACATAGCACAAGCCTTCAGGCTTTCGATCGTGGGGAAGGTCACGTCCGAGATGAGATGATACGGAGGCAACGCATAACTCGGCCCGACCACGCGCTTGGTCACGACGCTTGTAGCGCCCTCGAGCCTTGGGCCGGCGTAGGGCAGATGCTCTTCGCGATAGGCACGGTCGAATTCCTCGGCGTTCTTGGGGCGGGGATAGAGAACGAGCAGATGGGCAGCCATGGAGCACTCCTCTCGACAGGTGAACGAACGAGAGGTGTTATGGCCTGCAGCCTCGCGTCGGAGGGGTACGAAATCCGAACCACGTGCGGCATTGCGATAGCCTCAGCAGTTGCGGAGGGCGCAAGCCGCCTCCTGCTCAGCCGGTGGCGGCCGGGCCGATGTGGGCGAACTGATATCGGTCGAACCATCCTGGAAAGGCGCGCGCCAGCGAGCGCGGTCCGTCCAGCACGAGTCCCATGTGCCGCGCTTGTGCGAAGCTGGCATCGCCTCGCCACCACGCGACCAGCGCAGGCAGCGGGCCATGCATGCGCAGAGGTTCGGGGAAACCGGGGTTATGCGTGCACACCGAGGCCTCCGCCCTCTTGAGCAGCATGAACTGCGGGCGGGCGCGGCGCATCTCGAACCTCGCAACGATCGGCTGGTTCGGCAGACGATGCAGCCGGACGCGCCTTTGCATATCGATCAGTACGGGCTCCAGATCGAGGTCCTCGGCGTTGGGCTGCCTCGGCAGCCATCGCTGCCCCCAGGTGGCGAGCGCGCCCACCAGCATCGCCAGGTCCCTGCCGGCATCGGTCAGGACGTACTCGGGGCCGTGCTCGCCATCGATCCGCGCCACCGCACCGACCATGGTCAACGCCTGCAATCGCTCGGACAGAACGGTGCGCGAGACGCGCGGAATGCCGCGGCGGATGTCATTGAAGCGCCGGCTCCCGCACAGCAGTTCGCGCACGATCAGGATGGTCCACCGACCGCCGATCACCTCGTGGGCACGTGCCACCGAGCAGAACTGACCATAGCCCGTCATCCGCGCAGTTTAGCACCACCGGCCGACGCTTGCGGTACGGATTGCGGACCGCATGGGCCGTCAGCGTGACGGCAGGCTCGCATAGGGGACGACCACGGCGGGCCCGTTCACCGCACTGACCCAGCCGAGGAAAGCCGCCGAGCCCACAATGTTCGCAACTAGCCCGACCACCAGGGCCAGGCGCCGCGCCGCAACCTGCAACGGTGTCGCGCGATACCGGGGCAGTACCAGGCGGCGCTGTCTCGGGTCGTAGGTGCCAAAGGTCCAGACATGACCTTCAGGATCGCGGCAGGAATATCCGCGACCGCCGCTCGCCGGGTCGTCGACGTCGAGCACGATCGCGGCGCCCGCTGCCCGCGCGCGAGCACAGTGCGCGTGCGTGTCTTTCACACATACGTAGCAGAGCTGGGTTTCGAGGCCGCCCGTCTGTTCCGGCTGCGCCATCAGCCGCCCGGCGGCGTTGTCCTCGACCGCGCCCAGCATGACGAGACCATCGCCGAACGCCAGTTGCGCGTAGCGAACCGAGCCGTCCTCGCCCGCGACCGCCATCTGCTCCTCGAAGCCGAAGGCCGTGCACAGCCAGTCGATCGCAGCGGGGAGGTCCCGGTACCGCAACGTCGGCACCACCGTTCCTCTGACTGGCTGCTGCACGCTCATGCTGGTCATCCGTGTGCAGTTGCCCCGCTGCAGGGCATCACTCAGGGCATGCCGAGCGGCCGATGCAGGACAGACAATGGGCGATCAGGCTAAACAGGTGATTAATGCGCGGCACGATTTGCAACGCCGGCGGTTCGCAACCCGCACAAGAAAAGCCCCGCCGAAGCGGGGCTTGTAGTGATCTGCAATCTCATGCCGCCGATCAGATGGCCTCTTTGAGGTCCTTGGCCGCGCGGAAGGCGATCTTCTTGCTGGCCTTGATCTTGATGGCTTCGCCGGTGGCCGGGTTGCGGCCCATGCGCGCCGGGCGCTTGCGGACCTGCAGGATGCCGAGGCCAGTCATCCGGATGCGGGCGCCCTTCTTGAGATGCTTTGTGATCACGCCGACCATGCCCTCGAGCATGGCAACGACCTGCTTCTTGGGAACCTCGTGGCTCTCCGCCAGAGCCATTGCCAGATGCTTCAGCGTGACGGTGTCCGCCTTGGCCTTGGCGGCGGGTTTCTTGGCCGTGCCCATCGGCTTGGCTGGTTGGATATTCCGCATGTTCTGCCCCTCTGTTGAGATAGACACTCAAATTGTTTCGGAAAGCGCATTGATTCTTCAGCGCATATTTGTGTTCGCGGATTTTGGGAACGAGAAATGGAGTCCTTTGAAATCAAAGGCCTAGGACGTGACGCAATTGCCACGCTCTGTGCAAGTCCGAGGGCCGCTTTCACAGCGAAAATCGCGCCAACAACGCACGTCCCCGCCGAAAGCGGGCCATGCGCGCGACACGGATGCGTGCGCTGATGGTCGCCTGCACGGAGGAGCCTGATCGTGTCAGTGTTGGAGATCACGGGCGTCGTCACGCCTCTCGGCCCGGCCGGATATGGGGAAGACAAGGGATTATGGACATTGGGCGTATCATTGCGCCCCTGGCGCGATGCGGCTGGTACGCTCTTCGAGAAGGAAATCTTCCTGCTGAAAGCCGGGCTGAAACTGCCCGACCTCGACCAATTGCGTGCAGGCCTGCCGGAATTGGGGTTGGTGCGCTTACGCCTGTCGGACACCCCGCACTGGCGGGAGTACGAGGCAGGCACGAAGCGGTGGGAGGGCAAACTCGTCGCCGTCGTAAACAACACCGTCAGCGACGAGGTTTTGGCGGCATGGGTGGACAAGCAGCGCCGGCCCGTGATCGTCCACGACCCGTTCTTCGGCGCGTTGCAACTGGACCGGCGTCTCAACGCCTACGACGGCCGGCGCAGCGCGGGCGCGGGTTCCTATGAGTTGAGCCTTGAACGTGCGACCGAGGACGACGACAGCGGGCAGGACCGGGAGCTGATCGAGCGCAGCCGCAGCTCGTTTGAACAGCTGGAGCGCGAGCTTCCCCGATATATGGGGGCTGCCGCTGACGAGCTGCTGGCGCTCTACAATGACACCTGGCGCAATGAAGACGAGCACGCCGTTCTCGACCTGGAGGAGTTCATGGCATCACTCACGCTGCAATCGGCGCGGCGTGACGCCCGCGGTCATCTCTACATCTACCTCTCCCCTGGCGACCTGTTTGCCGGCCACTGGATCGAGCTGCGGACCAAGGCATCGGGCGAGGTTACGAGCATAGGCCTGTCGGGCTAATAGGCCCGGCGTTGGTCGGCTGGCCAGCCTCGCAGCTGGCCCAAGGGCTCACCTGCCGCAGCGCCCGCCAGCGGGACGGAGCCCGGACAGCGTCGCTGCACCGCAGCAGCAAGGTGGCGGGCATGTTGATGCGGGAGCACCCTTAGGGCTTGATCATCGCGTCCGGGTCTGGTGGAAAGCGACGAGAGGCGCGCCCCAAGCGCGCCGCGGGAGGAGAAAGTCGACATGTCCGAGGTCATCACCTGCATCGAGGATTTGCGCGTGCTCGCCAAGCGCCGCGTGCCCAAGATGTTCTACGACTATGCCGACTCGGGCTCCTGGACCGAAAGCACCTACCGGGCCAACGAATCCGACTTCCAGAAAATCCTGCTGCGCCAGCGCGTCGCCGTCGACATGTCGAACCGCACGCTGGCGACGACGTTCGTCGGCCAACCGGTCAACATGCCGGTCGCCCTGGCGCCGGTCGGCATGACCGGCATGCAGCACCCGGACGGCGAGATCCTGGCGGCGCGCGCGGCCGCAGCCGCCGGCATCCCCTTCACGCTCTCCACCATGAGCATCTGCTCCATCGAGGACGTGGCTGAGAACACCAATGAGCCCTTCTGGTTTCAACTCTACGTCATGCGCGACAAGGATTTCGTCGACCGCCTCATCGGCCGCGCGCAGGCCGCCCGCTGCTCGGCGCTGGTGCTGACCCTCGACCTGCAGATTCTGGCGCAGCGCCACAAGGACCTGAAGAACGGCCTGTCCGCGCCGCCCAAGATGACGCTCGCCAACATCGCCAACATTGCGACCAAGCCGCGCTGGTGGACGGGCATGCTCGGCACCAAGCGGCGCAGCTTCCGCAACATCGTCGGCCATGCGAAGGGCGTCAAAGACCTGAGCGCGCTCGCCTCCTGGACCGCCGAGCAGTTCGACCCGCGCCTCAACTGGGACGAGGTGAAGCGCATCAAGGACCGCTGGGGCGGCAAGCTGATCCTGAAGGGCATCATGGATCCGGAGGATGCCGAGCTTGCCGTGAAGAGCGGCGCCGACGCGCTGATCGTCTCCAACCACGGCGGCCGCCAGCTCGACGGCGCGCAGTCGTCGATCTCTGCGCTACCCGAGATCGTCCGCACCGTCGGCAATCGCATGGAGGTGCTGATGGACGGCGGCGTTCGCACCGGCCAGGACGTCATCAAGGCGCTGGCGCTCGGCGCCAGGGGCGTGATGATCGGCCGTTCATACATCTACGGCCTCGGCGCCATGGGCCAGGCCGGCGTGACGATGTCGCTCGACATCATCCGCAAGGAGCTCGACATGACCATGGCGCTGTGCGGCCTGCGCGACATCAAGCAGGTCGACTCCAACATCCTGCTGCAGCGCAACCCCTGGCCGGCCAACCGCTGACGCGGCCCGCAGCTACCGCAACGCAACCTGCCGGGCCGCGGGCATGACCTAGCTCCCATCACGACAGCGCACTTCCAACCGACAGGCCGCCGCACACGTACAGCACCTGCCCGGTGGTATAGGCGGCCTCCTCGGACAGGAAATAGGCGCAGGCCGCAGCCACTTCCTTGGGCGTGCCGATGCGATCCATCGGCACGGCGCCCGCGATCTTCTTGCGCTCCGGCGAGCCATGCGGGTGGTTCTGCAGGAACAGCTCGGTCTCCACCGGACCCGGCGCCACGCAATTGACGGTAATGCCTTCGCTCGCCACCTCCAGCGCCAGCGAACGCGTCATCGAGGCCACCGCCGCCTTGCTGCTGCCGTAGACAATGCGGCTCTGGCGTCCGAGCGCTGCGCGCGACCCGATATTGACGACGCGGCCGTACTTGGCTTGCCGCATGCCGGGCAGCACCGCCTGGATGCATTGCACGAGCGCTCGGAAGTTCACGCCCATCACCTTGTCGATATCCTCCAGCGCCACATCCTCCGTGCGCTTGGCATTCGACACGCCGGCGTTGTTGACCAGCCCGCTAATGCGATGCTCCTTGACCACGCGCGCCAGCGCATCCTTGGTCGCGGCAGCGTCGGCGAAATCGACCGCCGCGAACGCACCTTTGAACCAGTCGCCCGGCCGTGACCGCGACATCCCAACCACATGATGCCCGCGTGCCGTCATCTCCTCGGCTACCGCCTTGCCGATGCCCTTGCTCACGCCCGTCACGAGCGTCACGCGCTTGTCCATGTCGGATACTCCCTCAAGCACGCAACGACGCAATAGTGGCGAACGGGCTGACGTGCTCGACCGCCGTCTTCACATCCACGACCACCGATCCGTCGTGCGCCATCGCCTGCCCGACGACGCGCGGCGCATCCTCGATCTTGTCGAGACTGAGCCCAAGCGCACCGAAGCTCTCGGCCCACTTGGCGAAGTCCGGATTGGTGAGCTGCGTGCCGTGCACTCGGCCCTTGTAGGCCGCCTCCTGATGCATGCGGATGGTGCCGTAGCTGCCGTTGTTGGAAATGAAGGTCTTGACCTTGGCGCCATACTGCATGGCCGTGGCGAGTTCCGAGCCCGACATCAAAGCCCCACCGTCGCCGAGGAACAAGATCACCTGCCGCTTCGGGTAGCGTAGCGCGGCCGCCACCGCCGCCGGCATACCGATGCCCATCGCGCCGCCGACGCAACCGATCATCGTGTGCTCGCCCGAGAACGGGAAATGCCGGTGCAGCCAGCCGGAGAAATTGCCGGCGTCTGTGACGAAGATCGCATCCTTCTCCACCGTCTCGGCCAGTGCCGCAACCACCGGGCCCATATCCATCAGCCCGTCGGCCGGCGGCGACCACACCATGCTCTTGGCAACCGGTTCGCGCAGCGTCTTCAGCCACTGCGCACGCTTTGGCGATGCTGCACCGGGCCGCGCCGCCGCCAGCGCCTCCAGGAACGCGATCGGATCGGCGATCAGCGCATGCGCCGCCGCGTAGTTGCGGCCGATCTGGCGCGCATCGTCGTGCACGTGGATCAGCGGCTGGGTCGGATGCGGCGACTGCGGCAGCGTATAGCCTTGCGTGGTCGCCTCGCCGAGCCGCGTGCCGACGGCGAGGATGAGGTCCGCCCCCAGGTAGCGGTCGACCGTCGCCTTCGGCATCTTGAAGCCCAGGTGCCCGACATAGTGGGGATGCGTGTTGGGAAAATAGTCCTGCCGCTTGAAGGTCAGCGCCACCGGCAGCTGGTGCGCCTCCGAGGCCGCCTTCAGCGCCTGCCGCCCGTGCGCCGTGCCGAGATCACCGCCGCCGGCGATCAGCAGCGGCCGCTCCGACTTGGCAAGGCGCGCCAGGACCGCGTCGAGCTCCCGTCCGGACGGAGTTCCGGCCCGCGGCACCGCCACCGGTTCCACCACCGATGCCTCAACACTGTCCTCCAGCATATCCTCGGGCAGCACCACCAGGACCGGTCCCGGCGTCGGCGTCTGCGCCTCCACGAACGCTCGCGCAACGGTCTCGCCGATCCGCGCTCCGTCCTGGATCAGGTACACGGCCTTCGCCATGTCGGCGAACGTCTTGGCGTAGTCCACCTCCTGGAACGAGCGCCGCCCGATCTCGGCGCGCGGCACCTGGCCGATGAACAGCACCAGCGGCACAGCGTCCTGCTCGGCCACATGCACGGCGATCGAAGCGTTGGTGGCGCCGGGGCCGCGGCTAACGAACGCGACGCCGGGCCGGCCGGTCAGCTTGGCATCACCGATCGCCGCAAATCCGGCGCCGCCCTCATGCCGGCAGATCACCGTCTCGATGGCGTTGCTGTCGTGCAGGGCGTCGAGTGCGGCCAGATAGCTTTCGCCCGGCACGCAGAACACACGGTCTACGCCGTGCGCGGCCAGGCAATCGACGAGTAGATCGGCGGCACGACGCGGCATCGGCAAGCTCCGGATATTGGCAAGGACGCGCGGCAGCGCGCGAGGTCGGGCGCATCCAAGCACAGCAGGGGGCGTCCCGCCACCCGCCCGTCGCAAACCAGAACGCGCAAATCAGAATACGTGCATGGTCGGCGCGAGCATCCCGACTACGGAGAACAGCACGCCCAGCATGCCAAGGCCGCACGCGCCCCACAGCAGGTGGACCACGCCGGTGATCAGGTACGAGGAGGCCAGCACGATGCCGATCTGGAACGCTGCCGAGCCGTATTCGAACTTGTGGTACTTGGCCATCGCCAGGTCGCGCTTCGCTTCGGCGGCCAGGGCGCGCGCCATCAACTCCTTGCGCCCTTCGCCCTTGCCGTTCGGCTTGGGCTCCGACTCATAGGTCGCGGCCCGCGCCTTCCAGCCATCGACACGCTTGCCAAGAATCTCCTTCACCGCCGGATCGCGTGCCAGCTGCACGTCGATCTCCATCTGCTCAGCCGCCGTTTCCATGGTGGTCTTGCGGATGGTCTTGGCCTGGAAGAAGGCCCACAGGTTGGAGGCTTCGACGTTGTAGCTCAGCGCGTCCGTCTGCGCGCTCTTGCCCAACGTCTCGGCAATGGCGAGGAACAGCGCCAGCACCGAAATCAGAATGGCGATCTTCTTGTTCTCGCCCTCGACAAGGCCGTGCCCGGCTCCATGCGACATGGCTGCTCCCCCGTTTTTGGTGAGGCGCAGCTAAGCGCAAACACTGCCGCCGTCCAAGCCGCAAACTCGGCGTGGTTTACGGGCAGGCTGTCGCAGTTGCAGGAAAGGCCGGTCCGGCTCACGCCACGGTTGCTGAGGCCAGCCGCTGAAACCAGCAGTCCATGCAAGCAGATCGAAGGTCAACGGGGGACCTGCATGGACCTCCGCCTGCGCGCATGATGCGTGCGAGCGTCAACACCTTTGACAGCCCGCATCATGCCCGCGTCGTGTCGGAGACGCGCAGCCATGCCCGTCGTGTCGGAGACGCGCAGCCATGCCCGCCGTGTCGAAGACGCGCTACGGCAAGGAGGCGGGCAGCCATGCCACTCTCCAGCCAGCCTCACCTCGATAGGTGGGGTCGAGCGACGCAGATGGAAGCCCTGCAAGCTTCCACCATCAAGATCCGCCTCTAGACGACGGTCACCTCAAGGTCGCCGACGCCGTCAATGTGGGCCTTCATGCGGTCTCCTTGCTTGATGGCGCCAACGCCCGAGGGCGTTCCCGAGAAGATCAGATCGCCAGGCTTCAGCTCAAACAGCGTCGACAGGAACGCGATCTGGCTCGGCACGTCCCAGATCATTTGGCTCAAATCGCCCGTCTGGCGCCGCTCGCCGTTGACGTCGAGCCAGATGGCCCCCTGCTTCGGGTGGCCGATGCTGTCGGCCGGCACCAGCGCCGTGCACGGCGCCGAATATTCGAACGCCTTGGCCACCTCCCATGGGCGCGCCATCTTCTTGGCCACGTCCTGCAGGTCGCGCCGCGTCATGTCGATGCCAACCGCATAGCCGAACACGTGCTTGAGCGCGTCTTCCGCCTTGATGTTGGTGCCGCCGGTCTTGAGGCCCACCACCATTTCGATCTCGAAGTGCACGTTCTTGGTCTGCGAGGGGTAGGGAAACTTGCCGTTGGTAGCCACGTTGTCGGCATTCTTCTGGAAGAAGAACGGCGGGTCCTTGGTGTCGCCGCCCATCTCCTTGGTATGCTCGTCGTAATTGCGGCCGACGCAATAGATGCGATGGATGGGGAAGAGTTTGTCGCTGCCCTTGATGGGCAGGGTGGCCTGCCTGGCAGGCTCGAACACATAGGTCATGCGCACACCATGGTTGCAGCTGTCGGCCCTGTCGTAGGCCATGCGCGTGTAGGGTGCAATAGGCGAAGCCGTATTGCGTCGATCGCCCATTTGATGGCGCAATGGACCGCGCCATTGCGCCCCACCAATCGGAGTTCGCCTTGAGCTTCCAGCCACTCTTGCATCCACGCGGCATCGCCATCATCGGCGCGTCGGCTGACCTCTCCCGCATCGGCGGCCACCCGATCAAGGCGCTGCAGGCGGCCGGCTACAAGGGTGGTATCTTTCCCATCAACCCCAAGTATGCGCAGATGCACGGCCTGACCTGCTATTCGCACGTGTCGGCCATCGACGCGGCATGCGACCTCGCCGTCGTGGCTGTGCCGGCGGCAGGCGTACCTGAAGCGATTCGCGACTGCGGCAAGGCCGGCATCCGCGCGGCCGTGGTGCTGACCGCCGGCTTCCGCGAAACCGGCGCTGCCGGTCGCACTCTGGAAGCCGAGCTGAAGCGAGCCGCCAGCGACAGCGGCGTGCGCGTCATCGGCCCCAACTGCCAGGGCATGCTGTCCGTGCATGACCGCGTGTGGGCGGTGTTCGGCAGCCCGACCGACGAGACCGCGCTGCGCGCCGGCCCGGTGTCCTGCACCTTCCAGTCCGGCGGCTTCGGCTTTGCGATCGTCAACCTCGCCGAGGTGCAGGGCCTGGGCTTCCGCTACTGCGTCTCGACCGGCAACGAGACCGACGTCACCACGCCCGAGCTGCTGTCGGCCTTCCTCGATGACCCCGGCACCTCGCTCGCCTTCGCCTACCTCGAGGGCACGCCCGACGCACGCCGGTTGCTCGATCTCGGACGCAAGTCCCTCGAGCTCGCCAAGCCGGTGCTGATCTGGAAGGCTGCCACCACCGATATCGGCGTGCAGGCTGCCGCCTCGCACACCGCCAACATGACCGGCAGCTACGACCTGTACCGCGCCGCCATGCGTCAGTCTGGCCTCATCGAAGTCGACGACGTCGAGCCGATCGTCGACATCGCCAAGCTGTTCGCGCCCGGCCGCCTGCCGGAAGGCAAGGCGATCGGCGTGCTGTCGATCTCCGGCGGCTCCGGCATCGTGTTCGCCGACCGCGCGGTGCAGGCCGGTCTCACGCTGCCGAAGTTTTCCGACGCCACGCTCGCCGCGCTGCGCAAGGTGATCCCCGCCTTCGGCTCGGTCGACAACCCGGCCGACGTCACCGCCGGTGTGTTCAACGACATGTCTCTCTTCACCACCACGCTCGACATCGTGCTGGCCGATCCCGGCACCTCGCTCGCCTTCGCCTACCTCGAGGGCACGCCCGATGCGCGCCGGCTCCGTATCCTGCACCTTCCAATCCGGCGGCTTCGGCTTCGCCATCGTCAACCTCGCCGAAGTGCAGGGCCTGGGCTTCCGCTACTGCGTCTCGACCGGCAACGAGACCGACGTCACCACGCCCGAGCTGCTGTCGACCTTCCTCGATGACCCCGGCACCTCGCTCGCCTTCGCCTACCTCGAGGGCACGCCCGACGCACGCCGGTTGCTCGATCTCGGACGCAAGTCCCTCG
>DASTOW010000357.1:0-29258 GCA_035762425.1 Hyphomicrobiaceae bacterium | reverse complement strand
ATGGCGTCGTCGGTTTGGGTGAGTGTGGTCATGAGCCTCAGGTTATACGCTGCAGTGCGACAATTGCGAAACTCTGTTGGTAAAAATGGTCACAATATGAACACCTATGAACAATCGCTCGATACTGGAGCAAGCGGTCCTATGCATGGGCTGACCTCCGTGGGGGCAAGAGACGGCGGCGCGGGCTTTCCGGCCAAGCTGGAGGATAGGATGCAAGATGGCGACCAATGAACGCATGCTGCCCATTCAGCCGGACAAATGGACCGCCGAGCAGAAGCAGGCGGCCGAGGAGTTCCAAGCCGGGCGCGGCTATGCGGTCAGCGGACCGTTCGCGGTAATGATGCGATCGCCCGAGGTCATGCTGCGGGCCAAAGCCATGGGAGACTACTTACGGTTTCGTAATGTACTTCCCAAACGCGTGAGCGAGATGGTGATCCTGATCACCGCCCGCGAATGGACGCAGCAGTACGAGTGGTCCTATCACTACGGCTTCGCGCTGGAAGCCGGGCTCGCCCTGCCGATCATCGAGGCCATTGCCGAAGGTCGCCGCCCGGATGCCATGGCGGAAGACGAAGCGGCTGCCTACGACTTTTCCAACGAGTTGCATCGGACCAGGAGGGTCAGCGACAGGACCTACGCGCGCGCGCTGCACCTCTTTGGCGAGCAGGGCATCATCGACCTGACCGGCGTCAGCGGCTACTACAGCCTGCTCGCCATGATGATGAACGTGGCACGCACGCAGCCCGACCACGGCAAGGCCCCACCGCTCGAGCGCTTCCCGGAGTGAGCCATGGCGCAGCCCGCCGACGCCAACCGCATCGCCGGGCTGCAGGCGCTCCTGCAGGCTCAGCAAGGCAAGGGGCCAGCGCCGGTCGACAAATGGCATCCGCCCTACTGCGGCGACATCGGCATGAAGATCCGCGCCGACGGCGTGTGGCTCTACCAGAACAGCCCGATCGGACGCCTGTCGTTGGTTAAACTATTCGCCGCCGTGCTGCGCAAGGATGAGGATGGCAAGCACTACCTTGTCACGCCAGTCGAGAAGGTGGACGTGGCGGTCGAGGATGCGCCGTTTCTTGCCGTGGAAATGGAAGTGCAGGGTAGCGGTCGCGACCAACGCCTCGTCTTCCGCACCAATGTCGACGACATCGTCACCGCCGGGCCGGAGCAGCCGCTGCGTTTTGGCTTGGACCCGGTCAGCGCGGGTTTGAAGCCCTACCTGTTGGTGCGCGGTCGGCTTGAGGCGCTGGTAACGCGCGCTCTCTATTATGATCTGGTCGAACTTGCCGTCACCGATCAGGAGAGCAGCTTCGGCTTGTGGAGCAGCGGCGCATTCTTTCCAATGGTGGCCAGCTGACCAACAAACCCAGGGAAGAAGACGCCATGATCAAAGATCCGCCACTGCTTACCATTCGCCGCCACTTCGAGCGGCCGAGCCCCGATCTGATCGCCAAGCTTGCCGGCGCGCAGACCGGCCATATCGTCGATGCGCTGCTGGGCCGCGGCGCCCTCGACCAGGCGGTCAAGCCGGTCGATCCTGCGCGCGCCCAGTTCGTCGGCTCGGCGCTCACCTGCGAGACGGGACCAAGCGACAACCTGGCCATCATGGCAGCGATTGCTATTGCCAAGCCTGGCGATGTGATCGTCGCGGCCTCGGATGCCTTCTCGGCCACCGCGGTGGTCGGCGACAACATCGCCGCGATGGCCAAGAACAAGGGAGTGGTGGCCATCGTCATCGACGGCATGGCGCGCGACAGCGAGGGCATTGTCAACGTAGGCTTGCCGGTGTTCGCGCGCGGAATTACCCCCAACTCCTGCGTGCGCAGCGGACCCGGCCGCATCGGCCTGCCGATTGTTTGTGCCGGCGTGGCGATCCAGGCGGGTGATGTCGCCTTGGGAGACCGCGATGGTGTCGTGATAATCCCGCGCGCCGACGTGGCCGCTATCGCCGCCAAGCTGGACGACATCCGGCGTGCCGAGGCGGCGTTACAGGAAAAGATCCGCAGCGGCATGTCGCAGATGGACAGCCTCACTGAACTGCTGCGGTCCGACCAGGTCGTCTACGCAGACGAACCGGGCCAGCCCTCATGCCAGACCTGACGCGCCGCCTGGTCGGGCGGCGCACCGGGTCAGCGTGACGCGTAGAACTCGGCGAACACCTGGGCAGCGGCCTCGTCCGCCGACTTGCCGCGTGCCGTCAACTGACGGTAGCGGTAGGCGGCGGCATGTCCCTCCGACAAGGCCTCCCACAGGACGCGCAGTTTGTCCGTGAAGGACCCACCGGTGGCCGTAGCGCCGTTGGTCGCGGGGTAGAAGTCGAGCGCTTCGTCGTAGCTGGAAATCGTGCTCATGATCATGGTGCTCCTGACGCCGGGACCCTTGTTCTGATCCCTTGTGCGTTGCCACATGGTATATGGCATGCCACATTGCACTGCAACGGACGCTTGGGGATGTTCGCTATGCGCTTAGCGCATGGCTTGAATCGAGCGGCCGACCAAGCCTAGGCTCGGCGTCATGCAGGAAGGTGCCATCGAGATCACGAAGGTCGAGGCGGGCGATCTCGCGTCCCCTGTGCTGGCCCAGATCGACGACATCTTTTTCGCGGCAGCGTCGCGCACCTATCAGCCCGGACCCGAGCGTGATGCATTCCGCGAGCGCTGGCTTGGCCGCTACCTGCAGGGCGGCAGCGACGCCCTGTTCCTGGCCAAGCAAGGGCACACCGTCGCCGGCTACCTTGTGGGCGCCGTGGAAAATCCCGCCCTGCAGGAGCGCTTCGCCGACATCGGCTACTTGCGCGCCGACTTCGCCGATTTGTGCCGGCAGTTTCCGGCGCATCTGCACATCAACCTGGCCCCGGCCTTTCGCGGCCACGGCATCGGCGCCCACCTGATCGAGGCCTTCGCCGCATACGCGGCTCGGCAGGGCGCCGTGGGCATGCACGTTGTTACGGGCGCAGGTATGCGCAATGTGCGCTTCTACGAGCGCTGCGGCTTCCGGCACCACGGCGCAACCGAGCGCAATGGCGGACAGGTCGTCTTCCTGGGCCGCGTCCTGCCGATCAAATCGGATCAGGGATCGGCAAGCATGGCGCGGTAGCGTGCGGCGTCCTGGGGCGGCATGCGCTTGAGCAACGGCCGCATTGTGTAGTTGCCGACGATCTTACCCGCGCGCATGTACATCCAGTCTGAGATTTGTGCTTCTGAAACCTCGATGCGCTGGCCGAAGCGGACCGTCTTGACGTCGCGCGGCTCATTGTTGATGACGGCGGAGATTTTCCCGTCCTTGCGCTCGATGTCCTTGGTCCAGATGTGCTCAGTGCTATTGCGGCCGTACGGCAGCGCGACCTTAATGGCAAACCCTGTCTCGTTCGCGCCTGGATCGCCGAACTTCTGCCAGAAGTGCGACAGCGAGGCGCGCGCCTTGTCCTTGGCCTCATTCATCTCCTGGTCCTCGTTCGGGACCTTGATGTAGCTGCTGTCCTGGGCGATCGCAGCTGCAGGCGTGGCGAGCGTCAGCAATGTCGCGAACACTGCGCGCAAAAGGCTCTTCATGCCTCGACCTCCGATGTCGACGGCATGACGAGTAGCAACCAGTTGTGCAGGTACGATGGCAACGCGCGGCTAGGCGATCGCCAAGGCGATGAAATCGAGCAGGCCGTGCGCGATCAGCACCGGCCACAGGCGTTGCGTGCGCAGATAGAATATTGACAACACAAGACCGAGCAGGCCGATCGCCAGCAGCCCTACCGCGCCTTGATAAGTGTGGAAGCTGAGGCGCACGAGCAGCGAAATGGCGACGGCAACACCGGGTCCGCTCCGGCTTGCCAAGAACGCAAGCATGTAAGCGCAGAGAAACAGCTCCTCAAACAGCGGATTGAGGATGGAGACCGCCAGAATGCCGGGCCAGCTCAGTGCGGCGTCGGTGCTGCTGGCTGCCTCGACATTGGCAGGCGCCAGCAAGAACCACGGCACGACCCAGACAAAAAAGCTCACGGCCGTCAGCCAGGCGGCCATGACAAGCTCGCGCCGCGACGGATAGGCTGCGAAGTGCTCGACGCTCCAGCCGCGCACGCGCAAAAACCACCCGAGCAGCATCAGCAGTAACGCCTCTTCGGCAATGAGGGCGCGCAGTTCGCCCTCGGTGAGCTGCAGAGCCTGGGCGCGCGCCACGTCACCGAACGTGATCCACCAGGACATGCCAACGGGGATTGCGAACGCCGCTCCCACGACCAGGCAGAACTCGGCTGCCGGCGAGAGCGATCTGACCCACCCCTCCAGACTGCCCACCCGCCAAATCTCCCTTTTGCAATGGGCGTATTGTGTTCGGCCGGCCGGCCGTGCACAAGTCGCGCAAAGCGTCAGGGCAGCCGATTTTGCGAAGGCGTATCAACGAAGTAGAATTGCGGGCGAGGAAGCGACGACCATGGCAGCAGATACCTATGACTACATCGTGGTCGGAGCTGGCACGGCCGGATGCCTGCTCGCCAACCGCCTGTCGGCCGATGCCAAGGCGCGCGTGCTGCTGCTGGAAGCCGGCGGCAAGGACAACTACCACTGGATACACATCCCGGTCGGCTATCTCTACCTGATGGGCAATCCGCGGACCGACTGGGGCTATAAGACGGCGCACGAGCCGGGCCTCAACGGCCGCAGCCTCAACTACCCGCGCGGCAAGGTGTTGGGCGGCTGCTCCTCTATCAACGGCATGATCTACATGCGCGGCCAGGCACGCGACTACGACTTGTGGCGACAGATGGGCAATCCCGACTGGGCCTGGGATGACGTGCTGCCTTATTTCAAGAAGCATCAGGACCAGTGGGCGCTGGAGCCGGATGCGTTCGAAGCGGACGCGTTCGACAAGGTACATGCCCGTGGCGGCGAATGGCGCATCGAGCAACCGCGCATCCGCTGGGAGATCCTCGACGCCTTCCGCGATGCAGCTGCCGAGGCCGGCATTCCCAAGGTCGACGACTTCAACAACGGCGACAACGAGGGCTGCGGCTACTTCCACGTCAACCAAAGGACCGGCGTGCGCTGGAATACCTCCAAGGGCTTCCTGCGGCCCGTGCTGGGCCGCAGGAACCTGCAGGTTGAGACGCACGCCCAGGTCGTGCGTGTGCTGCTGGACAACAAGCGCGCCACGGGCCTCGTGCTGCGTCAGAACGGCAAGGAGCGCACGATCGGTGCGGCGCGCGAGATCATCCTCGCCGCCGGCGCCATTGGCTCGCCTGCGATCCTGCAGTTGTCGGGCATCGGCCCCGGCGCGGTGCTCCACAAGCATGGCATCGCCGTGCAGCACGAGCTCGCCGGCGTGGGTGAGAACCTGCAGGACCACCTGCAGATCCGCTGCGCCTATAAGGTGCGGGGCGTCAAGACCATGAACGAGCGCTTCCAGAGCCTGCTGCAGCGTGCGGGGTTCGCGCTCGAGTACGCCCTGCGACGCAGCGGCCCGATGACCATGGCGCCTTCCCAGCTCGGCGCATTCGTGCGCTCGGATGCGAGCCGTGACACACCCAACCTGCAGTACCACGTCCAACCGCTCACCCTGCCCAAGTTCGGCGAACCGCTCGATCCGTTCCCTGCCTTTACCGCCAGCGTGGCCAACGTGCGCCCGACCAGCCGCGGCTTTGTGCGCATCACCTCACCCGATCCCGATGCACATCCCGAAATTCGCCCCAACTACTTGTCGACAGAGGATGATAGGCGTGTGGCGGCCGCTTCCGTGCGCGTGACGCGCAACATCGTGTCGATGCCGGCACTTGCCAAATACCAGCCGGAGGAATTCCGGCCGGGCCTCGAGTTCCAGCAGGACGACGAGCTGGCTCGCGAGGCCGGCAACATCTCCACCACGATCTTCCATCCGGTCGGAACCACCCGCATGGGCAGCGACAATGCGGCAGTGCTCGATCCACGTCTGAGAGTGCGCGGCATCGCCGGCCTGCGCGTGGCTGACGCCTCGGTGATGCCGACCATCACCTCGGGCAACACCAACTCGCCGACCTTGATGATCGCCGAGAAAGCGGCGGCCATGATCCTCGAGGACGCGCGGGTCTGAGCATGCTCTGCCGGCAACCGGCCGTGGCATTCGCGCCGCACTTGCCTTCCTCTCAACACTGATCCCGATCGCACGTCTGCGCCCCCGGCAGGCTGCCGGTGCAGCATGCCGCCTTGGGCAGCCTTGACACGGTAGTGCACTAATATGGTAGTGCTCTAGGCCACAAGGAGGAACGAACAACAACATGCAGCGTAGGGCCGGCGCAGACCGGGACATCCTGCTGCCCATGCGGCGGCAGACGATCGGCGTGCAAATTCGCGCGATTCTGCGGCGCGAGATCATCAAGGGTCAGCTGCTGCCGCGCAGCCTGCTGTCGGAGCAGGAGCTGTCGCAGCGCTTCGGCGTGTCGCGCACACCCGTACGCGAGGCCCTGATCAAGCTTGCCGAGGAAAACCTGGTCGAGACCTATCCGCAGTACGGCTCATTCGTCGCCCCCATCAAGCTGCGCGACGTGTTCGACAGCCAGTTCGTGCGCGAGGCGCTCGAATGCGCCGCCATCGAGCGCGCGGTCGAACGCATCGATGCCGCCCAAGCCAAGGCCCTCACCGCCGCCTTGGATCGCCAGCGAGCCCTGCACCGCGCCGACGACACCGACGCCTTCTTCGAGGCCGACGAACGCATGCATGCGCTGATCGTGGAAATCGCTGGCCACCCGCAAGCCTGGCGACACGTCGAGAATGCCAAGGCGCAAATGGATCGTGTTCGCCACCTGACGGTCCGCCTTCCCAAGAAGCAGTCGTCCGTTATTACCGAGCACGCCGCCATCATCAATCGCCTGATCGGCCGCGATCGCGCCGGAGCGATCGAGGCAATGCGCCTGCATCTGCGTGGACTTTTCCGCTCGGTCGAGATCTTGAAAACCGAGAACGCCAGCTACTTCGCCGACGATGCGCAGGTGCCGACCGCTCCGCCGCGCACCGCCGTGGCGGGCTCTCAGGCAGGCGCCAAACGAATGGGCAGTGGACGAGCCGCAGGAAGCGAACAATGAAAATTACAAAGATCAAGACCTTCCTGATGCAGGCGGGCTCGCCGTCCGATCGCGCCTGGGCCTCGGATGGAAAGGGACACCAGACCGGGTCGCGCAACTGGTTGTTCGTCAAGGTCTATACCGACGAAGGCATCTACGGCATCGGCGAGTGCTCGGGCTGGCCGCGCATTATCGAAGCAGCAGTGCGCGACCTCGCCGGCATCCTCGTCGGCGAGGACCCCAACCACATCGAGAAGCTCTGGCAGAAGATGATGGTCGCCCAGATGGCGCATGGGGTTACCGGCGTCGTCGGGGCCGGCGCCATGAGCGGCATCGACATGGCGCTATGGGACATCAAGGGCAAGGCACTCGACACGCCGGTGTGGAACCTGCTCGGCGGCCAGGTGCGCGACCGCATCCGCATCTATTCGCACGCTTCCACACCCGAGGTGGCCCTGGAGCTGAAGCGGCGTGGCATCACCGCCGTCAAGACCGGCGGCGTACGCGATCCGCTGCACAAAGTTGCCGCCATTCGCGAAGCCGTCGGCGACGAGATGGACATCATGGTCGACCTACACGGTCCACCCTGGATGACGCCCAAGGACGCCATTGTGCTCGGCCGGGCGCTAGAGCCATACCACCTGCTGTTTCTGGAGGATCCGGTGGCGCCGGACAACATCGAGGCGCTGGCACGCGTTGCGGACGGCGTAGCCATTCCGATCGCAGCAGGCGAGCGTCTCGCCACCATCTGGGGCTGGCGCGCCATGGTCGAGCGCGACATCGTCGACGTCATTCAGCCCGACACGGGGCGCGCCGGCGGCATCAGCCAGATGAAGAAGCTGGCCGGCATGGCCGAGGCCCACCACATCATGCTGGCTCCGCACTCGGGCACCCTTGGCCCGGTCGCCGAGTTTGCCGCCCTGCACCTGCTGGCCGCCATACCCAACACACTCATGCTCGAGCGCATCGAGAACGACTGGCCGGACCGCAACACGGTCATTTCCAATGCTCCCGCTCTCGAGGACGGCCACCTGCTGGTGCCCACCGCGCCGGGGCTCGGCGTCGATATCGACGAGGCGGCTGTCGCGCGCCATCCGAGCGAACGCAACGTCTCCATTGCCGGAGGAGGATACGAACCGGGCACCGAAGGTGAATACGTTTACGTACAAACGCGGCTTCGCCGGGCCGCCTATCTCGAGAGGCGCAAAACCAAGAGCTGAATTTTCTCGTCCGGGTTGCCGGGAATGGCGGCCTGCATCGCAAGCGCAAGTCTGAAGCCCGCCTGCTCATCCGCAGGCATCTCCAGGGAGGAGTACATGACAGTAAGAATCACGCGTCGCACTGCAATGGCCGGCGTGGCCGGCTCGCTAGTGGTTGGTCCTCGGGCATTCGCGCAGGGACTGAACCTGCCGAAGTCACCGGTGACCATCAACATGGTCGACGTTGCCGGCAATCTCGCCCTCACTCAGCAGGCGATCGAAAGTTATCGCGCGGCCAAGCCCAACCTCGTCTCGAAGGTCACCTTCAGCAAGGCGCCGGCTCCCGAGCTGCCGGGCAAGATCAAGGCGCAGCAGGACGCCGGGCGGGTCGACATCGACGGCGTGCTGACCGGCATCGACACGCTGTCGGCCGGTGTGGAGCAGAAGCTGTGGACGCCGCTGCTTCCCGACTTCGCGGCCAACCTGCCCAAGCTCGAAGATATCTACCTGCCGGGCGCTCTCAAGATGCAGGGCCTCGCTCAGAACCAGGGCGTATGCATCGTCTTCTGTCCGGCGGGTCCGCTGCTCGAGTACAATCCCGACAAAGTCAAGACCTGCCCATCCACAGCCGAAGAGCTGCTGGCCTGGGCCAAGCAGAACCCGAACCGCTTTCTCTACGCGCGTCCGGCCAACTCCGGCCCCGGCCGCGTGTTCATGATGGGCCTCGCCTACATCCTCAAGGACAAGGACCCCACCGACCCGATCAGCGGCTGGGGCAAGACTTGGGAGTATCTCAAGGAGCTCGGCCAGTACGTCGAGTACTATCCGGCCGGCACTGGTCCGACCATGAAGGAACTCGGCGAGGGCAGCCGCGACATCATCCCGACGCAGATGGGCTGGGACATCAATCCACGTGTTCTCGGCACGGTCCCGAAAGAGGTGAAGGTGCAGGCCATCAATGGCTTCAGCTGGATCCTCGACGCTCACTACCTGTGCGTCCCCAAAGGCGTCGGCCCGGAGAAGGTGGCTGTGATGGTCGACATGCTGAACTACCTGCTGTCGAAGGAAGCCCAGGCCACGACCTACGACCTCGGCTACTTCTACCCTGGCCCAGCCGTGAAGGACGTGCCGTTGTCGATGGCGCCGGCCGAGAGCCAGAAGGCCATCAACGAGTACGGCCGTCCGGAATACGAGAAGCTCATCAACGACAACCCGCAGGTGCTGCCCCTTCTGCCCGACAAACTGGTCCTCGCGTTCCGCAAGTGGGACGAGGAGATCGGCTCCAAGAAGAAGCCGAAGTAACCGACAACGGCGCGCGGCGGGGCGAACATTGCTCCGCCGCTACCCTTGTTGGTTGCCTGCACTTTCAGTAAGCCACGGTGACTTGAAATGGCCATCCGCCTGCGTGCGTTCGAGCGCCTGCGTCTCGACAACGTCAGCCGCAACTTCGGCATACTCAACGCGCTGAAGAACGTGACGCTCGACGTCAAGCGCGGCGAGTTCATCGCCCTCCTTGGACCATCGGGTTGCGGGAAATCCACTGCCCTCAACTGTCTTGCCGGCCTGCTGCCGCTGACCGCTGGCAGCATCTGGCTCGACGCCAAGCGCATCGACCAGCTCAAACCCGAGGCGCGCGGCTTCGGCATGGTGTTCCAGAACTATGCGCTCTTTCCGCACATGACGGCGCGCCGCAACGTCGCCTTCGGATTGATGATGCAGGGTCGCCCCAAGACCGAGATCGAAACGATGGTCGACGAGGCGCTCGCACTCGTGCGCCTGAGCGCACAGGGCGACAAGCTGCCAGGGCAGATGTCGGGAGGCCAGCAGCAGCGCGTGGCCATCGCCCGTGCCATCGTCGTGCAGCCGCCCCTCGTCCTCATGGACGAGCCCCTCTCCAACCTCGACGCCAAGCTGCGACTTGAGATGCGCGCCGAGATCCGCCGCATCCACAATCTGCTGGGCTCGACCACCATCTACGTCACCCACGACCAGGATGAGGCACTCTCGCTTGCGGACCGCATTGTCGTGCTGCGCGATGGTGCGGTGCGCCAGGTTGGAACACCGGAGGAGTTGTACGCGCGCCCCGCGCACGCCGACGTCGCCGAGTTCATGGGCTATCGCAATCTGCTGCCGTCGCGAGCAAAGGCCAACGGCGACGGACACGTCAGCATTTCTTTCGGCGGCGCCACCCTGGCTGGCACGCCGATCGAGAGCGTCGGCAGCGGCGAGGCGACCGTTGCAATCCGCCCCGACGATCTGACGCCCCGGCCGGATGCACCGATCTGTGCCGTGGTCGAGACGGCTGAGTATCGCGGCCGCGACTTTTACGGCACTGCCCGTACGCCCGACAACGTCGAGCTGTTCTTCCGCTCGGATCGCAAGCTGGCTTCCGGCGAAACTGTGCGCCTCGGCGCCGATCCAGCCCGCGTGTTGGTCTATGCGGGAGGCAGCACATGACCAGCCAATCGATCCCGGCAGCCAGCAGCGCCCACAACGAGCGGGTACCGCTGCGCCTGCGTCTTGCCCAACGCGGCATTGACGGCGTGACGCTGCTGGTGCTGCCCGCCGCTCTGTTCATCGCGCTGCTGTTCGTCTACCCATTTCTCTACGGCATGAACCTGTCCGTGCAGCCGAAGGGCGGTGCGGAGAGTGTTGGCCGCTTCGCCAACTACGTGCGCTTCTTCTCCGATTCCTTCCTCTACGACACCATCCTCACCACGCTGTGGCTCGCCTTGCCGGTGACAATCATCAATGTCGTCATCTCGATCCCAGTCGCGATGCGCGTCCGGCTGATGCGCAGACAGCGCTTGCTGACCACCATTCTGGTGCTGCCGGTAACACTCGGCGCCGTGCTGGTTGCAGAGGGCCTGCTGAACTACTTGGGCCCGCAAGGCTGGCTCAATCGCACGCTGATGACGTTCGGCCTCGTCGCCTCACCGGTCCGCCTGGTGCACAACTACTGGGGCGTGTTCATCGCCCTCATCATTCACAGCTTCCCGTTCACCTTCTTGCTTACCCTCTCCTACGTGACGGGGATCGACCCGTCGCTGGAGCAGGCTGCCTCGACCCTGGGTGCCGGCCCCCGCGCACGCTTCCGGCACATCATCCTGCCGTTGCTGCTGCCCGGTCTCGCCATCACTTTCTGCCTGTCGTTTGTGCAGGACTTCGCCGTGTTTCCATCAGCCGTGCTGCTCGGTGCGCCAGCGGGACCGACGCGCGTCATATCCATTGCCGCCTATCAGGCGGCGTTTGAGGAGTACGACTACTCGATGGCCTCGGCGATCGCGATGATCATGGGCTTCGTGCAGCTCCTCATTGTGGTCACTGTGCTCACCTCGCGCGGGCTGTTTTATCGCGGCCCCGCCGGCGGCGCGAAGGGATGATGCGGCCATGAAGGGCAACGAGAACCCCGTCCTAACGCGGCTGTGGTCCTACGCCATCTGGGCCGTCGTGCTGTTCTTTGTCGTCAATCTGCTTGCCATGATTGCCACCGTCGTCATCAACTCGTTATCGACGCGCTGGCTCGGAACATGGCTGCCGCCGGGCTACACCACACGCTGGTACTTCTCAGCCTGGAAGGAATTCCAGCTCGAGGACGTGCTGGTGGTCACCTTCCAGATCGCCGCCGCGGTGGCCTTCTTCTCCGCGTTGCTCGGCGTGCCCGCGGCATACGCCCTGGCCCGGCGGGACTTTCCGGGCAAGAAGCTTGTCATGCTGCTGTTCTTGCTGCCGTTGTTGGTGCCCCCCTTCACCTACGGCATTCCCTTGGCAACCGTGCTTTACAAGGCCGGGCTCGGTGGCACCATGTGGGGCGTGATCGCCGCCAACCTGGTGCCAACTGTTCCGTTCGTGGTGCTGGTGCTGATCCCGTTCATCGAGCAGATCGACCCCCGCGTCGAGGCGGCGGCGCGGGTGTTCGGTGCGGGCACCGTACGGCTATTCGTCTACGTGCTGGTGCCCCTGCTCACGCCCGGCATCCTGGCCGCGATTCTACTGGTGCTGATGCGCACCATGGCCGCCTTCGAGCTGACCTTCCTTACCTCCGGCCCGGGCAGCCAGACACTCGTGGTCTCGCTCTACTATGCGGTCTCAGCAGCCGGCGTGCGAGCCGGGCAATCCGTCGATGCAATGGCCGTGATCTACATGTTGACCACGCTCATTTGGCTGTTGGTGGCCCTGCGCTTCGTTAACCCGACGCAGATCGTCACCCGCGCCAAGCGCGAGCCGGCCCACTGACCTGTAGGCAGGTCCGCTGCTCTAGCGCAATCGTGAGCGGCATCAGGCTCGCGCACGCGTATACTGCATGCGCAGTGGTACCTGCTCGAGGTACGCAACATTGCGGAGACGGTCATGTGGCGCAGATTTGGCGTGCTTATTTGCGCCTTGATCGGAGCAAGCATCGTCCTCTTGCCCATCACGCTCGCCACCGCCGCTCAGGCCCAGACGCCCTCGCTGGAGGGCCTCGTCGGCGCGGTCGTGCACGTCAAGACCTTCATCGATCCGGACGGCCGCACCACCCAGAACCTGGGCCGCGAGCGGGAGGGTTCCGGCGTCGTCGTCGACTCGAGCGGGCTGGTCCTCACCATCGGCTATCTGATGGTCGAGGCGCACTCGGCGGAACTCGTGACGCCGGATGGGAACAGCGTGTCAGCCAACATCGTGGGCTACGACCACGAGACGGGCTTTGGACTGCTGCGTGCCGCCGGCCCGCTCAACGTGCGTCCCATGCCGATGGGCAAATCGGCCGACCTCAAAGCCGAGGATCCCGTACTGATCGCCAGCTTCGGCGGTACGGACATGGTGGGTGCCGCGCGCGTCGTCAGCCGGCGCGAATTTGCCGGCAGTTGGGAGTATCTGCTGGAGGACGCCATCTTCACGGCTCCGCCGCACCCACGCTGGAGCGGCGCGGCCCTGATAAATCGCGAAGGCAAGCTGGTCGGCATAGGCTCGCTGGTGGTGGGTGACACATCGGGTAAGAACGATGGCAAGCCGGGCAACATGTTCGTGCCGATCGATCGTCTGCCGCCGATTCTGGCGGAGTTGATCGCCGAGGGTCGCACACAGGGCCCCGCGCGACCGTGGCTCGGGCTTACCATCGAGCCGCTCGGCGGCATGCTGCTGGTCGCCCGCGTGGTGCCGCAGGGCCCGGCCGAAAAGGCAGGCGTCCAGCGCGGCGACGTCGTGGTGGGCGTTGGTGGCGCAAAAGCCGAGAGCCTGGCAGACTTCTACAGGAAGGTATGGGCGCTTGGCAGCGCCGGCACCACGGTGCCCGTTGACGTGATGCAAAACAGCGCCAAGCGCCGCATCGATATCCCGTCGATGAGCCGGTACGACCACCTTAAACTGAAGTCGACGTTCTGAGCGGGGAAATTGCTCAGTTCAACTGCGTGAGCCGGGACGGGTCGGTCTTGCGGCCTGTCACCCGCTCCAGCGCGATGGCGCCCAATACCTTGGAAGCCAGGGTCTTCCTGCTGGGGTCGCCCCCGGCTTCCGCGGCCCGCGCGGTGCTGGCCAAGCCGCTCGACACCGGCTCGTTGCCGGCGCACCCGTTAAGCAGGATGCCCACGAGGACCAACACCATGCCGCGCACCAGCATTGCCCCCCCTGTCGCAATCAACGTATCGGCAGCGGCCGTCGACGATGATCAAACCTGTACTGCCCCGAACAGCCAACGCAAGTGCAAAATCGGGAGCGGGAAGAAAGTGGCGCGCGTCGGCCGCGCCGACGGATAAAATGTGGCCGAGCGGCGAATTCGTGCAACACGGTGAGCATCACGTGTACGAGACATGAAGGCGATCCTAAGCGCTGCCTGCGGTCGGGATATTTGCCCCCCACTAATCCCGCTGTTGAGCCTTTTCTAACCGTGACTGCTTGGGGTTCGCGCTGCCTTTGCGGCGAAATTTACGGGAATTAATTCGCAACTCGACATGTTTTGTGCGGCCGCGGGACGGCATCGCAATTGAGCGCTCCCGTCAAAGCGGCCGATCAGAAAGTCGAAGAAGGTGTGTCATGGCACGCATGGACGCGACGATCCTCGAGACCAGCGGGATCACCGGAGCAAGCGACCTGCCCGAAGCATTGTTCGAACGCGGGCTGATGCATTGTGCGGGTCGGGACGGAACCCTCGATCTCGTCAATGCTCACAAGTGGTTCAACCTTGCCGCGATGCGAGGCAACCAAGCCGCCAAGCGCTACCGCATGGAAATCTCCCGCGAGATGTCGCGCGCCGAAATTGCCGAAGCCCAGCGCCGCGCACGCGAATGGCTGGCACATCACTAACAGCAAGGCCGCCGACGCGGCGCCTCAGCAGTCCTTGAATAGCGACGTTAGGCAGTTCCAGCTCTTCTTCGTGGCGTCGCCGATCGCCTCGCCGGTCGACTTAGTCGGATCCTTCGCGGTTTCGCCGGCTGTCTTGTCGTTGGCCCGCTTGACCATCTCCACGATGGTCCGGGGTGGCTCGTTCGGGTCGGGCTCGGGTTTATCAGCAGCGGTGGCGGTGCCAGGCGTCTCGACCGGCAGCTCGGTGCCGGACCACGGCACACGCTTCACGGGCCCGTCGCAGTCGAACACGGTCCCGCGCTTGATCCCACAAGTGGCATGCTTGCCTTCGCGGGCCATCGTGGTCACGCACAGCATTTGCAGGGACTGCCCGCCGCCCGGTCGCGCACCGTCGATGACGCAGCGATAGACAGCCGCCGGCTCGGTGCAGGCAACGCAGAACTCCTGCGCCTCGGCCTCAGTCCGGCTGGCGAGCGCACCGAGCAGCGCCGCGAACGCCAATCCCCTCCTACAGACCTTGTATGACACCATCCTGTCCGCAACCTCCTTGCATTGACCCGATTGCGCCTGAAATGCGGCGATCGTGAGGGACGCGCCGGCTGGCGCGGCACTTCAAGGCATGCCGTTGCGGCCGTGGGCCTTGTAGCCGGGGCGCTCCGTCAACCGATCGTAGTATGCCGCGACGGCCTTGAACTCGGGCTTGTGGAAGGGGATCGCAAACCAGCGGTTGACGACCATACCGACCGGGATATCGGCAATCGTGAAGCTGTTGCCCATTACATAGGGTCCATTGGCGGCAAGATGCTGCTCCAGCACCTGCATCTGTCCGGCCCACTCCTTGGCCGCGCTGTCCACCTGGTTGGCGTAGGCGGGGTTGTTGACCACCAGGGCGTGGAACACAGGGCGCATGCCGTTGGCAAACTCGGTCGAGCTCCAATCCATCCAGGACTCGATGGTTGCGCGCTGCTGCAGGTCCTTGGGGTAGAGATCGGCGCGATTGTGCTTCTCGGCCAGGTAGCGAACAATGCTGTTGCTTTCGCGCAGCCGGAAATTCCCGTCCTCGATCACGGGTACCACGCCGACCGGATTGATCTTGCGGAAGTCGGGACTGTCAGTTGGCTTGAAGCCACGCCCCCAGTCCTCACGCTCATACTTGAGGCCCAGCTCATCGAGCATCCACAGCACGCGGCGCACATTGATCGAATTGGCGCGTCCGTAGACCTTCAACATGGCGTCCTCCTGCGGCTTGGGTTGCGCGATCTTAGCCCCGAGGGACGCCGCGTCCACCCGTTGGCTTCAGGCACGCCCGATAGTCCGCTCGCATAACACGTCCGCGACACCCTTCGGGGTAGAGCAGACTGTGACGCCGGCCGCCTCCAGAGCCTTCTTTTTGCCGGCATAGCTGCCGCGGTTGCCCATTACGATGGCGCCCGCATGTCCCATACGCTTGCCCGGCGGAGAGGCGGCGCCGGCAATGAAGGCCGCGACCGGCTTGCGCATCGTCCTGGCGTACTCGGCGGCTTCCTCCTCCATGGACCCGCCGATCTCGCCGACCAGCGCCACCGCCTCGGTTTGGGGATCGTTGTCCAGCGAGATGAGAGCATCCTTGGTAGTGGTTCCGATCACTGGATCACCGCCGATCCCGATGAACACCGAGATGCCGAGCCCCGCCTGTACCAGGTTGAGGCACAACAGCGTGCCAAGTGAGCCTGAGCGCGACACCACGCCCACGCTGCCCGGCCGGAACACGCGCGCGTTGAACGCCGGCATAAAGCCGACGAAACTTTCCCCGACCGTGACGATGCCGGCCGTGTTCGGTCCAATCAGCTTGGCACCGCGCTCGCGCGCCGCCGCCAGCACGTACATGGTATCGTGCACCGGCACATGCTCCGTCAGGCATACAATTTTGCCGATGCCGGCGTTGATGATGTCGAGCGCAGCTTGCTTGACGCCCATCGGCGGAATGAACATCACCGCCGCATCGATGGCGGTCTCGCGCGCAGCGGCACCAGCGGTGGCCCACACCGGCAGGCCCAGGTGCGTCTCTCCGGCCCGCTTCGGGTTTACGCCACCGATGATCTTCGTCCCGTAGTCACGCATGTGCTCGGACCAGAAGGTGCCCTGCTTGCCGGTGATACCCTGCACGAGCACAGCTTCGCTGCCGCGGATGATCACGGGCAGGCTCCTTGCGCGGCAACAACCGCGGCTTTGACGGCATCATCCATCAGGTCATAGGGCGCGATGCCCAGCCGCTCCTTGACCATGGCGATGGCCTCATCCTCGCCGGTGCCGTGGATGGTGAAAAAGATCGGGATTGCGGGCTTGAGATCGAGCCACGCATTGATGACACCCTCGGCCATCACGTCGGTGCGGGCAAACGCGCCGCAGAAATTGACCAGCAGGCATTTGACGCGCGGATTGGACAGCACCAGCTCCAGCGCCGGCTTGGCCTTGGTGTAGCTCTCTCCGCCGATCTCCATGAAGTTGGCTGGGCTGCCGCCGAAATGCCGCACGGCATCCATGGTCGTCATGGTGAGGCCGGCGCCGTTGGCGAGCACACCAACCGTGCCCTCCAGCTCAATGAACTTGAGGGCGAGCGACTTGCCGCGCTCCTCGAGCGCGGTCAGCTTGTCCGGGGTGCCCGATTTGGCGAGTTCTGCATGGCGTGCGATGGCGCTGTCGTCCATCGCGTACTTGCAGTCCAGCGCGATCAGCCGGCCGTCGGCGGTGAGCACCAGCGGGTTGACCTCCATCAACTCAGCATCGTTGGCAGCGTAGGCGGCATACAGGCGCCCGAGCAGCGCCACCAGGGCGGCGCGATCGCAGGGCAGCGGTTGCGTCAGAGCGCGCTCCAGCGCCTTGATATCGAGGCCGTTGCGGATGTCGACAGGCAGCCGCACCAGAGCGTCGGGGTGCTGCTCGGCGATCTCTTCGATGTCCATGCCGCCCTGCGCCGAGAACAGCAGCAGCGGGCCCTGGCTCGCTGGATCGTTTAGGACGGCCGCGTACATCTCATGGGCAATCTGCACTTGCTCCTCGAGCAGCACCTTGGCGACGCGATGCTCGCCAATGCTCATGCCGAGAATAGCGGCGGCAGCCAGCTTGGCCTCGTCGGGGGTGGCGGCCAGTTTGATGCCGCCGGCCTTGCCGCGCTTGCCGGTCGGCACCTGCGCCTTGATCACGCACGGCCCGATCTCGCGTGCGGCGGATGCCGCCTCCGCGGCCGTGACTGCCAGCCTGCCCTTGGGTGTGTCGATGCCGGCCGCGCGCAGCAACGGCTTGGCCGCATGCTCCTCGAAGGTCAAAAGATGCTCCCCTGCAGCGTCACTTCCCGTACTTTGCCCAGTAGGCGCCGAACAGCTGTTCCTCGCTCGGCTTGTCCTCGGGGATGGTGGTGACGAGGTGCGTGATGTTGACGAAACACCGCCAGTTCAGGTTCTCGGAAATGGCATTGCCCTGCCAGGTTCCGCAACCCATCGACAGCGTGAACGGCAGCCCGTTGTTGAAGCCGCCGCCGTTGCCGAACGTGTGGGCCTGGTTGACCAGCACACGCACGACGTCGATATCTTCGGCGATCTCGCGCGCGTGCCCGGCATTCTTGGTGTGAATGCCGCACGAGTGGCCTTTGCCCTGGTACTCGAGGATATCGCGCACGGTGCGCTTGGCGTCGGCGAAATCCTTGGCGCGGTAAACCGTCAACACCAGGGACAGCTTCTCGCCGGACAGGGGGTAGCGCTTACCCGTGCCGGTCTCGGACACCATGACGAACTTGCAGCCCTTGGCGTTGGGCGCCAGCTCGAACACATCGATCAGCGCCTGCGGTCCCTGTGCGATCACCGCCCGGTTGAGCTTGCCGTCCTGCCATAGCCGATCGACGATGCGTGTCCGCTCTGCTCCGCTCGCCATGTAGCCGCCCTGGCGCTGCAGTGCGGCGATGGCTTTGTCGTACACCGCATCGAGGATCACCACCGCGTTCTCTGATGAGCACGACGTGGCATGATCGAAGGTCTTGGACTGCATGATCAGGTTGGCAGCCTGATCAAGATCGGCCGTGTCGTCGATGATGACAGGAGCATTGCCGAGCCCTACTCCAAGTGCGGGCTTGCCGGACTTGTAGGCCTGCCGCACGTTGACTTGGCTGCCGGTGACCACCACCAGATCGACGGCTTGCATCAGCTGGGTGGTCGCCTCGCGCGTGACCGGGTTTGGCAGGATCTGCACGAGGTCAGCCGGCAGGCCGATCGTCGCCAGCGCGGCCCGCATGCCGTCCACGGTGGGCTTGCTGGCGGCCCAGGCGCTCGGCGGTGGCGCGATAATGATGGCATTGCCACCCTTCAGCGCCATCATGGCTTTGTTTACGGGCGTGGCCGATGGATTGGTCGACGGTGTAATGGCTCCCACCACACCTACCGGCTTGGCGTAGAGCACGAGGCCCTGGTCGGGGTTCTCCTCAATGATACCGGTGGACTTCACCCGCAACAGATCGCGCAGCGTGCCGAACGTCTTGCGCTGGTTCTTGATAACCTTGCTCTCCACCTCGCCAATGCCTGTCACCGCCACGGCGATTTCGGCCAGGCGACGCGCGTTCTCCGGCTTGTAGATCGACCAGGCCAGGGCTGTGACCGCCTCATCGATGCGGGCCTGCCCGTGCGCGCTGATCTGCTTTGCATATTCGGCCATGGCCGCCCGCGCGCGAGCAATCAGGGGAGCCACGCATTGCTCCGCGTCGCGAACCGCTGCTGGCTTGGCCGCCAGGTTAGCTTCCGGCATCGACACCTCGTCAGGGGGTCAAAAAAACGGGACCTGCCGTCTCATAGTCTGGCCGTCCCGGTCCTTGTCAACTATATCTGCCGCAGCCAGGACGCAAAATTGCGGTGCTTGGCATACGGCCAGTTGCCCAACTAAGTTGGAGTCCAACTCAATGCGACCATCCGTCCGGTCCAGGTACGGCGTCTAGGAGCGATATTGGTTTGTCATGGTGTCGGATCAGCAATTGATTCCTGCCGAGATGCCAAACAACAAAGAACGGCTGTCGACATTGGAGAAGGCGCTGGCCGTGCTGGAAGCCGTTGGCGACCAGCCACAAGCCGTCGGCCTGCCTGACCTAGCGGCACGGCTCAAGCTTCCGCGCCAAACCGTGCATCGCGTACTCGGCCAGCTGCAGGATGCCGGGCTGGTCACCCGCCATCCAGTACGCGAGCGCTATTCGGTCGGGCCGCGCATGACGCGCCTCGCGCTCGCGGCGCTCAACTCCCGCAACCAAGGCGCTCCGGTTCGCGCCATCCTTGCCGACCTCGTCGAAGACGTGAACGAAACCTGCAACATCGGGGTGCTGGACGACCTCGAATATGTCTATCTGGAGCGCATCGAATGCAAGTGGCCGCTGCGCACCCACCTAAGTGCCGGCAGCCGTGTCTGCGCCTACGGCACGTCAGGTGGCAAGACGCTGCTGGCCGAACTTGCGCCGGAACAATGCAAGCGCCTGCTCAGGAGCCGCAAACTCGAGGCTCACACCCCACATACCATCACCAAACTGCAGGATCTGGAGGCTGAGTTCGCTCGCATCCGCACCCGCGGCTTTGCCCTCAACAACCAGGAGTATTTGGACGGCATCATCGGTCTGGCCGTACCGATCAAGGATGCCGGTGGCCGCGCCGTTGCCGCACTCGCCATGCATGGTCCGGTCACGCGCTTGTCGCTGAAGGCGTGTGAGGAGCACGTGCCGCGACTGGCGCAAGCAGCCGAGCGCATCGCTCGCGTGTGGATCATGGAGTGAGCAGCAAAGGCGTTGTGCCGGCGCGCAATGCACCTGATGCGCTAAGCGAGACGTCCGCTAGCACGTGCGCGGCTAGGCTGAGAGACAGACGTCTTGCTTCTGAAGCGCGCCAGAATAATGATTCAACGAGCGTGCTGCAGATCGCGAAAATTCGTGCAACTTTGAGTGGCAGCGAATTTCGCGATCAGGACACTTAGCGCCAGCCGCCGGTACATTGACTCCGTCGTCGAGCGCATGTGAAAAATGGGACAACATGTACCATTTTCCAAACACCGGCCCGCCTGCGAACCAGCCGAACGACAAGATCCGGAAGCTCGTCACGGCCAGGAGGCCGTGCTGCAGGACAGCGCCCGCGGGCGCTTGCTGGCGTGCAGCCAACTGAGCGATGCCCTTAGGGAGAAGGTGCGAAACGATGCGGATGACCACAGAAGAAGCCTTCGTGAAGGTGCTGCAGATGCATGGCATCGAGCACGCCTTCGGCATCATCGGCTCGGCCTTCATGCCGATCTCCGACATCTTCCCCAAGGCCGGCATCACCTTCTGGGACGTGGCGCACGAGGGCAACGGCGCCATCATGGCTGACGGCTATACGCGCACCACCGGCAAGATGGCGATGTGCATCGCCCAGAACGGGCCTGGCATCACCAACTTCGTGACCTCGATCAAGACCGCCTACTGGAACCACACGCCCATGCTGCTGGTGACCCCGCAGGCGGCCAATCGCACCATCGGCCAGGGCGGCTTCCAGGAAGTCGAGCAGATGGCGCTGTTTCGCGACATGGTCTGCTACCAGGAGGAGGTGCGCGATCCCGCCCGCGTCGCCGAAGTGCTAAATCGCGTCATCACCAAGGCGCGCCGTCTGTCTGCGCCCGCCCAGATCAACATGCCGCGCGACTACTGGACCCATGTGGTCGACATCGCGCTGCCTCAGGTCGTGGACTTCGAGCGCCCCGCCGGCGGCGCCAAGGCCATCGCCGAGGCGGCCCAGCTGCTCTCGGACGCCAAGTTCCCCGTCATCCTGTCCGGTGCCGGCGTGGTGCTGGCAGGCGCAATCCCCGCATGCGCGGCGTTGGCCGAGCGGCTGGACGCACCCGTGTGCTCCAACTATCAGCACAACGACAGCTTCCCTGGTTCGCATCGCCTGGCGATGGGACCACTCGGCTACAACGGTTCCAAGGCGGCAATGGAGGTCATCGCCAAGGCCGATGTCGTGCTGGCGCTCGGCACCCGACTCAATCCGTTCTCGACGTTGCCCGGCTACGGCATCGACTATTGGCCTAAAGCCGCCAAGATCATCCAGGTCGACATCAACCCCGACCGCATCGGCCTGACCAAGCCGGTGACGGTCGGTATTTGCGGCGATGCCAAGCTGGTGGCCAAACAGCTCCTGGCACAGCTTTCCCAGTCTGCAGGCAATGCCGGGCGCGAGGAGCGCAAGGCGCTGGTGCATCAGACCAGATCGGCATGGCTGCAGCAGCTCTCGTCCATGGACCATGAGGACGACGATCCCGGCACGAGCTGGAACGAGCGCGCCCGCAAGAAAGATCCCGACCGTATGTCGCCGCGCCAGGCCTGGCGGGCGATCCAGGTCGGCCTGCCGAAGGAGGCGATCATTTCGTCCGACATCGGCAACAACTGCGCCATCGGCAACGCCTATCCCACCTTCGAGCAAGGGCGCAAATACCTGGCCCCCGGCCTGTTCGGACCGTGCGGCTACGGCTTCCCATCCGTCATCGGGGCGAAGATCGGCAACCCCGACATCCCGGTGGTGGGCTTCGCGGGCGACGGGGCGTTCGGCATCTCCATGAGCGAAATGAGCGCCATCGGCCGCGAGGAGTGGCCGGCCATTACCATGGTCGTGTTCCGCAACTACCAGTGGGGCGCCGAGAAGCGCAACTCGACGCTCTGGTACGACGACAACTTCGTCGGCACCGAGCTCGATCCCAACCTGTCCTACGCCAAGATCGCCGCCGCCTGCGGCTTTAAAGGTGTCGTGGCCAAGACCCAGGCGGAACTGACCGCAGCGCTCAAAGAAGCCTGCGATGCACAAAAGCGCAAGATCACCACCTTCATTGAAGTGATCCTCAATCAGGAGCTGGGGGAGCCCTTCCGCCGCGACGCCATGAAAAAACCGGTGGTGGTCGCCGGCATTAATCGCGAAGACATGCGCCCACAGGCGGTCGAGTAGCCGGCTTCTACGCCCACTGCCTGCCTCGCATGGCCGCTTGCGCATCGCGTCGGCGCTTGCTGCTCCCGGCGTCGGCCTAGTGCGCTCACAAGGGGCGTGACGCAAGCTGCGCCATCCGTCAAAATCGCCGGCGATTGCAATGCGCAGAGTTCCTAATATGAGCAAACTTCGATGGGCAATGGTCGGGGGCGGCCCCAACAGCATCGGGCGGACCCACCGCCTGGCCGCCAACCTCGACGGCCACTACGAGCTGGTCGCCGGCGTGTTCTCGCGCGACAGCGGCAAGAACGCCACAATGGGCAAGGAGCTCGGCATTACCGAGGATCGCCTTTATCCGAACTTCGAAGCGATGGCCGCCGCTGAAGCGAAGCGCCCGGACGGCATCGAGTGCGTGTCGGTCATCACGCCGAACAACACGCATGTGCCGGCATGCTTGGCCTTTCTTGGCCACGCCATCCCGGTGATCTGCGACAAGCCGATCGGCGTCTCATCGATCGAGGCAATCCGGTTGATGCGCGAAGTGGACCGGCGCGGCATCCCCTTCGCCCTCACCCACAACTACAGCGCCTACACGATGGTGCGCGAGGCGCAGCATCTGGTCGGCAGCGGGCGGCTCGGAAAGATCCGGGTTGTGCAAGTGGAATACGCGCTGGGCTCGCGCAGCAGCCTCGTCGAAGCGCAGGGCGACACTCGCTTCGCCTGGCGCGCCGATCCGGCCATTGCCGGACCCTCGACAGTGCTGGGCGATATCGGCACGCATGCCCACCACTTGATGCGCACCGTCACAGGCTTGGAGCTCGAAGCCGTATCGGCCGACCTCGGCAGCCTGGTTGCCGGCCGCAAGGCCGACGACAACGCCAACGTCAACCTGCGCTTCGTCGGCGGCGCCAGGGGCCAGCTGTGGGCCAGCATGGTCGCCTGCGGTATCGGCCAGGGCCTAAGGATTCGCGTGTTCGGCGAGCAGGCCAGCCTCGAATGGCACCAGGAGCATCCCAACGAGCTCAACCTGCGCTTCGAGAATCAGCCAAACCAGGTGCTGCGTCGCGGTGATCCATGGCTGTGCGAGCGGGCCAAACGTGGGGTTCGCGCCAACCGCGGCCAGCCCGAGGGCTACCTGTCGGCCTTCGCCAACGTCTATCGCGACTTCGCCGAAGTGTTGGCGGCCCGCAAGGCTGGGTGCGCGCCCGACCCGCTGGCCGACAGCTTCGCCTCCGCGCGCGATGGCGTGCTCGGTATGATCTTCATCGAGGCCGCCGTCGAGTCGAGCCGCCGCAACGGTGCCTGGGTGGAGGCCGGCGATCAGCGACTGGGAGCGGCGGCGTGATCGGCATCGCCCTGTTCGGCGCCGGGACGATCGGGCGCGTGCATGCCCGCAACGTGGCGGTCCATCCCCATTGCGAGCTGCGCTACATCGTCGACCAGGATCTCGGCCGGGCACAAGCGCTGGCCCAGGCACGCGGCGGCCGAGCCGTGGCAGATATCGAGCCTGCATTGGCCGACAAAGCCGTCGATGCCGTGATCGTGGCCTCGTCGACCTCGGCCCACAATGGGCATCTGTCGGCGGCGATCGCCGCCGGCAAGCCGGTGCTTTGCGAGAAACCGATCGCAGACGACCTCGGCGACGCCAAACGCTGCGCCGATGCCGCCTTAGCAGCCGGAGTAATCGCCGCCACTGCCTTCAACCGTCGCTATGACGCCAGTCACCGCGCCGTGCATGACCGCATCCGCGCCGTGCGAAATCGGCAAGGTCGAGCTGATCCACATCGTCTCGCGCACGCAGGCGCCGCCGCCGCCGCCACAGAGCGTGCGCTTCTCGGGCGGCATGCTGCGGGAGAAGGGCTCGCACCACTACGATCTGGCCGCGTGGATGGCGGGTGCCGAACCTGTGGAAGTGTTCGCGGCTGGCGATTGCCTGGTCGATCCAGGCTATGCTGAGTACGGCGACCTCGACACCGCAGCACTGACCCTTCGGTTCGACAGCGGCGCCATCGCCACCTTCAGCTTCAGCCGCAGAACCGGCTTCGGCTACGAGGAAATGCTCGAGGTGTTCGGCTCGGAGGGCATGCTGGAGTCGCGTCGGCAGCCGCGCACCGGTGTGGCGCTCTACAAGGGCGGCAGCGTTGTCGAGGATGGCTTGCACGCTGGCTGGTACGAGCGGTTCGGCCCGACCTATGAGGCCGAGCTCGACGCCTTTCTGGCCGCGATCAAGAACCGCGACGCGCCCTATGCCACGCTGCGTGATGGCCTGCGCGCCCAGGCCGTTGCCGAGGCGGCCATCCGTTCGGTTCGCGAGCGCAGGATCATTGCGATCGCGCGCATCTGGTAGCGTGGCTACGGCGCTCCCGCTGCGTCAGGTTGTACACACGCCTCACCGGCATACCTTGATCGCCCGACCAGATTGAGCACTGTTGCCGATATCCATGAGCTCCGATCCCCCTAGGCTGAAACCTGCGGCCCGCCGCGTCGGTGAGCGCGAAGCGGCCCGGAAAGGGGTGAAGCATGTTGGTTTCGTTCGGAGTGCTGCTGATCCTGTGCGGCCTGGGCGTGATGGGGTTTGGCCTTTTCATCTTCTATGCATGGCTGCCGCTCTTCTACGCTCTGATCGGCTTTGAGATCGGCTTTCTGCTGGGCAAATGGCTGGCCGGCGACATTGTCGGCAGCCTGGCGGTGGTGCTCGGCATCGTCGGTGCAATAGCCGCGGCCACTGCCACCTACCTCCTCGAACCCTACCGACGCATCCTGCTTGGCTACTGGGGCGGAGCTGCAGTGAGCTTGGCGCTGGCGGCGATGTTCGGTTTGGAGAAGCTTACGAGCGGTTTCCTCGGCATCCTCTTGGCGGTAGCCGGCGGCGTGATTGGCGCCATGCTGACATCCAGGTTTTTCGATCTGTTCGTCGTAGTCGCATCGGCGTTTGGCGGCGCGACATTAGTCGTGGCGGGCGCAAAGGCCATTGTGTTGGCGGTGGGCGGGCCCGCGCCCGGGACGCTGCTGCCCGCACTCGTCACAGTAGTGCTTGCCCTGATCGGTGCTGGCTGGCAGCTGCGCAACGTCGCGCGCTGGGCCCACGTTCAACCCCTGGTGCAGGACCCTCTCGCAGACAAGCCCGGCACATCGCCTCCACTGCACCGCCGAGACGATGCCGCCTAACTCAACCGGCGAGCAACGACTGGCCGACGTGCCGGCCATTGCACCAAACCATCAGGCCACCGCGCTGCGCGGATGGCTGGACGGGGATTTGGTGCCCGCAATCTCGACGCGCTCGGGCTCCAGCAGACACAGGCGCCCCTGCGGACCCGCCGCCAGTCGCTGGATGAGAAAATAGGTGGTCTGGTCGTCGGTTGCTTCCATGACCGGCGATGGCGCCGAGACGATCCGCAAGCTACCACACCTGCCGATCCAGTCGAAGTGGCGATGGCCGTGCATGGCAATGATCCGGTCCCCCAATTGCTGCAGTTGCCGCACCAGCCACGTGCCGTTCACAAGCGCGGTGCCGATGCGCAACGATAGCTTGGCGCCCGGCCTCGGATACTCGACGAGGTGGTGGTGCAGGGCGAGGATCCAGTGGGCGCGCGGGAACTGCTGGGCTGCCTCCGTCAGCGCCTGGACCTGCTCGCTCGAGACGACACCAAGCGCATTCGTAAAGGAGAAATGCGTTTCGGCCGTCGAATTGAGCATGATGACCCCGAGGCCATCCTCGGTTGCTGGCGGCAGAACCATGGGAAACACCGCCGCCCAAACCTTCGCCAGAGCCGCCGACACGCGCAATGACCCGACATCGGCGAAATGCGCGATGGATGTCCGGTGAGCCTCCAACACAGATGACAGACTGCTGCCGAGCTTTGACGTCTCCCGATCGGTCACATACACCCGGTCGCCTTGCACCTGGTCGATCGCAGACAGGGTCCGGAGCTTGCGCAGCAGAGCCGTCGGGCTGGTCGGAAGTTCCAGGCGGGCCGGGTTAGCGCGATCAACCACGTTGATGTCGTGGTTGCCAGGCAGGATCAGCATGCGCTTGGCAAGCTGCGGATGCCGCTCCAGCACCGTCATGAACTCGGCCCATTCCGCGGAGCGACCGGCGTCCGTCTCGTCGCCGGTGACGAGCACGAGATCGAGCGGCTGACTGGCGTGTATCGCTTCCAGTCGAGCCAGCACCCGCGCCAGCCGCTCATTGCCGCGCGGACCTGATCGACCGCTCTCCAACCGGAAGCCGTAGCGCTCGCCAACGACATGCACGTCCGAAAGGTGCGCCACGCGCCAGATCTTGGCTCCAGGCGGTGGCAAATCGAACGCGGGTAGATCCCGCGGCTGGTCCATCGTCGCATCAGCCACGCCCCACACGAGGGCAGCCGCAGCGAGATAGGCGCTGATGATGACGCAGGCATTGGCCAGCGCCTGCACGATCAGCCGACCAGGCCATGAAAGCTCCGCCACCTGCCCGATCCAACGCGTGGTCGGCCAGGCGAGCAACGCGATGCTCACGCCAAAGGCGCATAGGATGATGCCCGCTGCCGCCGCACTGGCTGCACGTATACGTGCCGCGGACGCCGCATCGCGCCCGGGAAACAGCCACTCCGCGAGCGAACGCAACAGCTCCCGGCATAGGGCATATCCTGGTTGCACGGCCACGCCATTCAGCGACCAGAACCCCTGCTCCGCAATACGAAACAGCGGTCGGCCCCCGAGCCAGCCGATCGCGAGCACCACCGCCATCAGCAGAAGCGGCCACAATCCGCGCAGCGGATCAGCAAACTTGCTCGATAGGGTCGCGATCCAGCCGGTCACGACCAGCGGGGTCAATCCCAGCAGCAGGCCGGGCAGCACGATAAGCAGCGTCCAGGCCAGCAGCAGCTTGGGGAGGCTCACCTCGGCCAGCAGGCTGCCAGCCAGCGAAAGCAACGAGCGCCGCTTGGTGCTCGATGCATCGTCCTCGACATCGCCTAAGCGTGGATCGATGAGCGGAGCTAGGCGCTGAAACCGATGCCCCAAAGGCATGAATGCTGTCCCGCAGGTCGCCGAGGGCGGCCTTGGCTTCAAGTCATGGCGACGCAGCCTAGCAGCCGGCACGGCCCGGCCCATCGGCACAAACCCGCAGCCCGGCCGCTGTGAAACCCGACATCATTATGGATTTATGGACGCCTCAAGCAATTGCCGGCGCGGGACGCGCCGCTGCATCTTGCTCCTAGCGACGGTACCGTCATAAGTCCGATAGTCTTATATCGGATATCATGGGAATTCTATTTTTGATGAGATGTATTCTACTGATTTTGCTCGTCTTTTATGGGGATGATCGGAGATTGACTGTTTCTGGATTTTTTTCGGCAGGTTATTTGAAAACCCGAACTTCGGAACCGCAATTCATTGCAAAAAAGCGGGGTGATCATGGCAATAGCGCTTATTACGGGGATTACCGGTCAGGACGGTGCATACCTCGCGCGCTTCCTTCTCAGCAAAGGCTATGAGGTTCACGGACTGGTGCGCCGCACCAGCATGCCGGAGTTTAGCGATACCCGGTTGCGCTGGCTCGGCATAGAAAATGACGTTCGCCTCGCCGATGGCGATCTAGCCGACTACTCCTCGCTCACCCGCGTTTTGCGCGCCGTGCAGCCGGACGAGATTTATAACCTTGGCGCCCAATCGTTCGTCAAAATCTCCTGGGATCAGCCGCTGTACACGGGGTCGGTGACCGGCCTTGGCGTGTGCAATCTGCTTGAGGCCATGCGGTATGAGTGCCCGCAGGCCCGCTTCTACCAGGCGTCCTCCTCGGAAATGTTCGGCCGGGTGCAGGAACCCATTCAATCGGAAACCACCCCGTTCTACCCGCGCTCGCCCTACGGCGTGTCGAAGGTGTACGGACATTGGATCACCGTGAACTACCGCGAGAGCTTCGGTCTGCACGCCTCTAGCGGCATCCTTTTCAACCACGAGTCGCCCCTGCGGGGACTGGAGTTTGTCACGCGCAAGGTGACCGACGGCGTGGCGCGCATCAAGCTTGGCCTTGCCGACAACATCCGGCTCGGCAATCTCGATGCGCAGCGCGACTGGGGCCATGCTCAGGACTACGTGCGCGCCATGTGGCTGATGCTGCAGCAGGCGACACCCGACGACTACGTAATCGCCACGGGCCAAGTGCGGTCGGTGCGCGAAATGTGCCAGGTCGCCTTCCAGCATGCCGGCCTCGACATGAACGCTCATGTCGTGATCGATCCGGTGCTGTTCCGCCCGGCCGAGGTCGACATCCTGCACGGCAACGCCGCCAAGGCCAAGCGGCAGCTCGGTTGGGAGCCGACCACCCGCTTCGAGGACATGATCTGCGAGATGGTCGATGCCGACCTGCGTCGACTAGGCGCCCGTCCGCGCCTGCCAAGGATCGTACGCTCGCAGCGCCGTAGCACGCGTTCGCAAACGCAGATGCGGCTACCAGCCTGACGGCGGGCCCTGCACCACGGAGGCAGCGGATGGATATTGCAGCGCCGGCCGGCGTGCGCACGGCACGTCGAGCGGTCGGATCCCAGGCCCGCTCGCAGGTTGCCTCGGTGCAGCCAGCGGCGTTGGCCGGCTGGGCGACCTGGCTCACGCTCGCCTGGACTGCCGCCGGTACCGTGTTCTACCTGCTAACCCCGAAGATTGCGCCAGCCATTGTAGCCCTGAGCCTGGTGGCGCCGTTGCTGTCACTGGGCTCCGAGACGCGCCATCTGCGGCCGTTCCACGCCTCGAGCTTGGTTATCGTGCTTGGCGTGTCGGCCTTCTACCTTTTGATCAATGCGAGTTGGTCGCTCGCCAGGTCCGACGCCTATC
>DASTOW010000356.1:0-23498 GCA_035762425.1 Hyphomicrobiaceae bacterium | reverse complement strand
GCAGGGAGAGCGTGGTCTTGCCGGACGACTCCGGACCGTAGATCTCCACCACCCGGCCGCGCGGCAGACCGCCGATGCCGAGCGCGATATCGAGGCCGAGCGAGCCGGTCGAAATGGCCTCGACCTCGATGCGCTTGTCGTTGGCACCGAGCCGCATCACCGAGCCCTTGCCGAAGTTCTTGTCGATCTGGTCGAGTGCGGCCTGAAGGGCCTTCTGCTTGTCCATGCTTCCCCCTTCGACCACCCGCAGAGACGGCTTTTCCATGCGCGATTCCCTTATTTCATGAGTTGCACTGGCAGGCAAAACGCGACTCGGCCTTTAACCACAATGTACACGTTTTGTTCTCGCGTCGCAAGAACACCCGCGTGGGGCTATTGTGAACTGCGGCTGCGGCGACACACGCGCCCAGGGGGAGACGGGACGCATGGCTCTGTACGACAACATCGGCCGCCAATACGCAAAGTCCCGGCGACCCGACCCGAGGATCGCATCGGCGATCGAGGCGGCGCTCGGGGACGCCGCGAGCGTGGTCAATATCGGCGCTGGTACGGGCTCCTATGAGCCGCGCGCCCGCAGCGTGATTGCTGTCGAGCCATCCGACGTGATGATCCGGCAGCGTGCCGCGGACGCCGCCCCCTGCCTGCAGGGATCGGCGGAGGCGCTTCCTCTCGAGACGGCCTCGGTCGACGCGGCGATGGCCATTCTCAGCGCTCACCACTGGCAAGACCTCGAGCGTGGCTTCAGCGAGATGGCGCGGGTAGCGCGCAAGCGTGCCGTTCTGCTGACCTGGGTTCCTGATGCCGCGCAATTCTGGCTGACGCATGAGTACTTCCCCGAGATAGCGGCCCACGACCGTACCATTTTCCCCGATACCACTGCCCTGACCGCGATGCTCAAACGCGTGATTGGGCCGGTGCACATGCTGTCGTTGCCCATCCCGCACGACTGCATCGATGGCTTGCTGTGCGCGTACTGGCGCAGGCCGGATTCCTATCTTAGCCCCGAGGTGCGAAGCGGCATGTCGAGCTTCGCGCGGATCGATGCCGAGCCTGGCTTGGCAAGGCTCCGCAGCGATCTTTCAAGCGGCCGCTGGGCCGAGCGCAACGGTCATCTGCTTGCCCTGCATGAGTTGGATTTGGGCTATCGCATCATTCGCTGCCACATCGGCGCCAGCTAGGTTGCCTCGCCCAGCGCGACCCACGGGGGGTGGGAGGGGACGCCGATGGGACGCGTCGCACGCGCAGGTCGGCCAATTCTAAGACCTGCGGGTGCAATGCGCTGGTTGTTCCTTGCCTGATCGCCAGCCCATTTGGCTGTTCGTCATTGGCGCGCTCACCGGTCACCTCCGCGGCCGGCCCCCAAGCAGCCGGGCAAGCCGCCGGGCGGCCCCGCCCTCGGCCACGCACTGGGCGGCCTGCTTGCCGTGTTCCTGATTGCAGCAATTTTGCTGGGCTGGGCAGCTGGTTGCTCGAAATGAGCAAACCAGCACCTAGTTATCGGGGGGACGGGCGCGCTTGCCGTTGCTGGTCGGCGCCTCGGCCCGGCCGGCAGCCTTCTGCTCCAACTGGTGCGCGATATAGCGCTTGACGCCATCGAGATCGCGCAGGTTCACGTCGACCTGGTTGAACGGGATCTCGATGTTGGCGGCGCGCAGGGCCTTGAGGATGGCGACGCGCAGCTCCGTCTGCACGCTGCCGGCCTGCGTGACATCGGCCAGGCACACGCGCACAGTGAAATCGAGCGAGCTTGCGCCGAAGTTGTCGAAGCTGGCGGCCGGCGCCGGCGTGCGCATCGCCTGCGGATGGTCGTCGGCGCATTTCTTGAGGATGGCAAGCACCTGCTCAGGATCTGAGTCATAGCCGACGCCGATCTTGATGGCGATGCGGCCGAGCGAGTCGCGGTGCGTCCAGTTGAAAACGCGGCCGGTGATCAGCTCCGAATTTGGGATGATCAGGCTGGCGCGGTCGAACGTCTCGATCTCGGTGGCCCGTACGCTGATGCGGCGCACGTTGCCCTGCTGATCGCCGAGCACAATCCAGTCACCGACCTTGATGGGACGCTCCACCAGCAGGATCAGCCCCGACACGAAGTTGTTGACGATCGACTGCAGGCCGAAGCCGACGCCGATCGACAGGGCGCCAGCCACGATCGCCAGGTTGGTGATATCGAAGCCGGCATAGGAGATGGCGAGCAGGCTTGCGATGGCGATGCCGGCATAGCCAACCACCGTGTCGATGGAATTGACGATGCCCGGATCCATGCGCGTCTGCTGCAGGGCACGCTCGCGCAGCCAGCGCTGGAAGAGGCGCGTGGCGAACAGCAGAGCAATGAACAGCACGATGCCGATCAGGATGCGGGCGAGCGAAATGCGGAACGTGCCGATCTCCAGACCAAACACGAGCGACTTGAACCAGTCGCGGATATCGGCACCCTGGAATCCCCACTGCATCATCAGCAGCGGAATGGCGCAAATGATGAGGGCCAGCGTCAGAGCCAGCTCCGTCAAGCGCGCCAGCTGATGCCGACGCGGCGCGTCGAGGCCGAAGCGACTCTCGAGCAGCTCGCCGACCGGATAAGCGGTGTGCTGCGGCTCGCGCGTGACGGCGCGGATGGCGAGATAGCCCAGGCATACGAGGACCACCACGATGCCGGTCATCACCAGCTGCTGGGCGATGAAGCGCGCCAGCGCCACGTAGCCCAGCAAGGCCGCGGCGATGATGCTGAGCGCGATGATCCACAGCGGCGCCTTCAGCCAGCGCGGGCTGTGGCGCGGACGTGGCTCAAATGGCGTCAGCAGCAGGCCGATCAGCAGGCTCGCAAAGATCATGCTGGCGAGGAACGACTGGACCACGCTGACCGGCAGCGGCACGAAGAACACCCGACTGATCTCGGTCAGTGCCACGTCGATGGCATACACGCCGGTGATGCCGTAAAGCAGCCAGAGGATGCGGCGAGCGGCGCCGTCGGACAGCTGTACGAAGCGCCATTGTGGCTCCGACGGCGCCAGCACCATGGTGATCAGCGTGGTCACCGCAGCAAGCACGAGCACGGCTTTGAGCGCCGCTGCCGCCACCCTGCCCCACGGCGGATAGAGCAGATCGAGCGAATCGAGGCCGGCATAGATGAGGAGCGCCGCGGCCGCCGCCGGCAAGGCACGCAGCGGCGCCGTCCAGGACACGGCAAAGGCCCGCTCGAAGAAGGTTGGCGGCACCTCGCGTGCAACGTGGCGAGCGGCGGTCAGCCGCGCGACCAGCAGGCGCAACCCCAAGAACAGTATGAGCGCGGTGATAACGAGCCCGGCCAGCTCCGGCTTCTTGGAGCCTGCCCAATACGACCAGTCGTCGAACAGGTAGTGCAGCCGACGGCCGACCGCCGGCGTTTCGTTGGAGAAGTCATGCCACACGCCCGGCAGCAGCGGGCTCGGCAGCCGCTCAAGCAGGTTGCGGGTAAAGATAGAATGCCGGAGCACGGTGATGCGCTCGATCAGCTGGCGGGCGCGCACCCAGGTCAGCTCTGCCGCCTTGATCGCCCCATCAAGCTCGGAGGCCTGCGCGGCCAGCCGCGCGCGATCCGCAGCAATGGCCGGCGCCTCCGGCGGCGTGTCCTTGCCGGGCACCGGACCCAGGCGCTCGATCTGCGAGCGTACAGCGGCCAGCTGCGGCCGCAGGTTCTCGGCAGTGTCGACGGATTCGGCGAGAATCTCTTCGACCTCCAGCCTGAGACGCCCAAGCTCCTCCTCGAGCTCGCTCAGCTGCTGCAGGGCCTTCTCGGCCGACTCGATGGCCGTGGTGAGCTTGGCGATCGGCTTCTTGATATCTTCGGGCAGCGCGGCCTGGCTTTGCGCCTCGGTCTGCACCGACTGGCCGGACGTTTGTCCAGGTCCCTGGACCTGTCCCTGCTTATCGGCGGGTGCGCCGGGTTGGGTCTGCGCCGACAGCGGGCACACGTACACCAACGCCGCGGCGGAAAGCAGCGCGGCGAAGAACCAAGTCTGCAAGGTGCGCCGGATGTGCGGCACGCTCATTCGTTGACGGCCTGTCCGAAACTGCGCGGCTGTCGGGTGAAGACCGGCGGGTTACGATCGGCGGGCTCGGCCATCACCGCCTCTCGGTACTCCCTGGGGGCTGCGATGTTCGTCTCGATGACCATGTCGACCGGCCCGCCGGTCATGATGAGGTGCTCAACGTCGTCGCGGCGGATCAGCAGCAGCCTGCGTCGGCCATCGACGTTGGCCTGCTCGGTGACGCTCAAGCGCGGCTCAGGCGGCACGCCGAACCAGTTGCCCCACGTCAGGCTGGTGTCGCCGGTGAAGTAGGCGCGATAGCCCCATAGGCCGACGACCACCGCAGCCCCCAGCAGCAACAGCACGAACAGCCATCCGATCAGCGTCGTCATGTCTCACGATCCCATCGAATCATGGCGCGGACACTGCGCCGATTTCACCCGATCGCCAAGCGCACGCACGGCCCCGTCGACCGTCCGGCCCGCAAATTTCGCGCCTGCCTGCAACCAAAACCGGAGTTTCCCACAAACAAGTCGGCAGGCCGAGCCGTACGATAAAACGGTCCCCCCGTCCCATGGCGGCCGGGCCTTCACTGCATCTTAACCTGAATGGATGCTTTCTTGAAGCCGCGCCGCCCCTGCCCGCCTAGCGGGCCGGACATTTCCCAGCAAAACCCATACATCGGGGTACTGGTTCGTAATGCGTCCGGATGCCGATCTCATTCAGGTTTTTCGCAATCCCCTTGCACAGACTGTGCTGGCGCTGCGGGCTCAGCTCGCGCAGAATCAGCTAAGACTTGCCTTTATGGCAGCATGGGGGGCACGCGCCGAAGCGCCGGAGCGCGCGCAAGCGACGGGCGGGGTCTACCTCGCCGCTAGCGTCGTGGCTGGAGGCGCCTTGGCCGGTGCCATGCTGATGGCAAGCGGTATTGCCGAACCCGTGGTGCTGGCCGCGCTCGCGCTGCTCGCGGTGGGCGGCGTCTTTTTGATCTTCGGGCTGCTGTCGGGCTTCCTCAGGCTCAGTGAGCGGGTCGCCGAGGCCGAGCTCGTCAAGACGGTCGCCGACGGCCTCGACAGCGCCCTGCAGATCGTCGACGGCAAGGGCGAGGTCATTTATCGCAACCGGGCGCTGCAGCGCCTCACCGGTCGGCGGCCAGGCCGGCATACCACGCTGGAGGAACTGTTCGCGGGCGAACCGGAATCGGCACAGGCTTTCTTCCGCTTGAACCGGGCCGCCGAACGCTCTGAGCCACGCGATGAGGTGCTCTACACACGCTCCGACGCACAAGGCGGACGCAGCGGGCGCTGGCTGCAAGTGTCGGTGCGTCCGCACACGGCGCTGCGCAACGGCAGCGAAACCAACCTCACCATCTGGCAGGTGGCCGACGTCACCCGCGAGCGGCTGCGCGAGATCGAGACGATCGGCGGTCTCGAGGCGACACTCGCCTTCTATGACGGACTGCCGCAAGGCTTGCTAGCCGTGATGGCCGACGGGCGCATCGCCCACATAAACACCACGCTCAGTCACTGGCTTGGGTTGCGCTCCGAACTCGGCCGTCCGCTCACCCTGCTCGACATCCTCTCTCCGGATGCTGCCGCATCGGTGAAGGCCACCATCCGCTCGGCGGGCGTACGCGTGCGCAAGCTCGACGTGGACCTCCTGCGCGAGGACGGCCGCGCCTTCCCTGCCCAGTTGATCTGCCGCGGCCAGGGCCGGGGCGGCGTCACCTCCATCCTTGTGCTCGACGCAGCCGGCACCGAGGCCGGCCGCGACACGACGCGCGGGGAAGCCGACGCGCACCCCTCGCGCCTGTTCCAGTCGGCGCCGTTCGGCGTCGCTACCGTCGACACCGACGGAGACATCATGACCAGCAACGCGGCCTTCGTGCGCATGTTCGCGGAAGAGCACGGCACGGTGCCAAAGGCGGTGGCCGACCTGTTGCCCGGCGGCGAGGAACCTGGCAGCGGCGAGTTGGCCAAGGCGCTGCAGCGGGCAATCTCGGGTCGCACCGGCGCCGCACCGGTCGAGGTCTCGCTCGGCGCCCGCAAGGAATTGGCACGGCGCATCTATGTCAGCCCGCTCGGCACCGGCACACGCGGTCGCGAAGGCGCCATCCTCTACGTCATCGACGCGACCGAGCAGAAGGCGCTCGAGCAGAAGTTTACGCAGAGTCACAAGATGGAGGCCGTCGGGCAGCTCGCCGGCGGCGTGGCGCACGATTTCAACAACGTGCTCACCGCCATCATCGGCTTTTCCGATCTGCTGCTGCTCAAGCAGCGCCCGACCGACGCGGCCTATCGCGATATCATGAACATCAAGCAGAGCGCGCACCGCGCCGCCGGCCTCGTGCACCAGCTGCTTGCATTCTCCCGCCGCCAGACGCTGCAGGCCGAGGTGCTGGAACTGGGCGAGACGCTCACGGACCTGGCACCTCTGCTCAACCGTTCGCTTGGAGAGACAATCACGCTGAAAATCTCGCCGGGCCGCGACCTTTGGTACGTGAAGGCGGACCGGACGCAGTTCGTACAAGTGATCATCAACCTGGCCGTTAATGCGCGCGATGCCATGCAAAACGGCGGCACGCTCTCGATCCGCACCCGCAACGTTAGCGAACGGGAAAGCTTGAAGCTGTCGGGCTCGGGCGTGGCAGCCGGCGAATACGTGCTGGTCGAGGTCGAGGATACTGGCTGCGGCATGACCCAGGAGGTGATGGGCAAGATCTTCGAACCGTTCTTCACCACCAAGGATGTCGGGAAAGGCACGGGTCTCGGCCTGTCGACGGTATACGGCATCGTCAAGCAGACGGGCGGCTATGTGTTTGCCGACAGCGAGCTTGGCAAGGGCACGACATTCCGCGTCTACCTGCCGCGCCACATCGTCGAGAGTGTGGAGGAGATCGCCCCGACCGAGAAGAAGAAGGAGGTCGTGCGCGACCTCACGGGTACGGGGCGCGTGCTGCTGGTGGAGGACGAGGACATCGTGCGCCAGGTCGCCGCTCGCGCGCTGCTGCGACAGGGCTACGAGGTGCTGGAAGCCGGCACCGGCGTCGAAGCCCTGGAAGTGATGGAGCGTGAGAAGGGCCGCGTCGATATCGTGGTGAGCGACGTGGTGATGCCCGAGATGGATGGTCCAACGCTGCTGAAGGAGCTGCGCAAGACCAATCCCGACCTCAAGATCATTTTCGTCTCAGGCTACCCGGACGACGCGTTCAAGAAAACGCTCGACGAGAACGAAGCCTACGCCTTCCTCGCCAAGCCCTTCACGCTGCCGCAGCTGGCCGCCAAGGTGAAGGAGCAGCTCGCCGCCTAGCCTGCTTTGGAGATCTTAGCACACCGACGGCCGCACAATGCCCTTGCCGGCCGGCGCGCGCTGCGCCCCGCACGGGACGGCTGACAACTGCTGCGGATGGATCGTCAGTCCTCGCGGAAGACTTTCTCGCGGCGCTCGTGGCGCTCCTGAGCTTCCAGTGACAGCGTTGCGATCGGACGGGCATCAAGCCGCTTTAACCCAATCGGCTCACCCGTCTCCTCGCAATAGCCGTAGGTTCCCTCCTCGATGCGCGCCAGCGCCGCGTCGATCTTGGCGATCAGCTTGCGCTGGCGATCGCGGGCTCTGAGTTCGAGCGCCCGATCCGTCTCGGAGGTGGCGCGATCCGCGAGGTCGGCGTGCTGGGCTGAGTCCTCGTGCAGAACCTGCAGCGTCTCGCGGTTCTGCCGGATGATCTCTTCTTTCCAGGCCACCAGCTTGTTGCGGAAATACAACCGGTGCCGCTCATTCATGAACGGCTCGTTCTCGGACGGCTGATAACCCTCGGGGAGCACGATCGCGCTTGCCCGTCCAGTCGCCTTACGCGGCTTGCCTGCGCCATTCTTGTGAACGTCGTTAGTGCGTGTTTCGGATCGCCCGCTGGAGGATGCAGCTCTAACAACGGTCTTGGCAGCGGCTTTCTTGTCGGCTTTACGCGGATCCGCTTTGGTCATGCGCGCTTCCAGACGGCTCCTGCACCTCTGCAAACCTCGCGCCGCGAGCCGGTCGGCGCGATTTGCGTGCCCGTATTTAAGCCTCTGTTATTGCAAGTCAAGCGGTTGCAGAGACCGCCGATCATAGCTTCCGGCCAACGCCGACCAGCGTTAACACCGCGGCTTGATTGGCGAAATCTCTGCACACCATCCTCTGTTTGATATCCTCTAGTTTCAGTAGCGATCATTGTTTGCTACACGTTTACCGTGCATTCATTTGTCTGCGGCATAGTCGGCAGCGACACGACGGAATTGGGACCCTGCAGAGCGGCGAACTAGGCGATCGGAATCCGTAGGGAAAAGTTGCCCCTCCCCCGCAACTTTTCTCCACCACTCGATTGGTCGATGCCGGGTTCCGACAAGCGACGCTTTTCCCTGCGTTCTCCCCCCAAGCGTCGCCGCGCCACTTCCAAATGCCGCCTGGAAGTGGCGCCTATCTTTTCCAGCTCCACCCTCCTGCGTCAGTGGCTTGCTTGCTGGGCGCCAAGCTCACCCCTACTGTCGCGCGTCCATTTCCGGCTTGGGAGCGCGCGCTCGGCATCATGCGATTCAAGGGTACCAAGGACTACGTGGCGACCGATGACCTCAAGGTCGCCGTTAACGCCGCCATTACGCTTCAGCGCCCGCTGCTTGTGAAGGGCGAACCCGGCACCGGCAAGACGGTGCTCGCCATGGAGGTGGCCAAGGCCGTCACGGCGCCGCTCATCGAGTGGCACATCAAGTCCACCACCAAGGCGCAGCAGGGGCTGTACGAGTACGACGCGGTCAGCCGCCTGCGCGACAGCCAGCTCGGCGACGAGCGCGTCAAGGACATCCGCAATTACATTCGTAAGGGCAAGCTATGGGAGGCGTTCACCTACGGCGAGCGCCCCGTGCTGCTGATCGACGAGATCGACAAGGCTGACATCGAGTTCCCCAACGATCTGCTGCAGGAACTCGACCGCATGGAGTTCTACGTCTACGAAACCGGGGAGACCATCAAGGCCACCCACCGTCCGATCGTGCTCATCACCTCCAACAATGAGAAGGAGCTGCCCGACGCCTTCCTGCGCCGCTGCTTCTTCCACTACATCAAGTTTCCCGATCCGGAGACCATGCGCGCGATCGTGGAGGTGCACTTTCCCAACCTAAAAGGCCGCCTGGTTTCGGAAGCGCTGAAGGTCTTCTACGACGTTCGGGACGTGCCGGGCATCAAGAAGAAGCCCTCCACCTCCGAGCTGCTCGACTGGCTCAAGCTGCTCCTCAATGAGGACATCAGCCCGGAGACGCTGCGCGAGAACGATGCGCGCAAGCTGATCCCGCCGCTGCACGGCGCCCTTCTCAAGAACGAGCAGGACGTGCATCTGTTCGAGCGCCTGGCGTTCCTCAGCAAGCGCCAGGGATAGCGGGGCTGCGATGATCAACGAAGCAGCGTTGGCCGGCTTTGCTCCGCTGGCTGGCGGGCTCGTCAAGCCGATCTATGCCGACTACTCGTTCGGCAACATCCCCGACACCATCGAGTTCCTTTTCACTGGCGAGGCGAGCCGCGGCCCGTTGCTGCCGCCCGACTGCTTCGGCGGCTCCTATCCGCGGCCAGCCAAGATCGTGCTGGTGTTCGTCGACAGCTTCGGCTGGCAATTCTGGCGCGAGCACGGACACCGCTTCCGCGCCACCAGCCGGGTCGTCGAGCACGGCACGCTGACGCCGATTTCGGCCCTCTTTCCCTCCACCACCGCTGCCTCCGTCTCGACGCTCAACCTCGGCGTTCTGCCCGCGGCGCACGCCCTCTACGAGTGGAACATCTACATCCCGGCCTACGGCGAGGTTATTCAGTCGCTCGCCTTCACTCCCCTCGGCCGCCATCCGCGCGATGCCTGCCTGAACAAGGGCTACGATCCAAGCGCGCTCCTAGAGCTACACGAGACGCTGCACCAGCGCCTCGGCCGGCGCGGGGTACGCTCCGTCCAGTTCTCGCACGCCAACTATGCAGGCTCAGCCTACAACCGCGTCGCCAGCGCCGGGGCAGAGGTGGTGGTGCACGGCACGCCGGCAGAGGCTCTCGTGCAGCTCAAGGACGCGCTGCGACAGACCAGCGGCAAGGCGCTGCTCAGCGTGTATTGGGCGGCGATCGACACCATGGCCCACATTCACGGGCCGGGCAGCGCCTATCATGCAGCCGAGATCGCCAGCTACTGGCACACCTTCGATGCTGTCATGCGCGACATCGATAGCCCGGACACGCTGTACTTGTTCATTGCCGACCACGGCCAGGTGCAAACCGATGTGCGCGAGACCATCTATCTCAACGAGCGCGTGCCGGAGCTGGCAGCGTGTCTGCCCGTCAGCCCGACCGGCAATCCCATCTATCCGAACGGTGCGCCGCGCGACGTCTTCCTGCACCTGCGCCCTGAGCGCAAAGCCGAGGCGCTCGAGCTGCTGCACCAGAATTTTGATGCCGATGCGCTCATCCTGCCCATCGAGGATGCGCTGGCGCAGGGCTTGTTCGGCCCAGGCCCCATCAGTCCGGAGTTGCGGCGGCGGCTCGGCGATGTGCTGATGCTGCCTTACCGCAACCGCTTCATCTGGTGGCGGCAGAAGGGTCTGCTGCAGAACACCTTTCACGGCCACCACGGCGGCCTGCTGCCCGAGGAGGTCATCACCGTGCTGGGGGCGGTCGACAGCCTGTGACGCCGTGCAATCTTCATCGGCGGCCTACACCGAGACACACGAATGTTCGCCACGTTCTTCTATGAGCTGAAATCCGCCAAGGTGCCGGTCACCCTGAAGGAATACCTGACGCTGATGGAGGCGCTGCAGGCCGACCTCGCCGATCGCAGCGTCGAGAACTTCTACTACCTGTCGCGCGCCGCCCTGGTGAAGGACGAGCGCCACCTCGACAAGTTCGACCAGGTGTTCGGCCATGTCTTCAAGGGCCTTGAGCTGATGCGCGAGGCGATCGAAGCAGCCATCCCAGACGAGTGGCTGCGTCTCGTATCCCAGCTCTATCTGTCGGATGAGGACAAGGCCAAGATCGAGGCGCTAGGTGGCTGGGACAAAATCATGGAGGAGCTGAAGAAGCGCCTCGCTGAGCAGAAGGGCCGCCATCAGGGTGGCAGCAAATGGATCGGCACCGGCGGCACCTCGCCTTACGGCGCCTACGGCTACAACCCGGCCGGCGTACGCATCGGCCAGAAGGAGAACCGCAACAACCGCGCCATCAAGGTATGGGACAAGCGCGAATACAAGGACCTTGACGACAGCGTGGAGCTCGGCACGCGCAACATCAAGGTGGCGTTGCGCCGCCTGCGCAAGTTCGCGCGCACCGGTGCGGCCGACGAGCTCGACCTCGACCACACCGTCAAGGGTACCGCGCAGAAGGGCTACCTCGACATCCACATGCGGCCCGAGCGGCGCAACGCGGTCAAGGTCTTGATGTTCTTCGACGTCGGCGGCTCGATGGACTGGCACATCAAGACCGCTGAGGAGTTGTTCTCGGCGGCGCGCACCGAGTTCAAGCACCTCGAATATTTCTACTTCCACAACTGTCTGTACGAATTCGTCTGGAAGGACAACGCGCGGCGCTGGACCGAGCGCACGCCGACCTGGAGCGTGCTGCACACCTACCCGGCCGACTACAAGGTGATCTTCGTCGGCGACGCCTCCATGAGCCCCTACGAAATCTCGGTGCCGGGCGGCTCGGTCGAGCACATGAATGAGGAGCCGGGCGCGCTCTGGATGCGGCGCATCACCGACATCTACGAGCACTGCGTTTGGCTCAACCCGGTACCCGAGCACCACTGGGGCTGGACGCCCTCCATCAAGATGATGCGCACCGCCGTTAGCGATCGCATGTACCCTCTGACGCTCGAGGGCCTGGACCGCGCCATGCGCGAGCTGATGCGCTAAGCGTGGCCCGCCGGCCCCGGTCAAGCTCGCGCCAGCCCCTGGTGGAACACGGGGACCCGCCGGGCTATGCAAGTTGCGCCGTCTGGCCGATCTGCCATTGTCTGGTCTTGAAGGGGGGCTAATTGCGGCCTCAATTAGGGGACGAGCGACGCTGGGACATGTCATGCCCCAGCGTCCCGGAGGGGGTGCGATGGACCGCACGACCAAGGGAATTGGCGCAGGGCTGCTGCTGCTTATGACGGCCCTGCACGCGGGCTGTGGTAGCGGAGCGAGCGGGCTCACGGCGGCCAGCCTTGCCGCCGACACGCCAGGCATCAGCAATGAAGACCCGATGGCTCGCCCGATCCAAGTGGCCTGGACGTCGGCCCGTGCGCAACGGTGCGGCTTCAATTTCGATACCGCCAAGATGCGCAGCAATTACCTGGGTTACGAGCAGCGGCAGGGAGCGGCCGGCGAGCAGCTGATCAAGATCCAAAACAGCTACGACACGACCTTCAGGACCATCTCCGGCAAGGTGTCGTCCGATCCCGACTACTGCACCGATAAGCGCAGCAACTTGATCAAGGCCGACCTGCAGCGGCACCTCGCCGGCGACTACAAACCCAACCTGCCGCAACCGGCCAAGGCCGAGCCTCAGTGCGGCGGGCTGTTTGGGGGCGCCTGCGACAGCGGCGAGCCCGACCGGAAGTTCGACTCCAAGGAATTCTACGACGAGCTGGAGAAGCGCAAGAACAAGAGCTGATCAGCCGACGCCCAGCTTCTTCTGCAGCGAGGAGGAAGACGTCGTGTACTGGAACAGCAGCTTCTTGCCCGGATAGACGATCTTGTGCGCGGCCTGCGCCGCCAGCGCCACCTCGTGGAAGCCCGACAGAATGAGCTTCAGCTTGCCCGGATACCAGTTGATGTCGCCAACCGCGAAAATGCCGGGCTCGCTCGTCTCGAACCTCTCGGTGTCGACGTGGATCAGGTTCTCGTGGAGATTGAGGCCCCAGTCGGCCACCGGTCCGAGCTTCATGGTCAGGCCGAAGAACGGCAGCAGCCGGTTGCAGGGATAGCGCACCTCGCCGTCCTTACCCTTGAGGACTACCGCCTCGAGCTGGCCGGCTTCGCCTTCGAGCGCGCTCATCTGTCCGATCACCAGGGCGATCTTGTTGTCCGCCACCAGCGCGCGCATCTGCTCCACCGAATGGGGTGCGCCGCGGAAATCATCGCGCCGGTGCATGAGGGTAAGCGAGCGGGCGATCGGCTGCAGGTTGAGCGTCCAGTCGAGTGCGCTGTCCCCGCCGCCGACAACCATCACGTCCTTGCCGCGGAAATCGTCCATGCGCCGCACGGAATAGAACACCGACTTGCCTTCGTAGGCCTCGATGCCGGCGAGCGGCGGACGCTTGGGCGTGAACGAGCCACCGCCCGCCGCAATCACCACCGCCTTGGCAAGGAACTGGGTGCCGGCGTCGGTGACGAGGCGGAAGCGGCCGTCGTCCGTGCGCTGCAGGGCATCGACGCGCTGGCCGAGATGCAACGTGGCGTTGAACGGCTTGATCTGCGCCATCAGCGCATCGGTCAGGCCTTGTCCGGTCACAATCGGCAGGCCGGGTATGTCGTAAATCGGTTTTTCTGGATAAAGCTCGGCGCACTGGCCGCCGGGCTTGTCGAGAATGTCGATGACGTGCGCCTGGATGTCGACCAGGCCCAATTCGAACACCGCGAACAGGCCGACTGGGCCTGCACCAATTATGACGGCATCCGTCTCGACGACGGGCGCGCCGGTTGCACCTTCAGCTGCCATCACTGGTGTCCCGATTGCGAAGTTCGCCACACCTTGCTGCCAGCGCCTCGAGTGAACTTCGCCATCACAAGCGATGCTGGAAGCATAGGCTTAGTCGCATGCTTGACACCGAGACATTCGCTCAGAACCAAGCTGCGAACGCTGGCGAAAGTGTCGATCATCACACGACTGTTCCAATCCGAGTTGGGCACTGCTCACTGCTTCTTGCCGGTCCCGGCTGACATATAGTGCCTGAGCGTGCAACTGCTAAAGCCCGCTTCGGTAAGGTTCTTGCGCACGCTGGCGGTCGCATCCTCACGCGACTCGGCCGCCGCAGCCGCGCAGCCATGCCTCGGCCGGGAGCAGCACATCACGGCGAACACGTCTTCCATATGGTTGGTGGTCGCCGGGCCGTTGGCACACGTCTTCGACACCTTCTCGCAGACGTCAACTGCGCGCTCCTTGGCCTGCGCCTCCGTCGCCCCCCAGGCAACCGTCGACGACACCTCGCGGTTCGGATCAATGGCGGCCCAGCGCTGCTGTTGAGCCCACGCTCTGCCGGTCGAAGCAAGCCCAATCGTGACCAGGATGGCGAAAAATGCCGCAGCCGAGGCGCGCATGCCTTGCTTCTCCGTGGAGCTCGACGACGGTTAACGATAGCGCGCGCCGGCAAACGCCGTCCAGCAACCGGGGTTGCGCACTAGAACTGCTTTTCGGGGACGCTTACGACGAGGCCGTCCAGTTCGTCGCGGACCTTGATCTGGCAGGACAGGCGGCTGGAGGCTCGCACATCGAAGGCGAAATCCAGCATGTCCTCTTCCATCTGCGAGGGCTGGCCCACCTTCTCGCGCCAGGCATCGTCCACGTAGACGTGGCAAGTGGCGCAAGAGCACGCACCGCCGCATTCGGCCTCGATGCCGGGCACCAACTCCTTGCGGGCCGCTTCCATCACGGTCATGCCCGGCTCGGCCACGACCTCCTGGCGCGTGCCGTCCGGCTGGATGAACGTGATCTTGGCCATGGGCAGGCGGGCCTCGCGGAATTTGTCCGGGCATGTCGATGCGCTGCGACCTGCAGGCCAGGGCCCTGACCAGACAGGCTGATTGCGGCCGCGAGTGTTAGCGGGGGCAGCGCGGATCGGCAAGCGCCATGCCCGCCCCGCCGTGGCCGGCACTGCTTGGGGAGCCTCATTGCAGTGCGAGCAGGCGCTGGATGCAGCCTCGCACGTCCTCCATCGCCTGCGTGACGGCGGCGATGGCCTGGGCGCGGAGGTTCTCGTCGTGGGTCACGGCGTCTGCGCTCTCAAGATGGAGGCGTTCGGCCATCTCAGCGATGCGTGTGAGGCGGCGCGCACCGATGGCAGCGCTCGAACCCTTGATGGTGTGCACGGCTTCCGCCCATTCCTTGCCCGTCTTGGCGTTGCGAAGCTGCTCCAAGTATAGGGGTGCATGATCCATGAATAACCGTAAAACTTCTTCTTCGAGCGCCGCATTACCCAATGTAAAACGACGAAGATATTCGAGATCTATCGCATCCGAGGGCGTGTGGCCGTCGTATCGATCATTGCGAGCCAACGGCTTTTCTGCGCCTAACTCTGTGCCTCTACTCCCCACCGCCGCCTCTCCCTGGCACTGATCCTTAAATGTCCTGCAATCGCCCTGCAATTGCGTTGCACGTCCAAAGACGTTCCCCGACGCCCGTCCAGCCAACCGCAGCCCACCCTGCCGGTCGCATGCGACGCTGCATCATGCGGCCGGAGAAATGACCCAACCGTTAAGGCGTGCCTGCTGCACCACGGTCGCCGACAAATGCATGTCAGGTGAGGGTGTTGGCGACCGCACCAATCTTCGTTTTGCCCAATTGCGTGCCTAGCTAGACAGCAACGCGAGGCGCGCGGGGGAGCCGCGATAGAGCGCGCCTGCGCACGGGAGGCTGATCACCAGTTTTCCGCGTTCCGTGCCTGTGCCCTTCTGGGTAAATAGGTTATGTGTCGATGCTGAACGGTTGGGGCACCGCGTCGCGTCGCAATTGGACTGGGGAATGGCTCACGACGGCAAGACGCAGCGGGAGACGGCCAAACGCACGTTGGGCCTCGCCACGCTCGGCCGTCCGCCTGTGCCGCCCAAACAGGCGAACGGCGCTGCAAAGGCGCCCGAGCCGCCGCCGATCCCACCGGCAGATGTTGCCGCAAAACCCGACGAACCGATCGAGGACGAAGGCCAACGGCGGACGGCCAAGCGTCGGCCGGCTGGTCCTGCGCGCTCGCGGGTTGCCGCCAACGACGACGTGCCGTCGATCGGCGGCCTGATATTCGCGCTCCAGCAAAAGCCGTCCAACCAGCCCTTCATGATGGCCGCCGCTGCCTCCGGCGGCTGGCTGGCCATCGGCGCCCTGCTCGCCTGGGCTTTCCTGTCGCCGGTGATCGCCACCGCGCCCAGCGCCGGCGCCGTCTTCACCAGCCCGATGATGATCGTCGTGCTGGCCACCATCGGCCTGCCAATCGCGCTGTTCTGGTTCTTGGCCATGCTGGCAGTACGCGCGCAGGAATTGAAACTGATGTCCTCGGCCATGACCGAGGTGGCCGTACGGCTTGCCGAGCCCGACCGCGGTGCGGAGCAGGCCGCGGCATCGCTGGGCCAGGCGGTCCGCCGGCAGGTGTCGTTCATGAACGAGGCGATCTCGCGCGCCCTTGGACGTGCCGGCGAGCTGGAAGCGCTAGTGCACAACGAGGTTGCCGCACTCGAGAAGTCGTACGGCGAGAACGAGCACAAGATCAAAGGCCTGATCCAGGAACTGGTGGGTGAACGGCACGCCCTGGTGAGCACCACCGACAAGGTCTCGGAAACGCTCAAGTCGATGGGCAGCGAGGTGCCCAACCTGATCGAGAAGTTGTCGCAGCAGCAGATAAAGCTTGCCAAGATCATCGAAGGCGCCGGTCAGAACCTGATCGCGCTGGAAGGTCAGCTGGCCACCGCCAGCGGCAGCCTCGAGACCTCGCTTTCAAACCGCACCCAGCAGCTGCAGGCGGTCCTTGACGACTACACGGTGGCCCTCGACGCCACGCTGGCGAGCCGCGCCGAGGCACTCGATGTGCAGCTGGTGGAGCGGACGCGTGCGCTTGATGCTGCCTTCGCCGAGCGTCTGTCGCTGTTTGACGATTCGCTGCGGCGCTCCACCCTCGCCATCGACAGCGCCGTCAGTGAAAAGGCGCGCGCGCTGACCTATGCCATGGAGAACCACGTCAAGTCGCTCACCGATACGCTCGGCCGCCAGGCGCATAATATCGACGAATCGCTGATGACCGGCATCGATGCCGTGCGGCGTACCAGCGATAGCATCACGCGCCAGTCGCTGCAGGCGATCGAAGGCCTGTCGAGCCGCGCCGACCTGCTCAAGAACGTCTCGGAAAACCTGGTGCAGCAGATCTCCGGTGTCACCACCCGTTTCGACAGCCAGGGCAATTCCATTGTGCAGGCGGCCAATGCGCTGGAGCACGCCAACGCGCGCATCGATTCTACGCTGCAGAAGCGGCACAGCGAGCTCAACGATACGCTCACCCGCATGAGCGGCAAGGCCGAACAGCTCGATCAGGTGATGCGCGGCTATACGCAAACGGTGGAGGGCTCCATCGCCAACGCCGAGGCACGCGCGCGCCAGTTGCTGGAGCAGCTCGCCAACGGCACTGCAGCCCACTCCCAGGCGGCGCTCGAAGAGCTCGACCGTCTGCGCATGCAGACCGATGCCAGCTCTCGTGCCGTGGTGAGCGAGATCGAGCGGCTGCGCAACCAGACCGAGGCGCAGGCTTCGCGCACACTCGAGGACATGCGCAGCAAGTTTTCCGGCGTGTCGCAGGAGGTCAACCAGCATCTGGGCAGCATCGCCAACCGCTTCAACGAGACCTCCAACGACCTGCGCGCGCGCGCCTCGCGTGCGGCTGCCGAGCTGCAGAGGGAGCAGGACCGGCTGCGCGCCGAGGCCGACCGTCTGGACCAGGAGCGTGTGCGCAGCAGCGAACCCGAACGTCTGCCCGCCCCTGCGCGCGGGAGCGCGGACGTGATGCGCGCTGCGCTCAACGATCAGCTACGCGCGCTTGAGCAGCTGTCCTCGCTGTCAGGTCGCGAGCGCCAAGACATCACCCTGCCGGGAGGGGGCAACCCGGTGCCGCACAGCAATACGCTGTCGCTTGCCGCCGCCTATGCCGAGCAGCCAGGCGCACAGCTTCCCATACCCATGCAGAATGGCGGCGACAACGGCTGGTCGCTGGGCGACCTGTTGCAGCGCGCCTCGCAGGATGATGACGGCACGCGGGCTGCCCCGACCATCAACACCGAGGTTATCGCCCGCGCTCTCGATGCAACCACCGCATCGGCCATCTGGTCGCGCTTCCGGGCTGGCCAGCGCGGCATCATGGTACGCAGCATCTATACCGCCGAGGGGCGCGCCACCTTCGACGAGATGAGCGAGCGCTACAAGAGCGATCCGACCTTCCAGCGCATGATCGATCGCTTTCTGCACGACTTCGAGCAGATGCTGCGCGGTGTCGAGCAGAAGGATCCCTCCGGCCGCGGCGTGCACAACCACCTGATCTCCGAAAGCGGCCGCGTCTATTTGTTCCTCGCCCACGCCAGCGGGCGGCTGCGCTAGCCTCCCAGCGGAGGTCTACGCGAATTTCGCCAATCACATGGCTAGGACAATTCTGTAAGCTTGGCTGCGGACACTATCGGCGAGATTGGTCGAATCTCGCAATCGGGAGACCGAAGCCCATGGCGCTCAGCGTCGAGGCGACCGTCGAAACCTGGCCGATCGCCGGCACCTTCGCGATCTCGCGCGGTGCCAAGCGCGAGGCGGTGGTGGTCATCGCGCGGGTCGGCGACGGCCGCACGACAGGCCGCGGCGAATGCGTGCCGTACGCCCGCTACGGTGAGTCGGTCGACAGCGTCTGCGCCGCCATCGAGGGCATCGGCGGGCTGACGACACGGACGGCGCTGCAGCAGCTGCTGCCCGCAGGCGCTGCCCGCAACGCACTCGACTGCGCCTTGTGGGACTACGAGGCCAAGCGTGACAACACCACGGTGGCCGGGCTCGCCGGACGCCAGCAGCTGCGCCCCCTCACCACCGCCTACACGCTCAGCCTCGACAGCGCGGAAGCCATGGCAACCAAGGCCGCCGCTGCTTGCAAACGCGGCCTGCCACTTCTCAAACTGAAGCTCGGCGGACCGGGCGATGATCGGCGCATGCGCGAAGTGCGTGCCGCCTGCCCCAACGAGCGCCTGATCGCCGATGCCAACGAGGCCTGGACGCCGGCTTTGCTGCCCGAGCTGATGCGGGTCGCCGCCGAGACGCGCATGGAGCTGATCGAGCAGCCCTTACATGCCAAAGACGATGCCGCGCTGGCCGGAGGTCCTCATCCCGTGCCGGTGTGCGCCGATGAGTCGCTGCACACCCGCGAGGGGATCGCCGAGCTGGCCGGCCGTTACGATGCCATCAACATCAAACTCGACAAAGCGGGCGGTCTGACTGAGGCCCTCCTCCTGGCTGCGGCCGCCCGCGACACCGGCCTCAAGATCATGGTCGGCTGCATGGTGGCTACCTCGCTCGCCATGGCACCGGCGTTGCTGCTGGCCCAGGATGCGGACTGGGTCGACCTCGACGGCCCGCTGCTGCTGGCCGGCGACCGACCCGATGGCCTCACCTACGAGGGCGCGCTGGTCTCGCCGCCCACAGCCGCGCTGTGGGGCTGAGCCATTCGCCATAGTACCAGGCTGGAGGCCAGTGCCACGGCGGCCATGATCGCCATCGCCCAGTAAGCGCGCCCGCCGTAGCTGGCATACAGCGGTCCGGCGATCAGCATCGCGCCACCGAGACCGATGCCGCCAGTCACCGACGCATAGAGCGCCTGCGCCGTTCCGGCCTGATGGTCCGGCGCCACGCGGCTCATGAAGTGGATGGCCCCGATGTGGGAAGCCGTATAGGTCAGGCTGTGCGATATTTGCAGCAGCACCAGCACTAGCAGGGGCGGATCGAAGCCCATCAACAGCCAGCGCACCACGGCCGCCGCGCAGCCGACGATGATCAACTGCACGGGTCCAATGCGTCGCACAACGGCGGCCGAATAGGCAAACAGCGCCACCTCGCAAACGATGGCCACACCCCACAGCATGCCCGACCAGGCGGTGTCGAGCCCCTGCTCGCGCCAATGCAGCACGCCGAACGTGTAGAACATGCCGTGCGCTCCCTGCACCAGGCCGGTTGTCAGCAGGAACACGAGGAACAGGCGCGACCGCAACAGGCCAAGGGCATCCGCGAACCTGACGCGGGGCGGGCTCGTTGCAGCTTTCAGTCGGCCAAGTCCGATCGGGCGCTGCAGCCCGTGCGCGGCAGCGACGGTAAGCGCGGCGCCGACCGCCACCAGCCAGATGGCGGCGCCCGCACCCAGCGGCTCGAGCAGCCACCCTCCGCAAATACTGGCGGCGATGAAACTGAGCGAGCCCCACAGCCGCATGCGGCCGTAGTCAAGTCCCGCCGCCTTGACGCCGGACATCGCCACCGTCTCGGTCAGGGGCATGATGGTCGACATGGCGAGCGAGAACAGCACGGTGCCAAACAGCAGCGGCCAGAACGTGGACAGCTGCGTGAGCACCAGCACGACCAGCAGGCCGGCCCAGGCGAGGCCGATCAGGAACCGGCGGTGGTCGCCGAACCGGTCGGCGGCGAAAGCCAGCGCCGGCGTCACCACCACACGCACCACCAGCGGCGCTGCCGTGATGATGGCGATCTCCGAGGCGCCGAGCCCGCGCCAGTCAAGCCAGACCGGATAGAACGGCAGCTGCGTGCCGACCACGGTGCAGACCGCCGCAAACAGCAGCGACACGCGCACGGCAAAGCTATGCCAGTCACGCTCCCCCGCGGCGAGGCTCATGCACTCATGTCGCCTGGCGGCGGTCCTGGATGATGTCGGAAAACAGCGCGGGATCGATGTTGCCGCCGGTCAGCAGGGCACCGACCGTGCGACCGCGCAGATCAAGCTTGCCGGCCAGGATGGCCGCCAGTGACACCGCACCGCCCGGTTCCAGCACCAGCTTCAACTCCCGGAACGCGAAGCGCACCGCCTCCTTGGCCTGATCGTCGGTCACCGACAGGCCACCGGCCAGATTGCGCCGTGCCACCTCGAACGTCAGCTCGCCGGGCGTTGGTGCCAACAGCGCATCGCAGATCGAACCGGACAGCTTCTCATTGCGCTCGCGCTTGCCGTGATCGAGCGAGCGGGCGAGATCGTCGAACCCGGCCGGCTCGACGCTGTAGATCTGCGTCGACGGGCTCTTCTCCTTCACGGCGATCGACACGCCGCTGATGAGGCCGCCGCCGGACACACCGACCAGCACAACGTCGGGCACCGCGCCCGCCTCCATGGCCTGCTCCATCATTTCGAGGCCTGCGGTGCCCTGACCGGCAATCACGTCCGCATCGTCGAAGGGATGCACCAGCGCCGCCCGGCGCTCATCGCACAGCTTGCGAGCGATCGCGTCGCGATCCTCTTTGACGCGATCGTAGGCCACCACCTCGCCGCCGAACGCCTTGGTGCGCTCGATCTTCATGCGCGGGGCATCGGCCGGCATGATGATGGCCGACTTGAGCCCGCGCAGCGTCGCCGCAGCCGCCACGCCCTGTGCATGATTGCCGGACGAGCAGGCCACTACTCCGCCCGGGTAGGCGGCCCCATCTACCTGGGCGATCTTGTTGTAGGCGCCCCGGAACTTGAAGGCGCCGACGCGCTGCAGGTTTTCCGCCTTCAGCAGCACGCGACCACCGGTCACCGCGTTCAGCGCCGGATGCTCGATCAGCGGCGTACGGCAGGCAAACTCGCCGAGCCGGCGGCGAGCGGCGAGCACGTCCGCGAAGGTCGGCAGTCGGGCGGCCATAGGAACCTCCAGGGTGGACTGGCAAACGTGTACGCCACAAGCGCCACCGACACCTCGATGTCAAGCGACCGCCCGATCACCCAAGGCATGAAAAAAACCGGTCCGGCTATGCCGGACCGGTCCTCACGTCGACAGAGATCCGTTTCCCTGGATAGACCGGAACCCTGCTCTCCCCCGTAAGGCCGCGCATCCGATATCGACAGAGACCTGTCCGTCACCGGTAAGGAGCGCGGCCCCTCCCCTTAGCGCCAACATCATGGCTCAAAGGTTCCGGACTAGGCAACCGACTGGGCTGAAATGCACCGGTTGCGTGGCCCTGCTGCCACATGACGTTCCCACGCCGTCACGCCTCAGCACTTTCCGAGGCCGATCGAGATGCGTGTGACGTCCAGTCCTTGCGGGGAGATGCTGATGTTTTGTTTGCAGTCCGACAGCGACACGTTCATGGCCGCCGAGAAATTGGCGCCCTGGATCGACAGCACGAAGCTGTTCTCGACGAAGCGCCCCGACACCGCCCCGGTGGCCGAGTAGGTCTTCTCTTCCCAGCTTCCCGAGACCTTGTCGCCCTTGACGCGCAGTTCGGCGAGCGCGTCAATCTTGTAATCGGCGCTGGCGCAGCGCATGGACTGGCGGATCGCAGATCCGCCCTCCGTGACTTTGTAGAACACCGAGCATTTCACGCGCTCGGTGCTGCCGTTGGAGAGCACGACGGAACCGTTGCCGGACCAGTAACCGTCCATGTCCTGGATGGGATTTGCGGCGGCAGCGGGCGCTGCGCCGACTGCGATCAGCAATCCCGCGACCAGCCAAGACGACTGCTTTGTCATGTACCTCACCTGGATCAGCCCCGCCCAACGCACGAGCGCGTCCCTCCAATAACGGCACGCAACAATTCGATCCATCCCTGCCAGGAGGGCATCAAGCACAATCGGGCCAACCGGGCAACGAACATTGTACTGGTTGCGGGAAGAACACGCCAGCTGTCACACGGGCGGCGCTTGACGCCGGATGGCGTACAGGACGTCGAGCGGACCTGAACCATGCCCGATGCACAAATTGCGGCCTCCCTGCAATCCCTGCCAGACGAAGGTCTTGGCCTTCTCCACCGCCGTGGGCAATGACGCGCCCAGCGCCAGCAGCGCGGCGATGGCGGCCGACAAAGTGCATCCGGTTCCATGCGTGTGGTGCGTGTCAACGCGCGGCCGGGCAAAGCGCTCCAACCGAGCGCCGTCAAAAAGGTAATCGACCGCGCTATCGCCCTCGCCGTGCCCGCCCTTGATCAGCACCGCCTGGCAGCCAAGCGCGTGCAGCGCCTTGGCCTGCGCTGCCACCTCCGCGTCCGTGGCTGCCGGTCTGGTTTCGAGCAGGCGGGCAGCCTCGGGCAGGTTCGGCGTAATGAGGGCGGCAAGCGGCAGCAGCTCGCTGCGCACCGCCTGCACGGCGTCGGGTGCGATCAGGCAATCGCCGCTGGTCGCCACCATCACCGGGTCGACCACCAGCGGCAGCTGTGGCCCGCTGGCCAGCCTTCTGCTGATGGCCGTCACGATCTCGGCCGTTGCCAGCATGCCGGTCTTGATGGCCCCAACCTTGAGATCCTCCAGCACCGCATCCATCTGCGCGACCACGAACGCCGGCGAGACCGTCTCGAAGCTGCGCACGCCTTGCGTGTTCTGCGCCGTCAGCGCCGTGATCACGCAGGCGCCATAAACGCCGAAGGCCGTGAAGGTCTTGAGGTCGGCCTGGATGCCGGCCCCTCCCGAGCTGTCGGAGCCGGCAATCGTCAATGCAATGGGCGTCGCGGCAGGGGTGGCCGTGGTCATTTCTGCATCCCTTCCTTCAGGATGTCGCTTTGCAGTCGCTCCGGCGTGAGCAGCTCCTCGATGCGGCCCAGCACGGGCAGGTT
>DASTOW010000355.1:0-11492 GCA_035762425.1 Hyphomicrobiaceae bacterium | reverse complement strand
CTCGGCCATGTGCTTGGCGTCGGCCGCAGCCTTATCGAGATCACGCCGGAACTCGGCTGAGGTCGGGCTCGGATAGAGATCGCCCAGGTTCCAGACCGGCATCTCGCCAAGGTCCGATGCCGCCGTCGAAGCCTGGCGTATGCCGACATCTGTCGTCATCAAGGGCTCCCGCTGGTTGCCGTATGCGTCGTGCGTGCACTGCGCCGCCGGCGCCTAATGTGCGGGCCGCACGCCAGATGTTCAAGCGCTCAGCGCGAGAGGTGCGACGCGTATGGGTGGGGAACACCGTGCAACCACGCTGGCGGGCGAGAGGGCGCACCGTCGCAAAGCTCGCACAGGCGCCCCCATTCCAGCGCCGAACACTTATTGCATGTGCTGGCCACCGTTGATGGCTATGTTGGCACCTGTCACAAAGGCGGCCTCGTCCGAACACAGGTAGATGATAAGGCCGGCAACCTCCTCAGGCTTGCCCAGTCTTGAAATGGGAATCTGCGGAAGGATTTTGCCGTCCAATACGTCTTTGGGAATGGCGGTGACCATCTTCGTGCCGATGTACCCGGGCGAGATCGTGTTCACCGTCACACCCTTGCGGGCGCACTCAAGGGCCAGCGATTTGGTGAACCCGTGCATGCCGGCCTTTGCGGCTGCATAGTTGGTTTGCCCAAACGCCCCTTTTGATCCGTTGACCGACGACACATTGATGATGCGACCCCAGCCACGATCCATCATGCCGTCGTAAACTTGTTTGGTCATGTTGAAGACCGAGTCCAAATTGGTCTTCATCACCGCATCCCAGTCGGCCTTGCCCATTTTGCGGAACGTCATGTCCTTGGTGATGCCGGCATTGTTGACCAGAATGTCAATGGTGCCGACCTGGGATGAGACAGCGGCAACGCACGCCTTGCTGGACTCGAAATCCGTGACATCACAAGGTACGGCCGTGAATGTGTAGCCCTGGTCCTGCATTGCGGCGACCCACTTGCCTGACGCCTTGTTCGAGGGCGAGTAGGTGACGGCCACGTTGTAGCCCGCGTCCGCCATCTTGGTGCTGATGGTTTCACCGAGCCCGCCCATGCCACCGGTTATCAGGGCCACTCGCTTGGTCATGACATTCCTCCGCTTTCTTTGTGAACGTGTCACTGTAGGCCCAATCGGGCCAAAGCATGAAGTGTGTGCCGTCTGCAGCCTGCCTGAGCGGCCTCAGCAAGGCGGCAGGAAGCCATCGGCGGCAAACACTGGGGCTCTTCCAGGTTGCCTGGTCATGCGATGCCAGTGCTGGCGACGAACGTCGTGGCCAATTTCGGTAGCGGCGCAGCAGCGTGGCTGGACAGGCAAATTTGTGTCCGTTCTGGGCAAATTGACACCAGAGCCGGCTTTTCAGCGCGGTCAAGAGGCGGCGAAGGTCAACAGGGGTCAAATATGACTTCCGATGCACATCGCCATGTGTTGCATTGTAGCTGGCAAACATAAGGGGGCTTCCGGCCGTGCTGACGATCCATGGTGTCTACCGCTCACGCGCATCCCGCAATCTGTGGCTGGCGACAGAGCTTGGCATACCCTTTAAGCAGGTGCCGGTGATGCAGCGGTATCGGTTGGCCGACGCAACTGCCGCAGAAGGCATCGTGCACACCAAGTCGCCGGAGTTCCTGAAGGTCAATCCCAATGGCCATGTCCCGTCGATGCAAGATGATGGTCTGGTGCTGCACGAATCCCTGGCGATCAATCTCTATTTGGCCAAGAAGCATGGTGGCCCACTGGCACCGGCAAACTTGGCCGAGGACGCACTGATGACGATGTGGGCGCTGTGGGCCGCGACTGAGGTGGAGTCGCATGCGCTGACGGTGCTGACTCATCGAGTCGGCAAACCGCCTGCCGAGCGTGACCGCAAATTGGCGGACGCCGCCGTAGAAGCGTTGCGTGCGCCCTTCGCCGTGCTCGACAAGCACCTGGCCACCAGCGGTTATATCGTCGCCGAGCGTTTCACCGTTGCAGACCTCAACACAGCGGAGGTAATCCGCTATGCGATGCCGGCGCCGGAGTTGTTCGAGGCTGCGCCGAGAGTGAGAGCATGGCTCGCTGCCTGCCAGGACCGACCGGCCTTCAAGTGGATGTGGGCCAAGCGCGAGGCGGAGCCGGCCTAAAGCCACCTCAGGGCTTTGTAATCTCCGATCGGGGGCGCTCCAGCAGGGGCGTCCTTTTGGCTAGGCGGCCGCCCTGCGAAGGGGCGGCTGCGGGCCAGAACCAGTCAAGCCAGCACCGGCTTGTCTGCTGCGTGCCGCGCCGACATTGACAGCGGGAGCTCAGCCTTCTGGGCCGGGCGCGGCTGGGCAATCGTTCATACGCTTGACAGCTGGCGGCAATGATGAGTGGAATTGCGGGCGATGGACGGGGCCGAATGCAACAGGGCCTACCGTTCGAGGAAGCGTCGATACATCTACGCAACGGGCCGCAGTCGGCACACGGACGTCACGCGTCGATGCGGCGCTCCTGGCGCCTGCTGACGAGCGCGACAAGGGGAGGTCATTCAATGAACGCTACTACGAGGTGGATCATTGCCACTGCGATCGCGGTTGGCGCAAGCTATCTCGCTGCCCCGGCAGCAACCGCCCAGACCGCAAAGGTCCGGGTGGCCCTTGGCGACACAATTTCGGTTGAAACGGTATCATACGTAATCGCTCTCGAGCGCGCCAAGGAGAAGGGCGTCAACTACGAGATGACCTCGTTCTCCAAGGAGGATTTGGCCATCCAGGCCGTTGTCAACAACCAAGCCGACCTCGGCATCGCCACGCCCTATGCCATCATTCAGAAATCCAAGGCGCCACTGCGCGGACTGTTCCAGGTCAGCCGCCTCGTGTTCTTTCCCGTCGCCGACAAACAGTACAAGACCTGGAAGGACTTGAACGGCCAGCCGTTTGCCTTCCATGCGCGCGGTAGCGGCACTGAGGCGATCGGTAACATCATTGCCAAGCGGGAAGGCATCGAGTTCGGTCAACGAAGCTACGTTCCAGGGTCCGAGAACCGCGTTGTCGCCATGCTCAACGGCCAGATCAAGGCCACCATCGTCGACCTGCCCAACATGAAGCTGCTGATGTCGAAGGGGGCTGACCGCTTCCACCTGCTGCCCAGCGTCGATACGCCGGCCAGCGATGAAATCCTGTTCGGGAACGTCGACTGGATTGAGAAGAACGGCGCTGCCGTGGATACGATTGTTGAGGAATTCGCGCGGTTGTGGGCTGAGATTGCCAAGGATCCGGCCATTGTCGAGACCGAGCGGGCCAAGCGCAACCTCCTCAAGGAATTGCCCAAGGAGGTCGTCGCCGGCGTCACCAACTACTACGCCGAGGCCGTCAAGAACCGCCTGTTCGATCCGCAGGGCGGTGGCAGCGGCGCGGTGAAGACCGACTTCGAATTCTACACCGAGGCCGGCCAGCTGCAGGGCAAGGCCGGCGATTTGAAGGTCGAGGACTTCTGGAACCTCGCACCGCTCGAGAAGGCGACAAAGAAGCTGGGCGGCTGAAGTCTGCGCACAGGCCGTCTAGGCCGGCGTGACGGCCAGTGCTGTCGCGCCCGCCCACCTTGATGCACTGACCCTTCGGGACCGATGCCGACAAGAGTTGATTTGCTGCAGCCATCGACCGCAACTCCCATCGTGTCGCAACCCACGCGGGGTTGGCTTCGACGTGTCCTCTCCCATGCGCTGGCTCTGCGTCTTGTCTCGATCCTCGCCGTGCTCGGATGCTGGGAGATCGCCGGGCGTGTGCCGATCAGCCCATCTTTCCCGACCTTCCTCGATACAGCCCACGCAACGGTCGCCATGTTGGCCGACGGATCGCTCATCAAGGCGCTCGCCATCACGCTCGTTCCGCTCGCGATCGGCATCGTCATCTCGGCGCTGGTCGGGGTTGGTGCGGGCGTGGCCATGGGATTGAGCCGGCGCGTCGAATGGCTAGGCGTTCCGGTCTTCATCGTGCTGCAGGCTGCGCCGCTCGCCGCGCTCATTCCACTGATAATCCTGGCCTACGGCATCGGCATCACAACCAAGGTGCTGATCGTCTGCGTCATGGCCCTGCCGGTAATCGTGTTGAATTCCTTCAAGGCAGTTCGGCACACTCCGGCTGCACTGATCGAGATGGGGCGCTCGTTCCTCGGCACGCAGCGACAACTGATTTTCAAGGTCATCCTGCCGTCGGCCGCGCCGGTGATCTTCGCCGGCCTGCGCCTCGGCGTCGCATCAGGCTTTGTCGGCGCCGTGCTTGCAGAATTGCTCGTCACGCCAACCGGCGTCGGCGACATCATTACCTATAACCAATCGATCGCGGAGTACCCGAAGATGTACGGTGCGATCGCCAGCGTGATCGCCGTCTCGGTGGTGTTCATCGAGATGCTGGAGTGGATCGAGCTGCGCTTCTTCCGGCCAGAGAAGAGAGTTTGAGCCGATGACATCGTCAACCAATGCCCCCGTCACGCCAGCCAGGGTCGAGCCGCCGCCGATCGTCGAGGTAAGGGCGGTATCGAAGGTCTATCCGGGCGACGTTACGGCTCTGAGCGCCATCAGCCTTGACTTTCCCGACGGCCAGCTCACGTCTCTGCTCGGGCCCTCGGGCTGCGGAAAGACCACGCTGCTCAAGATCATTGCCGGGCTTATCCCAGTGACCAGCGGCGAGGTCAGGATCAACGGGCGCAAGGTGACCGGACCCGGGCCTGAGCGGTCGTTCGTTTTCCAGGATTTTGCCCTCATGCCTTGGGCAACGGTGCTGCGCAATGCAGCCTTCGGCCTTGAGCTCAGAGGTATTGCCCGCTCGGAACGGGAAGCCGTCGCCGAAGGCTACCTTGCGCAAGTGGGGCTCAAGGGTTTCGAGCAGAAATATCCGCACGAGCTGTCGGGTGGAATGCGTCAGCGGGTCGGCTTGGCGCGCGCGCTCGTGGTCAACTCCGCCGTCATACTGATGGACGAGCCATTCTCTGCCGTCGACGAGCAGACGCGACGCAAATTTCAGGAAGATCTCCTCGAGCTGACCGCAAGAGAGCGAAAGACCTTCATTTTCGTCACCCACAGCATCGAGGAAGCCGTATACATCTCGGATCGCATCGCGTTGATCTCGCCGCGCCCGGGCCGCGTTTCACAGATCATCGACGTTGCCATCCCACGACGGGGCGATGCGGATGCCATTCGCCGCCATCCCACCTACCTCGACAGCGTGGAGAGCATCTGGCGCGGCTTGAGGCAGTACCTGGAGTGAGAGGGTTGCGGCATGGAAATCTTCGGCAGACGCCTGCCGGCTGCGCTATCGCTGCTGTTCTGGGCGGCCGTATGGGAAATCGCCGGCCGGGCGGAGCTGACGACGCTTTTTCCGCCGCTGTCGAGCGTGCTCGTCAGGCTTGGTGAGCTGTTCGCCAACGAGGCGTTCTGGGGCGCTCTCGCCCTCACGGCGCGCACCTACGTCGCCGGGTCGGCCATTGCCATTGTCGCCGGCGTACCGATCGGCCTGCTGATGGGCCGCTCAGGTGTCCTCGACAAGCTGCTGCTGCCGTGGGTGAACACGTTTATCAGCGCGCCGCTGTCGGCCATCGTGCCGGTCATCATGGCAGTGTTCGGTTTCGGCGAGACGACCATCGTCTTGACCGTGATCCTGTTTGCGATCTGGATCATCATTCTTGACGCGCGCGCCGGGGCGCGCTCGATCTCGCCGTCGCTGGTCGAAATGGCGGCGGCGTTCGGTGCGACACGCTGGCAGGCATTCTCAAAGATCTATCTGTGGGCAGCGCTGCCGGAGATTCTGACCGGTGTCCGCCTCGGCCTCATTCGCGCGGTCAAAGGCGTCATCATCGGCCAGTTGCTCGTTTCCGTCGTTGGCTTCGGCCACCTGTTCGAGATCTACTCGTCCAATTTCCTCATGGAGCACATGTGGGCGCTGCTCCTCGTTCTGTTCGCGCTGGCGTTCGTGATCGACGAAGGTCTCGGCCGCATCGAGCGCAAGGTTGAATATTTCGCCTCGTCACGGAACTGAGGTCTTCCCCCGCCGTCTCTGGCAGGCCGGCGTTGACATCGGTTGCCATCTCTCGACGAAAGGTTCACCCCCCGCAACTGTCCTGCGTGCAGCCAACTGCGGGATGCCAATCTAGAGCGCCTTGGCCTCGACCGCGGCTTGCGCGTTTTGGAAGCGCGACAGACAGAATGGCGCAAGGTCCAGCGACGATCGGCCGTCAACGATCCATTCGGCGAGCTGCTTGCCTACCGATGGTCCGAGCGCGAAGCCATGACCGCTAAAACCGGCCGCAACAAACAGGCCAGGCATGGCGGCGGGTTGATCGATGATCGGTATCACGTCGGGTGTCAGATCGATGCGTCCGGCCCACGTCCGGGCCAGATCGATGGCTCCGATATGGGGAAATAGCCCGCGGAACGCCGCAGCATTCTGCGCGATCTTCTTGTCGTTCACGCGCGGTTCCGGCAGTTGTTGCCCGCCGAAGCGTGCACGCAGACGATGCAAGCTCTCGGATCCTAGTCGAAGTTGCAGCAGCCGCCAGTTCCGTCGATAGGCCGGCAAGAAATAGCGCAGATGGCGCAGTGAATCGATTGTGAGATCATAGTCAGGCCCAGCGCCGCGATAGCCATTGCCAATGACGAAGCTTCCATCGGCGCGCGGCCGAAAGGCAACCTGGGGTCCCCACATGGCGACCTTCGTGAAAGGCTCTGCGGCGACGGTTTGCGCGACGGAAGAGCGTATCACCTGGATCGGCAAATCAATGCCGAGGGGCCTTGCCAAGGCCGGCGCGCCGATGCCACCGGCGAGCACGACCACCGGCGCTGCGCAAAAGCCGCGGTCGGTCGCTAGGCCCGAAATGCGCCCGCCTTGGGTCGCAACGGCACGCACTGGATTTTTCTCATGGATGGTGGCGCCAGCCTCACGTGCCGCCCGCGCAATGGTGCGTGTCGAGAGCGCCGGCTCAGCATGGGCGTCACCAGGGGTGTAAAGTCCCGTGCGCCAATCCCCCGCCAAATGCGGCATCAAATCGCGAATGTCCGTCCTGTTCAAAAGACGCGTAGCCAGACCGAGCCGGCGAGCGACCGCGAATGCGTCGGCGATACGCACTTCATCGTCAGCGCTTTGCGCTGGCACCAGAATGCCCCCTGCTGTGAAACCTGTGTTGGCCGCACCGTATCGCGACGTGATCTCGACCCAAATCCGGTTCGCTTCTGAGGCAAGCGGCACTTCCGCTGCATGCCGGCCCTGCTGTCGGATGAACCCCCAGGCACGGCTGGACTGCTCTGCGGCGATTTCGGAGCGATCGAATACTGCAACCTTGATGCCGCGCGCGGCCAAATGCCAAGCCGTCGAGCAGCCCATAACGCCGGCGCCGACGACGGCAACGTCAACTGGCTCGAGAAGCGCTTTGTGCATGGTCCGCACCTTCCGGCAACTATTCACAACGCAACGCAAAGTCGCAAAGAGTCGAGAATGGCGGCATGCACGTTGCGACTGGCCACTGCGTCGCCGACCCGATGCAACTCGAAGGAGGCGCTTGGCCTGATGTTGCGAGGCTGAGGATCGAGCGCGAGCAACGCCCCAAGATCGGTCACGCCGTCATTGGCAGAAGCTTGGCGCAGAGCGCGATAGAGCTCATCGGCAGGCCGCGTCCCGTGCTCCACGACGATTTGGTCGGCAGTGCGCTCGACCAATGCCTGCGTAATCAGGTTTCTGAAAGTGGCGACGAACCGGTTGCCCTTGCGTTCAACCCTGGTGATCTCATGATCGAATGTCGTCGGCACCGCGAGCTCATACATGCGCTTCTTCCAAATCACTCGATCTACATAGGTGAGTTCCTGTGCGAGCTGCGCGTCAATGGATACGAGCAAAACCTGCCGACCTTCACGCACCGCGAGTTCGGCGACCTGCGGGGCGGGATGACGACCGGTGCCGTCATAGATGATCAACTCGGATCCGAGCGGCACCGCACCGCTGATCGCGTCCCACACGCTCGTACAATGTTCCCCACCTTCAATCCATTCGATATCCGGAACGCCGCCCGTGGCCACAATCACGATGTCGGGCGCTTCGGCTTGCACGTCTGCGGCGTCCGCGTAGGCATTGAGGCGCACGTCGACTCCGTGACGCTCGAGTTCGGCTCGCCGCCAATCGATGATGCCCAGCAAATCCTTGCGCCAACTTGCTTGCGCGCCAAGCAGTACTTGCCCTCCAAGTCTGCTTGCTGCCTCAAACAGGACAACCTTGTGCCCGCGTTCGGCGCATACCCGCGCCGCCTCTAGGCCGGCCGGGCCTCCGCCGACCACCACCACCCTGCGGCCGGATCGGGCGGCGCGTTCAATGGTATGGGGCAGGGCCGTCTCCCGTCCGGTCGCGGGATTGTGCAGGCAATGCGGACGATATTGCGTTTGGCAATGCGTGGCGCCAACACAGGGCCTGATCCGGCTCTCCTCACCAGCTTCAATCCTGCGTACGATGTGCGGGTCTGCGATGTGGGCTCGGGTCATGGCCACCATGTCGAGCAATCCCTCGCGGATGGCGTGGCGGGCGGTGGCAATGTCGGAGATGCGGGCCGCATGGAATACCGGCAACCGCACGGCGCGCTTGAAGTCGCCGACCGGGGTTAGCCAGGGCGCGATGGGCGAGGCCATGCCCGGCATGTTGTCGGTAGCCAGCGCCCGCTCGGTATCCATTCGCCCGTAGATCGCGTTGAAGAAATCGAGCATGCCCGTGCGTTCGAATAGTCTGGCCATCTCGACACCCTCCTCGAGCGTGAGCCCGGCCTCATCGCCTTCATCGATCACGTAACGGATGCCGACAATGAATTTGTCGCCCGCCTGACGGCGGATCTCCTCGAGCACCATCAGACCGAAACGACAGCGGTTCTCTCGCGAGCCTCCGAACCGATCGGTGCGCCGATTGGTCTTGGGCGACAAGAACTGGCCGATCAGATGCCCGCCAGCCAGCACTTCGATGCCGTCAAGACCGCCGTCACGGCAACGACGAGCCGCCGCCCCGTATGCCTCCACCACACGCTTGATGTCGTGTTCGTCCATCTCCTTGGGGAAGCTGCGGTGCAGCGTCTCGCGGATCGCCGACGGACCGATGGTCGGCAACCAATGCGTCGCGTAGGGTTCACCGCGCCGACCAAGATGCGTGATCTGCACCATCAACGCCGCGCCGTGAGCATGGACGCGCTCTGAGAAGCGTTGCAAGTGAGGAATGATGGCGTCGGTGCCGACATTCAGTTGCCGAAAGATGTTGGGTGAATCGACGTCCACATTGGACGAGCCCCCGAACATGGTCAGGGCGATACCACCCTTGGCCTTCTCTTCGTGATACAGTTGGTAGGCCTCGGTTGGCATTCCGCCGACTTCCAGTCCACTCGCGTGACTGGTGCTCATGATTCGATTCTTGAGAACGAGCGACTTGATCCTTAGCGGCTGCAGCAAGGGATCGCGTGCCGCCGCCGTTCGAGGCGCAGTCGCCGCAGGGTTGTGCATGTGCCGCTCTCCTATGACCTGGCGATCAAGCTCCTGGCATAGCCGGCAAAGCAAATTCCGATTTGGCGATCTCGTATGCAAAACGGACAAGCCGGCGTCCAGCGCGCGCTGCAATACACGAGCTGGTCGGCCAGCCGTGCTCATCGATCAATTCCACCACCGTCTCGACAGTCTGCTTGCCGACGTGGTGGCGGCGGCGCGCCGCGTCTCGGCCGTGCATTGACGACGTGACAGGGGACGCGGAATTTTTTTGAAACATGCCCGCCGTTGCGGCCCGCTCGCACCGCCGCCAACAGCATCGGCTTCCAGCACGACCGCCCGCCGTCCGCCCTTGGCGATCTGGAGCGCCGCCGACAGGCCAGTGTATCCTGCACCCACGACGATACGTCCGCTCGCACGTCGTTTGTCAGTGCGAGATGAGGAGGCGCCGGGTCGGCAGGCCCAAGCGACGGTGCAGCCATGCGGGTCTACCTCAAGCCACAAGCTCGGCGTGATACTGGCGAACCAGGTCTGCGAGGCTCACGGCAAGGAAATCCGGCTGCGTATAGCGCGGTGGCACCTGGGTACCGCCATATCCGGGCCGTCCGTGCCGGCGATAGATCCAGGCCGTGCTCAGTCCGGCTTCGCGTGCCGCGCCGATGTCGTGATACTGGCTCTGCGCTACATGCAGGATGCGCTCACGCTTCACGCCCAGCCGTTGCAAGTGCGCGATGAAGTACTGGAACGCTCGCGCGTCCGGCTTGGCGAACCCCATATCCTCTTCGGTGATGATCTCGGAGAACGGCGAGCCCAACGTATTGGACATCACGCGGGCGGACACACGGTCGCCGTTGGTCACCACCACCAGGAAGCGAAAGTGCCGCTTGAGCTCGCTGAGCGCCGTCGCGGCATCAGAGAATGCCGGCCAATGTCGCGCCGAGCGGACAAAGGCCACGCCATCCGTCGGCTCTACCGCCACCCCGTAGCTGGCGGCGACACCCTCCCAGATTTTCGGCAGTCGCGCGCTGAACAACAGCTCCGGCTCGCGCATCCGCACCGCACTCTGCGATTGCGCATAGGCTTCGAGAATCTCAGTATCGGAAAGCTCCGGTTTGGCGCGCAACAACCGCGGTCGTGCGAAGTCGAGTACACCTTGCTCGAAGTCGATCAGGGTGCCGATCATATCGAAGGTAAGCACGTCGAAATCGGTCAAGCGCATGGTCGGCTCCTTTGGGCCCTTTGGTCATGCCGTGCGGGGATGGATGGGCTGGTGTGGTTCGGCACAGGCGGTCGCGATCGGGACCAGACATGCCGCTGCGTGGGTGTGATCCTGGGCCGCCAGCGGCGGTCGCTGCTGAGCGCAAGCCGGGATGCGCCGCCCGCAACGTGGCGCATAATTGCAGGCGTGCGCCGGATCGGCGACCTCGAACCGGATTTCGTCGGCATCGGTGACCACGGCGCCCGGCGCGGCGCTGCGGGCACGCAGTAGGCTCACGGTGTAGGGGTGTCGGGGATCACTAAAGACCTGCTCGGTTGCTCCGATCTCGACAATGCGGCCGAAGTACATGACCGCGATGCGGTCGCATAGGAAACGTGCCACGCCGAGATCATGGGTGATGAAGACGAGACTGACGCCGGTCTCGCGGTTCATCCGCTTGAGCAGGTTCAAGACTTGAGCTCGGACCGAGACATCGAGCTTGGAGACCGGTTCGTCGGCGACGACAATGCGCGGCTTGACGCTGATAGCGCGCGCAACTGCCACTCGCTGCAGCTGGCCTCCGGATAGCTCATGCGGATAGCGGCGTGCATGCTCGGGGCCAAGACCGACGCGTTTGAGCAAGGCGGCCACTTCGGCGGATACGCGTTCCTTCCGACAAATGCCATGCAGGCGCAGGGGTAGCGAAAGCGAACTCTCAATCGTGAAACGCGGATTGAACGAGGACAGCGGGTCCTGGAAGATCATCTGCAGATCGCGGCGCAGCTGCCCCCAACGCCGTGGCAGCAGCGTCGCCAGGTCGTTGCC
>DASTOW010000354.1:0-14221 GCA_035762425.1 Hyphomicrobiaceae bacterium | reverse complement strand
GGCAACGAGTTTGCCTGGGGCGATGAGTTTGCGCCCTCCGGCAAGCAGATGGCCAACACCTGGCAGGGCGAGTTTCCGCACGAGAACCTGAAGCTCGACGGGTGGGAGCGGACTTCTCCCGTCGGCACCTATCCGGCGAACGGGTACGGCCTCTACGACATGATTGGCAATGTCTGGGAGTGGACTACCGACTGGTTCGCCCCCAAGCATCCGGCTGACGCGCCGAAGGCCTGCTGCATTCCCGAGAACCCGCGCGGCGGGCGCGAAGATGACAGCTACGATCCCTGCCAGCCCGCAATCAGGATCCCGCGCAAGGTCCTGAAAGGCGGCTCGCATCTGTGCGCGCCGAACTACTGCCGCCGCTACCGCCCTGCGGCCCGCCACGCCCAACCGGTCGATACCTCCACCAGTCACGTCGGCTTCCGCTGCATCATCAAAGAGGGGTCCCGCCATGCGTAAGGATCGCAGCAACGACGTGGCGCGGCAGGGTGAAGGCCTGAAACGGCGCGACCTGCTTGTGCGGGGAACATGGCTGGCTTGTGCGGGGAACATGGCTGGTCGCCGCCCTCGGCCCTCGCGTCGGTGGTGTCCGAGAAGCCCGCTCACGCGCGGCAGCAGATGCCCGCACCACCGGCGCACCGGCCGAACATCCTCGTCATCTTCGGGGATGACATTGGTATCTCCAACCTCAGCACCTACTCTAGCGGCCTGATGGGGTATGAGACGCCGAACATCGACCGCATCGCATGCGAAGGCAGGCCAGGCAATCTCACTCTGCCCGTCCCATCGCCGCCGCGCGCAGGTTGGAGAACGAGAACGGCTCGAAGCGGAATTCGACGATGTGGCGCCCGTCGCTCACCTCGACGCCGCGGAACAGCACGTTGGTGCGCACGATGCGAGCAGGCTGGCCGTCCACCTCGGCGACCCAGCCGGGATAGTAGGCCTCGTGCAGGATGAGCAGACCTGGGTAGGGGCTCTGCACCTCCACCCGCACCCGGTCCGGACGCCAGGAGATGATGCGAGCCTGACTGGGCAGATGCTCGCCGCTGGTCGGCCAGTAGTAGTGCGGCAGCTTTAGCTCATCGTCGATGATGGCCGTATCCGAGGTCGGGTCGACCTCATATCGCCCAGCCTTGGTCTGCGCGTCGGTGTCCGCGACGACGATGCGGCTGATGAACTTGACACGCGGCTCGGCGCCGCGCAGGCGGTAGATCCATATCTTGGGACCGGCCAGCAGCACTTCGGCGACGGGACGGCGCGCCAGATGCGGCACCTCCTCGATTGGCCGGCCCAGAACGAGGTATTCAAGGCCGAGTTCGCGCGCCAGCGCACAATCGTAGCCCGAGAACGAAGCCGGGAAATGCCGCTGGTCGACGATGTGGGTGGTCTCGCCGGGAGACACCAGGCGGTCATAGGAGCCGAGCCGCAGCGGGTTGTAACCATTGGTCGCCTCCAGGCCGCGCACTACAGACAGGTTCTGCCAGGAGCCGCCGACGCCGACCACCTCCACACGCGGGCGCGCGCCCTCCTGATGGCGGCTGGCCAGCTCCTGCTCGAGGATGGCGAGCGCGCGCGCCTCCTCGCCGGTCGGCTTCTGCAGCACGGCGTAGTAGCCAGGCGCCTCCGCGTTAAGCGTGGAGGCGGTGTTGAACCAGATCAACTCACCGGCGGCGACCACCGCCAGTAGCGCGGCCGCCAGCGAGCGCGCCTGGCCGGTGCGCGCGCGCGCCAGGGTCGCAATCACCAGCAGCGCGATTGGAGCGACCTTTGCCACCTCCATGAGCGACGACAGTCCGCGGTGCGACTTTTGCGAAAACACCACCGCCCAGCCGATCACACCCAGCGCCGCCGTGGCCACTGCCACCAGTCTCCAGACGTGCACCTGCGGCACGCCCTCGCGGACGTAGCTGGCCAGCAGCTGGCCGACCAGCAGGGCGATGGCAATCACCAGCACGAAACTGCCGTCGATCGGGCGGCGGAACAGATCGATGCCCGGCACGTAGTTGAAGGCAAGACTATAGACCGGCGAGTAGCGGCCCATGGCGTAGAGCGCCGCCACCAGCAGCACGCCTGCCATCAGCCGGTTGTCGCGCCTCACCAGCAAGCCGCCGGCCACACCGAACCACAGCAGCACGATGGTGGGCGCGACGCCCACGAACAGGTAGTTGAACGAGCGATCGGTAGATCCAACCTCGGGCAGCGTGTCGTAGTTTGGACCCCAATAGTCCTGCGTGCTCTCGAGCGAGCCGAACACATTGGGAACCGCCAGCGAGGCGAAATTGGCAGGATACAACGATCCCTCGAGCGAGGATTGGATCGTTACCTCCGGCCGATTGGAGAGCGCCGCGAATTGCATGGTCAGGAGCAGCGGCGCCGCCAGCAGCGTCATGCCGACCCCGCCTATGGTCAGGAGCACCACAGCCCGCTGCCGCAGATAGCCAAACCAGTAGTCGGCTCGCGCCACCTCAACGGCTGCTACCGCAACAAGCACGAAGCACAACAGCAGCGCCTCATGGTTGCGTCCGAGCGCCAGCACCGACGCCACCACTGCAAAACCGATGGCGCTCGGCAACGAGCGCTTCTGCAGCGCAACCAGCAGCAGCAGCAGGGCGAGAGGAAACAGCGCGTAGATCAAGATGATGCCGGAGTGCTGCAAACGCCCCGAAGCCGGTCCCCCGAACATGAATACCAGCGCCGCCATCAACGAGGCCGAGACCGGCCAGCCCGCGCGCCAGCCCAGAATGCCAACCGACACCGCGCCAACAAGCAGATGCGCATAGACGATCAGGTCGAACGTGCGGATGGAGGGTGCCGGGTCGAACAGCGCCCAAAGCACGAATGCCGGCGCGAACAGCAGCGACTGCGGATCGGCGACGCTCGGATGCCCGCCGTAGTGGAACGGATTCCAGAATGGCGTGTAGCCCTGATGGAACGAGGACGCGAGGAAGCGGAAGAACGCATAGAATTGATTCTTCGCGTCCCACGGCACCACCGTGTCGGTGAATATCCAGTGGCTGGCCGCCACCAGCCATGCGCCCGCGATGGCTAGCAGGAGCAGACCCAGGCGGTGGTCCCGCAAGCGAGCGCGCAGGCTCGCTATACTGGGCTCAATCGCTGATAGGCAATCAAGCACTCGCGCCCCTCTCGGCATGCCAAAGCGGAGCAGTCGCTAACCGCTCTCTTCGACACGATTCCTTCCCCAGCGCGATGCTATGCGTCCGGCCGCCCCGCCACAACGTCTGAGTAGGGCTGACGACCGCAACAATCGTGTAAATATGCATTGCGCTGCTATTGCGGCAATGCCTAGATCTTCGTGGGGCTCGATGGCCAATCGGGTCCGCCTGTCCTCGGAATTGTTGCAACGCAAACGGAGGACGTCATGGCCGAAAGCGTCTACAAGATCATCGAAATCGTCGGTACCAGCCCAACATCCTGGGAGAAGGCCGCCGCCGCCGCCGTTGAGCGCGCAGCTCTTACGCTGCGCGACCTGCGCATTGCCGAGGTCTCGGACCAGGATCTCGTCATCACCGACGGCAAGATCGAAGCCTACCGCGTTCGTCTTAAGGTCTCGTTCAAGTACGAGGACTGAAACGGGACCGCAGGAGCGCGGCGCCACCCACCCGCTTGCGAAGGCGGCGTGACGGTTTTCGCTCGAGAGCAGTACTTAGAACATTGCCGCGTGCACACGGTCAGGCGGGCTGTGGCCATCCAGAAAAGTCTTGATGTTGATGATGACCTTCTCGCCCATGTCGATGCGACCCTCCATCGTCGCCGAACCCATGTGCGGGAGCGCTACCACCCGGTCGCTCGCCAGCAGCTTGGGATTGATCGCCGGCTCGTGCTCGAACACGTCGAGCCCTGCACCTGCGATCGCGCCGGCCTCGATCATGCGCGCCAGCTCGTTCTCGTCGATCACCTCGCCACGCGCCGTGTTGACCACATAGGCCGACGGCTTGAGCAGCTTGAGGCGGCGCGCCGACAGCAGATGATAGGTTGCCGGCGTGTGCGGGCAATTCACCGACACGATGTCCATGCGTGCCAACATCTGGTCGAGGCTGTCCCAGTAGGTTGCCTCCAGCTCCTGCTCGACCTCCGCATTGACGCGCCGGCGATTGTGGTAGTGGATCTGCAGGCCGAACGCCTTGGCTCTGCGCGCGACGGCCTGACCGATGCGCCCCATGCCGATGATGCCGAGGCGCTTGCCGTAGATGCGATGCCCCAGCATCCAGGTCGGCGACCAGCCCGGCCAATTGCGCCGCGTATCCTTTAATAGTGCGGTACCTTCTGCCAGCCGGCGCGGCACGGCCAGGATCAGCGCCATGGTCATGTCGGCCGTATCCTCGGTCAGGACGCCCGGCGTGTTCGTGACGATGATGCCTCTCACGCGCGCCGTGTCGAGGTCGATATTGTCGACGCCCGTGCCGAAATTGGCGATTAGCTTGAGCTGCGGGCCAAACTGGGAGATCAGCGACCGGTCGATACGGTCGGTCACGGTCGGAACCAGCACGTTCGCCGTCTTGGCCGCCTCTGCCAGTTCAGCCTGGCTCATTGGCTTATCCTCGACGTTGAGGCGCGCGTCGAACAATTCGCGCATGCGGGTTTCCACGGCGTCCGGCAGTTTGCGCGTTACCACCACCACAGGTTTTTTGTGTGCTGTCGGCATCTAAGGCTCGGCTCGCTTTGGGTGTGCGGAAGGGCCGGTCGGGCGCGCACCACCCGTCACCCCGTTCGATCTTTGTCTAACAGAAGCCCGGGCCGATGACAAAAGGGAGTTCAACCCTTGGTAGACGCTGATCCGCACGGCGCTTGCGCCAAAAAAACTTGAAAAGCGCAGCCAAATCATGTTCTGGCGAGCCAAAATAGAGCGGTGTTTTCATGAGCCAAGCACTTCGACGGGCTTGCCGTCCAGCGGTCAGAGGTCTGATAGGGTTGGCGCTGTGCTGCACGGGGCCAAGCCTCCTGTGCGCACAAGGCGCAAGGCCCGCCGATGCGCGCGCGCCGGCGCCTCGCTTTGCCAGCCTGAAGTCCGACCAGGTCCAGCTGCACGACGGACCAGGCGCGGAATTCCCTGTGGCGTGGGTCTTTCGCCGCGCCGGCCTGCCGGTCGAGATCACCCGCGAAGCCGACGCATGGTGCGAGGTGCGCGATTCGGAGGGGGCCACGGGCTGGGTGTGGGCCTCGGCCTTGAGCCGCAGGCGCACCGCCCTGGTGGTCGGACACAGGAAGGCCGAACAGAGCCCCAAGGAAACTGTGCCGCTGCGCGACGACGACCGCGCCAACGCCCTCACGATCGCCAACCTCGAAGCGGGCGTGCTGGCCAGCATCATCGACTGCGATGGCAGCTGGTGCCGCGTTTCGGTCGGCAACATCCGCGGCTATGTCGAGCAGGGTAAACTGTGGGGGACGCTGCAGGGAGAGGTCATCAGGTAGCCGGCGCGCCCTGCCCGCGGCTACTTCGAGACCAGACGCACAACCACGTCGATGTGGGAGATCTTGAGATCCGCGGGCGGCTCCGGGACGCCATCCACGCGGATGCTCTCGCCCGGGATGTCGACCAGCCTGCCTTCGGCCTCGACAAAAAAGTGGTTGTGGTTCGAGGTATTGGTATCGAAATAGGCGCGTTGTCCGCCGATGGCGATCTCGCGCAGAAGGCCCGCACGCTTGAACTGATGCAGGGTGTTATAGACCGTGGCCAGCGACACACGCTCGCCCGCCCGCACCGCCTCTTCGTGCAGCAGCTCAGCCGTCACGTGGCGGTCGCCCGAGCCGAACAATATCGTAGCCAAGGCAACGCGCTGCCGCGTCGGGCGCAAGCCGGCGCGCCGAAGTCGCCGGGGAGCATCCGCTCCTTTTGCGCTGTGCTCGGTTCCTCTCATGCGGTCAGCGGCAGACCTGTGCTGTGGCAGATTGGCTCGCTCCGGGTCGACGAGGGAACCGGATTCGCGCCTCATAACCTTCATAGTACTCGACTACATCAGTATAAACAGCCCCGGAGATTGCCGCAATGGTGGCCCTGCGAGGTCGTGAGATACGCCCCCAGCCCGTAGAACACGGGCTTTTGACTGGCGGACGGGTATGTTAGGAAACCGCCAACGCTGCGAACGGGGCGCAGGCCACGGCGCATGTGGTGTGTCACGAAGGGGATGGGACGAAGGGGTAAATGGCCGAGCGCCCGAAGAGCTTTGAATATGAGCAGCTGCTGACTTGTGCCCGCGGTGAGCTTTTCGGTCCCGGCAATGCCCAGTTGCCGCTCCCACCGATGCTGATGTTCGAGCGCATTTCCAGTATTTCCGAGACGGGCGGAGCCCACGGGAAGGGCCAGATCGTGGCCGAGCTCAAGGTGGCTGGCAACCCGGCGCTGGATTGGTTCTTCGCCTGTCACTTCAAGGGCGACCCGGTCATGCCCGGATGCCTGGGCCTCGACGCGCTGTGGCAGCTGACCGGCTTCTTCCTCGGATGGCTCGGAGCGCCGGGGCGGGGTCGCGCGCTTGGCGTTGGCGAGGTCAAGTTCACCGGCATGGTCGTGCCCACCACCATGACTGTCCAGTACGTGGTCGACCTCAAACGGGTGATCCTGCGCAAGCTGAAGCTCGCCATCGCCGACGGCATCATGACGGCCGATGGCCAGATCATTTACGCTGCCACCGATCTGCGTGTGGGCCTGTTCGAAACGGGAGAACAACCCGTAGCGGCCTGAGAGGGCGGGAGAGCACTGCAGGCGGGTGACAACTGCGCGCTGGCGCAGGTCGCGCGACGAGGCGGGGAAAGGAAGTTCGATGAGACGCGTGGTCGTGACGGGCATGGGTATCGTTTCCTCGATCGGAAACAACACCCAGGAAGTGCTCGCCTCGCTGAGAGAGGCCAAGTCCGGCATCGTCCGCGCCGACAAGTACGCCGAGCTCGGCTTCCGCTGTCAGGTACATGGCGCCATCAATCTCGAGTGGGAGAACATGATTCCGCGCAAGGCGCGCCGATTCATGGAGGCGGGCCTCGGCTGGAACTACATCGCCATGGAGCAGGCGGTGCGCGACGCAGGCCTTGAGCCCACCGATGTCGTCAACGAGCGCACCGGCATCATCATGGGTGCGGGCGGCCCGTCGACGCGTGCCATCGTGCGTGCCGCCGACGTCACACGCGAGAAGGATCCGAAGAAGGTCGGTCCGTTCGAGGTGCCGAAAGGCATGTGCTCAGGTCCGTCCGCCGCCCTCGCCACGGCCTTCCAGATCAAGGGCGTGAACTATTCGATCTCGTCGGCCTGCGCTACCTCCGCCCACTGCATCGGCAACGCGGCCGAGATGATTCAGTGGGGCAAGCAGGACGTGATGTTTGCCGGCGGCTGCGAGGAGCTGGATTGGACGCTGTCGGTGCTCTTCGACGCCATGGGCGCCATGTCCACGCACTTCAATGCCACACCGGCCCGGGCAAGCCGCGCCTACGACAAGGATCGCGACGGCTTTGTCATTGCCGGAGGTGCAGGCGTGGTGGTTCTCGAGGAACTCGAGCGGGCCAGGAGCCGCGGCGCCAGGATCTACGGCGAGGTCGTGGGGTACGGCGCCACCTCGGACGGCTTCGACATGGTGGCCCCATCCGGCGAGGGCGCGGTGCGCTGCATGCGCCTCGCCATGCAGGGCATGGACGGCAAGGGCGTCGGCAAGGTCGACTACATCAACCCGCATGGCACGGCCACGCCGGTCGGCGATCAGAAAGAGATCGACGCGATCCGCGAAGTGTTCGGCAAGGACATGCCGGCGATCTCCTCGACCAAGTCGCTGACCGGCCACTCGCTGGGCGCCGCCGGCGTGCAGGAGGCGATCTACTCGCTCCTCATGCTCAACAACGGTTTCGTGTGCGAAAGCGCCAACATCGACGAGCTCGATCCGGAGTTCGCGAACGTCCCCATCGCCCGCAAGCGGCTGGATGATGTTCCCCTTAACTGTGTCATGTCGAACAGCTTCGGCTTCGGCGGCACCAATGCGACTTTGGTGATAAGACGCTGCGACGCGTGAGCGCCGCACGCTCCTGCACGTGCAGAGCGCAAAGATGATCCTGTGTCGATCGGCACACGGCATGAGTGGAAAAAGACAATGACGAACATTGACCTCGCCAAACCAGGGCCGCTGATGGCCGGCAAGCGTGGCCTTATCATGGGAGTGGCCAACGAGCGCTCGATCGCTTGGGGCATCGCACGCGTGCTGGCGGGCCAGGGCGCCAAGCTCGCCTTCACCTATCAGGGCGACGCCTTCGGCCGTCGCGCCATCCCGCTCGCCAATTCGGTCGGCTCGGAGATCATCGTCAACTGCGACGTGGTCGACTTGAACAGCGTCGACAACGTGTTTGCCGAGATCAAGAGCAAGTGGGGCGGTCTCGATTTCGTCGTGCACGCCCTGGCCTTCTCGGACCGGCGCGAGCTGTCCGGCCGTTATGCCGATACCACGCGCGACAACTTCGTGAACACCATGGTGATTTCCTGCTTCTCCTTCACGGAGGTCGCCAAGCGCGCTGCCGAGCTCATGAACGGCAGCGGCTCGCTGCTGACGCTCACCTTCGCCGGCGCTACGCGCTGGGTGCCCTCCTACAACGTCATGGGAGTGGCCAAGGCTGCGCTCGAATCTTCCGTGCGCTATCTGGCGGCCGACTTCGGACCGCAGGGCATCCGCGTCAATGCCCTATCGGCCGGTCCCATGCGCACGCTGGCCGGCTCAGGCGTCGCCGACGCCCGCGTCATCTTCAACTACCAGCGTGATCACGCGCCGCTGCGGCGTACACCGACGCTCGATGAGGTCGGCGGCTCAGCGCTCTATCTGCTGTCCGACATGTCGGGCGGCGTGACTGGCGAGGTGCACTTCGTCGACTGCGGCTACAACAACACGGCGATGCCGAGCCTCGAGGCGCTCAAGGAGCAGGACGCTGGCGCTGAATAGCACCAGCCCGATTGCGCCCTGCCCCTCGGCGTGGCATTTCTGGGCATGATCGGCGTCTTCGATTCCGGCCACGGCGGCCTGACGGTGTTTCGCGCGCTGGCGCAGCGCTTCCCGGACCTGTCCTTCATATACCTCGGCGACCATCGGCACGTGCCCTACGGCAACCGGCCGTCCGATGAGGTGGTGGCGCTTTCCCGGCAGGGCGTCGACGCGCTGTTCCGGCGCGACTGCCGGCTGGTGCTGCTCGGCTGCAATACCGCCACCTGCGTCGCAGCGCGTACGCTGCAAAAGGATTGGCTGCCGGTAAGCGGCTGGAAGGGATGCAACATACTGGGCATTGTCGCCCCGACGGTCGAGGCCGCTACGCAGACGCCCTGGGCCGTCACCACGCCGCAATATCCGCAGAAGTACAACACCGATGTGGTAGCCGTGTTCGGCACCACGCGCACCATCACTTCGCACGCGTACCCGGAGGAAATCCGCAAGCGCTGTCCCAAGGTTGTGGTGGTTCAGCAGGCCTGTGCGGAGCTGGTCGGTGCCATCGAGCGGGGTGCGCCGGAGGTGGAACTCGATGCCATGGTGGGCCGCGACGTGGCGGCGCTCCTGGCGCAGACAGCCGGCGAGCCGCCGCACCGGGCTATCCTCGGCTGCACGCACTTTCCGTTGGTCGAGCACCTGTTCCGGCGCCACCTACCGCCATTCACCCGGCTGCTGTCGCAGCCCGATGTGGTTGCCGACAGCCTGGAGGACTATCTGCAGCGCCACACGCACTACGCAGCGCCGACCGAGCAGCCCAACCCGCCGGTCCTGCTCACAACCGGCGATCCTGCCAAGGTCAGCCGCACGGCGCGCATCTTCTGGGCCGACGCTCCCGCCTTCAGCCACCTGAGCCACTGATCGCCCGATGCAGCGGTCAAACCTGCGGCTTGCCGTCTGCGAATGGGGCGAGGGCCTGGGCAACGAACGTGTGCGTTGGCACGGCAACGCCTTGCTGCTTGCCGAGCCGCGCCACCGCACCGGATAGGCCGTTCAGCTCGAGCGGCTTGCCGGCCAGCAGATCGTGCGCCATCGACGCCATCATCTGCTTGGGCAGGCCGTCGATCGTCTTCATGATGCGCCCGGCGTCCTCGGCAGCAAGCCCAGTCTTCAGCGACACTGCGAGCGCAACCACCTCCTGTACCGCTGATTGCAGCAGCGCCAGCGATTGCGCGTTGGCGCGGACCGGGCCGATCGGCCCGCGCGTCAGCGCCGTCATCGCGGCCATCGGCGCAAGCAACGCAAACTTCATCCACACTTCGCGCTGGATATTGTCCGACAGATGCGTGTCGATGCCGGCTGCCTTGCAGGCCTCGAGTAATGCCGTGGTGCGCGCACTTGGCCTGCCGTCGCGCTCGCCGAAATCGAGCCGCGCGAAGGTGCCGATCTGCTTGATAACGCCAGGCTCCGAGATCGACGCGCCGATGCGCGCCGTGCCCTGCACGACTTTGTCGGCACCGAGGATGGTGCCGATGCGATCGGCGCTCTCGACACCGTTCTGAAACGTGAAGACCGTTGCCCCCTTGGCGACGAGCCCGCGCAGGCTTTCCGTGGCAGCCTCCGTGTCGCGCATCTTGACGGCGAAGATCACCGCATCGGCCGCGGGCACGTTGCGCGCATCAGCCACGGCCTTGACGTTTTGCAGGTGCAGCGGGCCGATCTCGCTGTCGAGGCGCAAGCCGCGCGCGCGCATGGCTTCCAGATGCGCGCCTCTGGCAACGAACGTCACGTCGTTGCCTGCCGCAGCCAGCCGGCCGCCGAAATAGCCGCCGACACCGCCCGGCCCCATCACCGTGACCTTCAACATCTGGTTCACCACTCGTGACTGCGACGCTGCTGCTGCCAAGCCTACCAGAAAATAGGAGGCGAAGTTCGGATTTGCCCGAAGCAACGAAAAAGGGCCGCACGCGCGGCCCTTGGTCTGCCAGTTGGATCAGCCTCGCTCGCGGCGCCGCGGCCGGTCCTCGCGGTCACGTCGCGGCGGACGCTCGCTGCGGAACTCCTCCTCGGGCTCGCCGTCCTTGCGCGGGATCTCCTTGCCGGTTGCCTGGTCGACCACCTTCATCGACAGGCGCACCTTGCCGCGATCGTCGAAGCCCAGCAGCTTGACGTAGACCTCCTGGCCCTCCTTGACGACCTCGCCAACCGTCTCGGGCCGACCTTGCGTCAGCTGCGAGATGTGCACGAGGCCATCCTTCGGACCGAAAAAGTTCACGAACGCTCCGAACTCCATCACCTTGACGACCTTGCCCTTGTAAATCGTGCCCACCTCGGGCTCGGAGGTGATGGCGCGGATGCGGTTGAGCGCCGCCTCGATCGCCTCGCGCTTGGCGGCGGCGATCTTGATCGTGCCGTCATCCTCGATGTCGATCTTGGCGCCCGACTCCGCCACGATCTCGCGGATCACGGAGCCGCCCGAGCCGATCACTTCGCGGATCTTGTCGACCGGGATCTTGATCGTCTCGATGCGCGGGGCGTGCTCACCGAGCTCGGTGCGTGCACCCGTGATGGCCTTGGCCATTTCGCGCAGGATGTGGATACGGCCTTGGTGGGCCTGATCCAGCGCCACGCGCATGATCTCCTCGGTGATGCCGGTGATCTTGATGTCCATCTGCAAGGACGTCACGCCCTTCTCGGTGCCGGCCACCTTGAAGTCCATGTCGCCCAGATGATCCTCGTCACCCAAGATGTCGGAGAGCACGGCGAACTGGTCGCCCTCCTTGATCAGGCCCATGGCGATGCCAGCCACCGGCGCCTTCAGCGGCACGCCCGCATCCATCAGCGCCAGCGACGAACCGCACACTGTCGCCATCGATGAGGAACCGTTCGATTCGGTGATCTCCGAGACGATGCGCACCGTGTAGGGGAACTCCTCCTGGCTCGGCATCAACGGCCGCACGGCGCGCCATGCCAGCTTGCCGTGGCCGATCTCGCGCCGGCCGGGCGAGCCCATGCGGCCTGTCTCGCCAACCGAGTATGGGGGAAAGTTGTAGTGCAGCAGGAAACGCTCCTTGCGGGTGCCTTCCAGGGCGTCGACGTACTGCTCGTCCTCGCCGGTGCCGAGCGTGGCCACCACAAGCGCCTGCGTCTCCCCGCGCGTGAACAGTGCCGAGCCGTGCGTGCGCGCCAGCACGTGCACCTCCGAGACGATCGGGCGCACGGTCGTCAGGTCGCGGCCGTCGATGCGCTTCTTGGTCTTGATGATGTCGCCGCGCACCACATCCTGCTCAAGCCCCTTGAAAACGGAGCCCAGCAATACTTTGTCGTCTTCGCTCGCGTCCGCCGGCAGCAGCTCCTTGACCTTGGCGCTGCAGGCTTCGACCAGCTCATGGCGCTTCTGCTTCTCGGGCGTAGCAAACGCCTTGCGCAGGTCGGCCTCGACCAGAGCGCGCGCCTTCTCCTTGTAGACGGATTTGTCCGGCGGCTGGAAATCCCACGGATCCTTGGCAGCCTTTTCAGCCAGCTTGATGATCGCATCGATCACCGGCTGGAAGCCGCGATGGCCAAACATCACCGCCTCGAGCATCTGCTTCTCAGGCAGCTCCTTGGCTTCCGACTCCACCATCATCACAGCATCGCCCGTGCCTGCGATGACCAGATCGAGGTCGCTCTTGACCATCTCATCGATCATCGGGTTGAGCACGAACTGCCCATCGATCAAGCCGACGCGCGCGGCGCCGATCGGCCCAAGGAACGGCACGCCCGACAGGGTCAGGGCCGCGGACGCCGCCACCATGCTGACGATGTCGGGATCGTTCTCCATGTCGTGCGACAGCACCGTCACCACGACCTGCGTATCATTCTTGAAGCCGTCTACGAATAGTGGACGGATCGGCCGGTCGATCAGCCGCGACGTGAGCGTTTCCTTCTCGGAAGGACGACCCTCACGCTTAAAGAAGCCGCCCGGAATCTTGCCGGCGGCGAAGGTCTTCTCCTGGTAATTGACGGTCAACGGAAAGAAATCGCGGCCGGGCCGTGGACTCTTCTCAGCGACCACCGTCGCCAGCACGGTCGTCTCGCCATACTGGGCGAGCACCGCGGCATCAGCCTGGCGCGCCATGCGCCCCGTCTCGAGGGTCAGCCGGAGGCCGCCCCAATCCAATTCCACACGTTTTGTTTCGAACATCTCTCGGTCTCGTTTCTCGTTGTCAAAAGCGTCAACCGCCGCAGCTCCGCTGGGGAAGCCGGCTCACATGTGCGATTTTTCAAAGGCAACGTGAGCCGCACCCGCAGCCGGGCGAGCTGCCCTGCTAGCGGCGGATTCCCAAACGCTCGATGATCTTCTGGTAGCGCCCCTCGTCCTTCGATTTCACGTGGTCGAGGAGACGACGCCGCAAGCTCACCATCTTGAGCAGGCCACGCCGCGAATGATTATCCTTCTTGTGGAGCTTGAAGTGCTCCGTAAGCCCATTAATCCGCTCGGTAAGAAGTGCGATCTGCACCTCCGGCGAGCCCGTATCTCCGGCCTTGCTTGCGAATTCCTTAACGACTTGCAGCTTGCGTTGTGCGGTCAGCGACATCGGGTGCCTTTCTTTGGATTAGGATGGGTCGCTGGGCATTGCCCGGGGCGTCCCTGGAGGCGGCCACAGCCGGGATGTCGTCCAGCCGGGTCGCAGGTTCTTCGCGCCTAGACCACAGGCCAGCGCGGTGAGCCGGGTTATACACGAATTCGCAGCCTTTGCGAGGGAAAAACCGAACGCGGAAAGCCTTGATTCAACAAGGCTAATGACCCTCGCTGAAATTGAAGACGCGGGTCGGCTTGAGCTCGCCCTTCTCGATATGGCCGACCGCGATCAGGTTGCCCTTGCAGGTCGCGTAGGTAGCCCCGCCGCCGAGCGGCGCGTCACGCCCGCGGATCAGCACAGCCTGACCACGCAGCAGGCGCGCCGCATCATTCTGGCCAACGGCGAGCGCGGCAAGTTCGCTCAGCGCCGCCTCGATCGGCAGGAGCAGTCGCTCCGGCTCATCCGGACCGACGGCCGCAGCTTGCTGCAGTGTCTCCATCCTCACCGCATCGGCCTCGGTGAAACCGGCAACCCGCGTGCGGCGCAGCGCAATCACGTGGCCAAGACACCCGAGCGCCCGGCCCATGTCCCTGGCAAGCGCACGCACATAGGTACCTCTACCGCAGTCGGCCTCGAACTCGGCGGTGTCGGCATCCGGCATGGCGACCAGATCCAGCCTGTCGATGTGCGCCAGACGCGGCTCAAGCACGACCTGCTCGCCGCTGCGCGCCAGATCGTAGGCGCGGTTGCCGTCGATCT
>DASTOW010000353.1:0-3771 GCA_035762425.1 Hyphomicrobiaceae bacterium | reverse complement strand
GAGAGAGGCACGCAGGATCACTGCAGCGGCCGAGGGCCGGAGTTGCCGAGCTTGAGCCCAGCTTGAGCCCAACTTGAGCCCAACTGGGGCTTCGACCCACGGCTTGGGGCACGTACAACCGTCCGGCAGTGGGAGTGGCGGCCACGGTCCCCTGTTCTGGCCATACTCATCCTTCGCCATACCCGTGCGCCAAGGCGTCAGGCCCCTTCCCATTGTTCTCTTTTTGTTCTATGGCTGATGGCCCTAGCAAATTGGCTGAGCGCCTAGGCGATTGAGGGAGATCGGGGTGGCACTAACGGCGACCATCCTGCACGCTGACCTGGATGCCTTCTACGCCTCGGTGGAGCAGCTGCTCGACCCGTCCCTGCGCGGCAAGCCCGTCGCCGTGGGCGGTGGGGTGGTGCTTGCCGCCTCCTATGAAGCCAAGGTTTTCGGGGTGCGCGGTGGCATGTCGGCAAGACGCGCTCGCGAGCTGTGCCCGCACCTGCGCTTCGTCGACGGCAACTACCGGGAATACCAACGCCTTGGCGATGCGGCAATCGCGGTGCTGGGTGACTTCACCCCGCTCGTCGAACGCCTCTCGATTGATGAAGCGTTTGCCGATGTCGTCGGATGCGAACGCCTATTTGGTGCGCCCGTCGAGATTGCGCGCGAGATACGCCGGCGCGTGCGGGTCGAGCTGGGGCTCCCGATCTCTGTGGGTGTGGCGCGCACCAAGCACCTCGCCAAGATCGCCTCGCAGGTCGCCAAGCCGGACGGCCTCGTCGTCGTCGATCCGAAGTCGGAGCTGGCCTTCCTGCACGATTTGCCGGTCGAGCTGATGTGGGGCGTGGGCCCCGTCACCAAGGCGCGGCTCGCCGATGCCGGTGTGCTCACGATCGGACAGCTGGCGCATGTTGAGCCCTGGCGGCTCGAGAGCCTGCTCGGACCAGCGTTGGGCCAGAAGCTCTCGGCGCTGGCTTGGAATCGCGATGCGCGCGCGATCAGAACGCACCAGCGGTCGCATTCGGCCGGGGCCCAGTCTGCGCTTGGTAGAAGGCCTGCCGAAGATCGGGTCATTCGGCCGACGCTGCTTCACCTCGCCGACCGGATCGCCACCCGGCTTCGTGCCAAATCGCGACCGGGACGAACAGTGACGGTGCGCGTGCGCTTTGCCGATATGCGCTCGGTCACCCGCTCGGTAACGCTGTCGGCGCCGATTTCTGCAACGCGCATCCTCGCCGAGGTCGGCGAGGCCTTGGTGCGCGCCGTGTTGGCAGATCACCCGCAAGAGAAGACCATTTCGTTGCTGGCGATTGCCGTTTCGCATCTCGAAGAGCATCCGCTTCTGCAACTTGAGCTGCCGATGGGACTGGACGACGAGCAGCGCCGACCGGGCTGCAAGCGGGGCATGGCGCGCGGCTTGGCCGATCGCGCCGTCGATGCGGTTCGAGACCGCTTCGGTTGGCAGGCTATCGGTTATGGGCCTGTGGCGTTGGCTATGTCGCGGTCCGTTCCGGATGATTTCCGTCAGCTCGCTGAGAAGCCTCTGTGACCGGTGCCGAACGCAGCACGAGCTTTATGTCGATCGCGCGTGTGCAGGCCGGGGCTTGCAGTGCTATTGTGCATGCATGACCCTGGAAGACATCCAACTGGCCATCGCCAAGCTCGCACCGGAGGATCGCGCCAAGCTGCGTCTGTGGTTGGCGCAGATCGAAGCCGAGCAGGCGGAGCCCGAGACGGAGACCAAGGCCTCAAAGCTTGGCAGGCTCGCCGGGCGCGCGGTGGCCGATTTCCGCAAACGCATGCGCGAGCCCTAGCTCGCCTGGCAAGTTCGATCAGGTTCAGCAGCTGACGCGAGCGGCGCTGCGCAGGCCGCATTGCCCTGGCGAGCGGGCAATGTGGGACGGGTACGCGCGCATTGGCGCGCCCTTGTCGATGTTTGCGGGCGCAGGGGGGCAAGCCGCCAAGATTGGTACGGCTCAGCGTTTGCGATGCTGCGATGCGGTCTGCGCGTTAGGTGGTGTTGTCGGCTCAAATGGGCCAAGTTCGGCCTGCGCCTTCTTCGTCAGGCTGGCGCGCACCAGCCTATACGAGGCGGCGAGCCGGTGACGAAGCTCATCCTCGGACGTGCCCCAGGGCAGGTTCACCCATGCGCGGTGCAAATAGGGCGCCTTCACGCCGACGCCGGCGTCGATCAGCATTTGCGCCGTCTCGATGCTGTTCGTCTTGACCGAGACACCCGGCATGACCGCGCCGATGCAGGCGAACATCTTGCCTCCGACCTTCCAGGCGTCGTGGCCTCCGCCCCAAGGATCGGACACCTCGGCGCCAGGAAATTTGCGACAGATGGCATTCACAAGTTTGCGGCTCATGTGTTTTGTTGGCCTGCTTGCACACTGCGGCTTGGCTAACTCTAGCAGGAGTGCCCGCGCTGGCTGGAGGTCCGGCGCGCGGGAGAACCAAGCACCTCTTGTTGCAGACAGTGTGGCGGTTGTGGCCTGTGGTCGCCCAGCGCGCTAGGCGCATTTTGTTTATGGCGGGCGCCGGGCCGGAGCAGCTGTCGAGGCGCGCACCACCAGTTCGGGTTCCATCAGCACGCGCCGGTCCTCGGCTCCCGGCTCGCCGCGCAGCAAGGCCAGCAGCAGTCGGCCGGCTTCCAGACCCATGGCCCGCGGGCCGATCCGCACGGTGGTGAGGGGCGGCTCGACCATGTCGACGAGAGGCATGTCGTTGTGGCCGGTCACCGAGATATGCGCGGGACAGGCGCGGTTGCGCGCCTTGAGCGCGCGGATGAGGCCAAGGGCTAGAAGGTCGTTGGCGGCTACAATGGCAGTCAGGTCCGGCGCCGCATCGAGCAGGACGTTTCCCGCCGCCTCTCCCGCCTGGCGATCGTACGATGCGGCTTCGGCGATATCGCCGGCAGCCGGCTGCAGGCCGTGCGCCCGCATCGCCTCGATGAAGCCCTGGCGGCGCTGCGCGCCGGTGGACAGGTGGCGCGGTCCGGCGAGGTGGCCGATGCGCAGGTGGCCGATGCTGCAAAGATGCGAGACGGCGAGCCCGATGCCGCGCTGGTCGTCCGATATGACCCACGGCACGCAATTTTGATCGTCCCGCCGGTTGACGAGAACCACCGGCACCTTGGCATCCCTGCAGTGGCGCAAGGTGGGATCGTGGCGGCGCACGGTGGCGAGCACCAGCCCATCGACGCGGCGCGCCATCAGCTCGTCGACCAGCTGCTTTTGCCGCCTGGCATCGGAGCCGACGTCGGCAACGATCGTCGAATAGCCACTGCTGGCCAGCACCTCGCCGAGCCCGGAGATGATCGGCGAGAACACCGGATTGGCAATATCGGGGACGAGCACGCCAACCAGCTTCGATCGCCGCGTGCGCAGGCTTGCCGCGATGGGATTGCGCCGGTAGCCGAGCTCGCGCGCGGCCGTCTCGACGCGCGTCACCACGGCATCGGCGATGAGGTGGCGCCGCGCCGGATCGAGGGCGCGGGAGACCGTCGAGGCATGCACGCGCGCGCGCTCGGCCACGCAGTGCAGGGTAATACTCTGGTCGGCCATCGGTGTGGCCTTGCGGCTCATGCCTGATCCTGGGTTGGCAATCAGCACTGTGCATCGGCGCGATGTCGCGCCCACGAACCCGGCGCAACGCCGACCGGCTGCCCATGCGCAGGCCACCGATTGACGCGTCTGCCGATCCTGATACAACGGTCTATGCAAACGATTGCATAGACGATCGCATAATGTGCCGGCCGCAACAAGTCGCGTCTGGAGGCCGCAT
>DASTOW010000352.1:0-2131 GCA_035762425.1 Hyphomicrobiaceae bacterium | reverse complement strand
GGGCACCGGACGGGCGCGCGCCGGCCGGGCCTCCTCGCCGCTATGGCGCGGCGGCGGCAAGATATTCCCGAACCTGCCTGACGAGAACTTTGCCCACAAGGTCAATCGCAAGATGTATCGCGCAGGCGTCTTCTCGATACTGTCCCAGCTCGCGCGCGAGGACCGGCTTGCCGTGGTGGAGACGTTCACCGTCGAAGGGCCGAAGACCAAGGCCCTGACGCAGAAGCTGAAGAGCATGGGCCTCGATGACGTGCTGATCATTACCGACAGCCTGGACGACAACCTGCGCCTGTCCTCACGCAACCTGCCCAATGTCGAAATCGTGACCGTGGGCCATGCCGATCCGTTCATCCTCATGCAGCACGCCAAGGTGCTGGTGACGCGCGGCGCGGTGGCAAGGATCGAAGAATGGCTCAAGTGACGGCGGCGGCTCCCAACGCGAAGCAGCAGGAGCGCCTGATGCAGGTGCTGCTGGCGCCGGTGATCTCCGAAAAGAGCACCTACGTCGCCGACAAGCACAACCAGGTGATCTTCCGCGTCACGTCCAGCGCAACCAAGCCCGAGGTCAAGGCCGCGGTCGAGTTCATGTTCAAGGTGCAGGTCGACTCTGTGCAGATCGTCAACGTGCGCGGCAAGGGCAAGCGCTTCGGGCAGTTCATGGGCCGCAGGCGCCACTGGAAGAAAGCCTACGTCTGCCTCAAGGCGGGGCAGGAGATCAATTTTGCCGAGCAGGCGGGGGCCAAGTAATGCTGGTCAAGATCAGACCCATCACGCCGGGCCAGCGCCAGCACGTGAAGGTGGTCACGCCCGGCCTGCACAAGGGCCGGCCGGTGGCGCATCTGGTCGAGCACAAGCCCAAGAAGGGCGGCCGCAACGTGCACGGCGAGATCACCATGCGCCACCAGGGCGGCGGCCACAAGCAGCTCTACCGGAAAGTGGACTTCAAGCGCGACAAGGACGGCATCACGGCGAAAGTCGAGCGCCTCGAATACGATCCCAACCGCAGCGCTCTGCTCGCGCTGCTGTGCTACGGGGATGGCGAGCGCCGCTACATCATTGCCCCCAAGGGGGTTGCCGCGGGCCTGCAGCTCGTGTCCGGTCCGGAAGCGCCGATCAAGGTCGGCAACGCGCTGCCGCTCAAGAACATCCCCATCGGAACCACGATCCATTGCGTCGAAATGCTGCCCGGGAAAGGCGCCCAGCTTGCGCGCGCTGCCGGCGCCTCGGTGCAGCTGCTGGCGCGGGAAGGCGAGTACGCGCAGGTCCGCCTGCGCTCGGGCGAGATCCGCAGGGTGCACATCAACTGCCGCGCCACCATCGGCGAGGTCGGCAACGAGGAGCACTCGCTCGAATCCATAGGCAAGGCCGGGCGCGTGCGCTGGCGCGGCATACGGCCGACGGTGCGCGGCGTGGCGCAGAACCCGGTCGACCACCCGCATGGCGGCGGCGAAGGCAAGAAAGCCGCGGCCCGCGACCCGGTCTCGCCGTGGGCGGTGCTCACCAAGGGCTACAAGACGCGCAAGAACAAGCGCACGGACGCCATGATCATCCGGCGCCGCAACGACAAAGTGGTCGGAGGCTGATTCCATGGCACGGTCGATCCGCAAAGGTCCTTTCGTCGATCTTCACCTCATGAAGAAGGTGGAGACGGCGCAGAAGACGAACGACAAGCGCCCGATCAAGACCTGGTCGCGCCGCTCCACCATCCTTCCCGATTTCGTAGGGCTGACCATCGGCGTGCACAACGGCAAGCAACACGTGCCCGTATACGTGACGGAAAACATGGTGGGCCACAAGCTGGGCGAGTTCTCGCATACCCGCATCTTCAAGGGGCACTCGAAGGCCGGATCGGCCCAGGCCGCGGCGGCAGCCGCCGCGGCAGCCGCGGGCGGCGACCGGAAGTCGGCAGCCACGCCGGCCGCGGCGCCGGGCGCCGCACCAGCGGCGGCCCCCGCAGCGCCGGCGGCCAAGGCATGAAGACATGAACACGATTGCCAAGCTGCGCGGCGTGCGCCTGTCGGCCCAGAAGGGCCGGCTGGTGGCCGACCTCATCCGCGGGAAGCCTGTCGACCAGGCGCTGAACATCCTGCAGTTCAGCCCCAAGAAGGGCGCGGTTATCCTGCGCAAGCTG
>DASTOW010000351.1:0-11195 GCA_035762425.1 Hyphomicrobiaceae bacterium | reverse complement strand
AACTGCCCTGCATCGCGCGCTCGAGTACGCCAACGAGCGCCATCACGAGTACGCCACACTTGAGCATCTGCTGCTATCGCTCCTCGACGACCGCGACGCTGCGGCCGTCATGCGCGCCTGCTCGGTCGATATCGACGGCCTGCGCGCCCGCATCACCGAATACATCGACAACGAGCTGGCCTCCCTGTTTCTGAAGGGTTCCACCGAAGCTCAGCCCACCACCGGCTTCCAGCGCGTCATCCATCGCGCCGTCGTGCATGTGCAGTCCTCCGGCCGCGAGGAGGTAACTGGCGCCAACGTGCTGGTCGCCATCTTCGCCGAGCGCGAGAGCCACGCCGCCTTCTTCCTGCAGGAGCAGGAGATGACGCGGTTCGACGCCGTGCAGTACATCAGCCACGGCATCGCCAAGCGGCCCGGCATGTCCGACCCCAAGTCCGTGCGCGGGGTGGACGAGGATGCCAGCTCCTCCGAGACGCGCGAGGAGAAGAAGCAGCCGCAGGACGCGCTCAACACCTACTGCGTCAACCTCAACAAGAAAGCCAAGGGCGGCCGCATCGATCCTCTGATCGGCCGCGAGCAGGAAGTGCTGCGCACCATCCAAGTGCTGTGCCGCCGGCAGAAGAACAACCCGCTGTTCGTGGGTGATCCGGGTGTCGGCAAGACCGCCATCGCCGAGGGCCTGGCGCGCAAGATCGTGCAGGGCGAGGTGCCCGAGGTGCTGAAGGATTCCACCATCTTCGCGCTCGACATGGGCGCGCTGCTGGCGGGTACGCGCTATCGCGGCGACTTCGAGGAGCGGCTCAAGGCCGTCATGAAGGAGGTCGAGAATTATCCCGGCGCCATCCTGTTCATCGACGAGATCCATACCGTGATCGGTGCGGGCGCCACCTCCGGCGGCGCCATGGATGCGTCAAACCTGCTCAAGCCGGCCCTGCAGTCGGGCACCGTCCGCTGCATCGGCTCGACCACCTACAAGGAATACCGCCAGCACTTCGAGAAGGACCGCGCGCTGGTGCGGCGCTTCCAGAAGATCGACATCAAGGAGCCGACCGTCGAGGACTCCATCGAGATCCTCAAAGGTCTGAAGCCCGTGTTTGAGGAGTACCACAAGCTCAAGTACACCGGCGAAGCCATCAAGGCCGCCGTCGAGCTGTCGGCGAAGTACATCCACGACCGCAAGCTGCCCGACAAGGCGATCGACGTGATCGACGAGACTGGCGCCTCGCAGATGCTGGTACCGGAAGCCAAGCGCAAGAAAAAGATCACCGTCAAGGAGGTGGAAGCGACGGTAGCCACCATGGCGCGCATTCCGCCCAAGACCATCACCAAGTCGGACGCCGAGGTGCTGGCCAACATTGAGAAGGATCTCAAGCGCCTGGTGTTCGGCCAGAACAAGGCCATCGAGGCGCTGGCCAGCACCATCAAGCTGTCCCGCGCGGGCCTGCGCGAGCCTGAGAAGCCGATCGGCTGCTACCTGTTCTCGGGTCCGACCGGCGTCGGCAAGACGGAAGTCGCCAAGCAGCTGGCCTCGCTGATGGGCGTCGAGCTGCTGCGCTTCGACATGTCCGAGTACATGGAGAAGCACACAGTTTCGCGCCTAATCGGTGCGCCGCCGGGCTACGTCGGCTTCGACCAGGGCGGACTGCTGACCGACGGCGTCGACCAGCATCCGCATTCGGTGCTGCTGCTCGACGAGATCGAAAAGGCGCATCCGGACCTGTTCAACATCCTCCTGCAGGTGATGGATCACGGCAAGCTGACCGACCACAACGGCAAGTCGGTCGACTTCCGCAACATCATCCTGATCATGACCACGAACGCTGGCGCCTCCGACATGGCCCGCCCAGCCATGGGCTTCAACCGGACGAAGCGCGAGGGCGACGACACCGAAGCCATCAACCGCATGTTCACGCCCGAGTTCCGCAATCGGCTGGACGCGGTGATCCCGTTCGCCGGCCTGCCGCCCGAGGTGATCTTGAAGGTGGTAGAGAAGTTCGTGTTCCAGCTCGAGGCCCAGCTCGCCGACCGTGGCGTCACCATCGAACTCGACGAGGCTGCCGCCAGGTGGCTGGCCGAGATGGGTTACGACGAGAAGTTCGGTGCCCGTCCGTTGGCCCGCGTCATCCAGGAGCACATCAAGAAGCCGCTCGCCGATGAACTGCTGTTCGGCAAGCTCGAACACGGCGGCACGGTGCGCATCTCGGTCGCTGGCGAGGGTCTCGAGCGCAAGCTCACCTTCGAGTACATACCGGCCGACCCTGTGCAGAAGGCCAAGCGCGCCAAAGCCGAGGAGGACGACGGCGAGGACGAGGATGGCGATGGCTCGGCGCTGGTTGAGGCCACGCCGCGCAAGGCTTTACCTGGCCCGAAGGACAAGAAGGACCGCCCGAAGTCGGGCGGCGGCACAGTGCCGAGCGTGCCTCGCCGCAAGGACGATTAGGCGAACGGAGGATCGGGTGTGCGCGGCAGCGTGACCCGACGCCGTGCGTGCGTCGGATTGTTGGGTTTGGAGCTTCGCCCTAACCCAACCTACGGCTCAACCACCAGAGAACGCCGAGCCGATGCCGCCTAGCACGACAGCTGGAGCATTCGTCGGCGGGCTCGGCTTGATCATATCCGTGCCGTCGGTCGTGCTCTTTACCACCGCGCTTGGCTTTGGCGCGCTGGCCCGCGACGGCGGCTTTGACTTCGGCCATGCCGTGTTCCTGTCGGCCATCGTGTTCGCGCTGCCCAATCAGATGGTGCTGATCGACCAGCTAATGCGCGGTGCCACGTTCGCCGGCGCCGCCCTGGCCGTGACGCTGACGGCCGTGCGCCTGATGCCGATGACCGTAACCCTAGTGCCGCTGCTGCAAAGCGAGAAACGGCGACCGCTGCTGCAAGTGCTGGCCGCGCACTTCATCGCCATCTCGACTTGGATCGAAGGGCACCGGCGTCTGCCGACCATTCCCGTCGCATTAAGGTTGCCGTTTCATCTCGGCGCCGGCGTCGCCATGGCCTGCATGATGCTGTCGGGGACGATTGCCGGCTATCTGCTGGTGGCCGGCGTGCCGGCGCTGGTCACGGCGGCGCTGCTGTTCATGACACCGCTCTATTTCATCTTGTCGTTGATCGCCACCTCGCGCTCAGCGATGGACCTGGCTGCGGTGGCGATCGGTTGCGGCTTGAGCCCCGTGCTCTACCTGGTGATGCCGGGCTTCGACCTGCTGGCAACAGGTCTGATCGGTGGCACGCTCGCCTATGTCCTCGGCCGGAGGCGCTAGCAGGTGGCCGCGCTCGAAGACGGCTTCGGTGGCTACCTGGTGTTGTTTGCGGCCGGGTTCCTCGCCACGGAAATCTGGCGCTGGCTTGGACTGCTGGTCGGCAGCCGCCTCGACATGGCGGGCGAAGTGTTGCAATGGGTGCGGGCGGTGGCGACGGCCCTGGTGGCCGGCATGGTCGTGCGTATGCTGCTGTTTCCGGCCGGAGCGCTGGCAGACCTCTCGCTGGCCGTGCGGCTCGCCGCATTCGCCGGCGGCTTCATCTGCTACTACGCGGGCAAGCGCAATCTGGCTGTCGGCGTCGCCGGCGGCTCCGTCCTGCTGGTGTTGGCGCAGCTCATGCCGGTGCCCTGAAAGGGCTTTACCTGAAGCCCGCAACCCGGCCGGCCTGCTCCATAAGGACCCGCGAATTGTCGAGGTCAGCCGAGCCGGCAGGCTCGCCATTGACCATGACCTTGGGGCCGGACCAGACGGGCAGTCGCGTGCAGCCGCCGCAGCTTTCCTTGTAGCTCATGATGTCACGCCACTTCGTCCCGTTGACATAGCCATGGCCGTAGGGGAAGGGCGTCTTGCTGTCGTCCATGTTGAGGTCATGACGGGCCCCGATGAGGTGCCCGATCTCGTGCGCCAGGGAGTAGGTCGCTGCCGCGCATGCGTGGTGAACGACCGAGAAAGCTTCGTCCTCGCCGGCATAGACGCGCGTCGACAGTCCGCACCCGTTCGCATCGTCGACGATGAGAACGGCGACGTCGGCGCGGTATTTGTCGCGCAGACCATGGATCTCGTCCATGTAGCCGTCCTTGTCGTGAAAGCGCCAGACGTGATCGAAGTGCGTGCCGCTCTCCACGTAGTTGGTCTGATAGGCATACACGAGCCTGAGCTTTAAGTGCTCCAAGCCGCTCCTGCGGAACGATTCATTGCCCTCCTCGATGGCGAGTTCGATCAGTTCGCGCTTGATATCCATGTAATGGCTAGCGGCCTTGGGGGTGTAGGCGACGATCACGTCGATCACCACGTCCTTGGCTGACGGATCGGCCTTTGCGGCCGGAGCTTCCGGCTTGGTCTTTGCCGGCGTCGGCTTGCCTGCCGGCACGTAGGCCAGCTGCTGCTTGGTGTTCGGCTGCGCCTGCGACTGCGGGCGCTTGGCCGCGCTCATTTCCCTCAGGACACTGGCATCGCCCTGCTTGGTGAGCGACTCGTCACGCAGGTTAGGATCGTCGACGCGCAGGCGTTCCGGCATCGGCGCATGCTCGTGCGGCATCTTCTCCTCGCTCATGTCGACGATGGCATAGACGCTGTCCTTGACGTGCCGGATGGCGTGGATGTGCCCGTCATTGCGCACCATGCCGGTCATCTTTCCGTTGGGCCAGAACATCAGCGTGACGAGGGCGCCGGTGCTCTCGACCGTCCCGCGCCAAATCGCGCGATCGGGTTTGATGTCGACGCTGGTGCGGTTGATGATGAGGACCTTGTCATCGCTGAGCGTGACCGAAATTTTCGGCAAGCCGTCCTTTGGATCGCTGGTGAGGGCGTGCTCGAGCATTGCCGGGGCCGGCCCCATGACCAGCTTGACGCCGTTCGTCGCCTTGGCGGCCTTGGCCTGATCCATGATGGCCTTCTGCTTCTTGCTCATGGTCATGTCGGGCGGCGGCGCGCGGAACAGGTGATACGAATCCGGTCCCAGCTCGGTCACCGTCGCTCCGTGCTTGGCCGCCATCTTCTTCAGGCCTTCGAGCTCGCTCTTGGGCACGGACCAGACTTCAGCCTTGGTCATCGACAGGGATTGCCCGGTCGTCTGTGCGGAATGCTTCTTGAACTCGTCGGCCATGCGCTGCGAGTCCTTGGCGCTCTTGCCTGTGGTCGCAGCCGGTTTCGTGACGATAACCTGGACGCGCTCCGCGTCGGCCGGTGCGGTTGCCGGCGCCTGTGCGAGGACCGGGCTTGCCGCAAGGCAGACCGACAGCGCGAACATCAAAGTGAGCAATCGTGCGCGGGCGTGGGGCATGGCTGGATCTCGATCTCGACGAGGTGTGGGTGGCGCGCGCATCCGCCCAGAAGCATCGAGGCGCTTGGGCTGGCGGGACAGCGCGCTATGCATGGAGAGCAGGAACAAACGGGATGGGCTCCCCGACCCGCGGGGAGCCCATCCTGCAGGTAAGAGTCGGCAGGATGCCGCAAGCCTAACGGGCTTCCTCGGCAAGCTGCTGGAAGAACTTCGTGGCATTGAACTCGTCGCCGGCGCTGCACGCGTCATAGGCGCGCAAGGCCAGACGGTGCGTTTCGGCCAGCTTGTCGCCCGGGAGGCCCGCAGCCTTGGCCTGCATCTTGTCCAAGGCGCCCTTGTACATAGCAGCGCAGTCCATCTTGCCCTGAGCGGACGCAGCACCGGCGATCAGGCCGATGGCTGCCAGGCCAATGAGAGCAGTTCTGAGCATTCGAATTCTCCTCGTGACTGGATGGGTTGGCCGGGGGCTGAGCCGCCAGCGCAGCGTGAGCTCGCAAGCCGCGCCCCCGCATGCTCCGACGCTACACAGGCGATGGAGAAAACAGTATTGGGGAAAACCCCGCTCCGGGTCGTGCGAATACCCGAGGCCAACAATGCCGAGCAACATTACAGCTCGGCAATGTTCGGCATTTGCGAGCCTCAATCACACCAGCAACCATTGAATTGGCTGGTGCCTTTCAGGCTCGAATTGCCTAGACACCAACGCGCGTAACGTTGGCGACAGGGCACCCGCGAGTTGACTGGCAAACCGCGCCGGCTCAGGCCTTGCGCGCTGCGGCCTCGCAAGATCCGTAGCGGCGGGCCACGTAGCTCTCGACGATGTCCTTGAACTCGGCCGCAATGTTCGGCCCGCGCAAGGTCATCGCCTTCTTGCCGTCGATGAACACCGGGGCGGCCGGCGCTTCGCCGGTGCCGGGCAGCGAGATGCCGATGTCGGCGTGCTTGGATTCGCCCGGCCCGTTGACGATGCAGCCCATCACCGCGAGGTTGAGACCCTCCACGCCCGGATAGTGCTTGCGCCACTCGGGCATGCGCGCACGCACGTAGCCCTGGATCTCGCCGGCCAGCTCTTGGAACACGGTGGAGGTGGTGCGCCCGCAGCCCGGGCAAGCGGCCACGATCGGCACAAACGAGCGGAAGCCCATGGTCTGCAGAAGCTCCTGGGCCACGCGCACCTCCTGTGTGCGGTCGCCGCCTGGCTCCGGCGTCAGCGAGACACGGATGGTGTCGCCGATACCCTGCTGCAGCAGCAAGCCCATGGCGGCCGACGAGGCGACGATCCCCTTCGAACCCATGCCGGCTTCGGTCAAACCGAGGTGCAGGGCATAGCGGCAGCGTCCCGCCAGGATGGTGTAGACGCTGACCAGATCCTGCACGACGCTGACCTTGGCGGAGATAATGATGCGGTCGGCCGCCAGGCCCAACTGTTCGGCGCGTTCCGCCGACAGCAGGCCCGACTGGACGATCGCCTCGTGCATGACGATGCGGGCAGCCTGCGGCTCGGGCGATGCGGCGTTCTCATTCATCAGGCGGGTCAGCAGCTCCTGGTCGAGGCTGCCCCAGTTGACGCCGATGCGCACTGCCTTGGCATGGCGCAAGGCAAGCTCGATGATCTCGCAGAACTGCCGGTCGCGCTTGGCCTTGAAGCCGACGTTGCCGGGGTTGATGCGATACTTGTCGAGCGCCTCGGCGCAGGCCGGGTTGTCGCTGAGCAGGGTGTGGCCGTTGTAGTGGAAGTCGCCCACCAGCGGAACCGTCACGCCCATCTGGGCGAGCCGGTCGCGGATGCGCGGCACGGCCTTGGCCGCTTCATCGCGATCGACCGTGATGCGCACGATCTCGGAGCCGGCGCGGGCGAGGTCGGCGGTCTGGCGCGCGGTCGCCTCTACATCGGCCGTGTCGGTGTTGGTCATCGACTGCACGACGATCGGTGCGCTGCCGCCAACGACCACGCCACCCACATCGACGGGGATGGATGCTCTACGCGGTGCCGGTTGGGTCATGGCTCGATTGCTGCCGTTGCTCGCAGCCATTGTACTACAGGACAATCATTACAGGACACTAGCCGCGTTGGCGCAGCACCGTTGGGATGATGGATACCACGAAGAACAGCGCCAGCATCAGCACGATCGAGGGCCCGCCTGGCGTATCGAAGGCCACCGATACGAACAGGCCGAGAACCACCGACAGCATACCGAAGATGCCGGCGATCATGGCCATCTGCTCGGGCGTTTCGGACAGCGGCCGGGCGGCCGCCGCCGGCATGATCAGGAAAGCGATGGTCAACAGCGCACCCACGATCTTGATGGCGATCGCCACCACCAGCGCCAGCACCAGCACGAACACGAGCTTGAACCTCTCGATCGGCAGGCCCTCGGCCGCCGCCAGATCCTCGTGCACGCTGAGCGTGAGCAGCGGACGCCATACGAACGCCAGGGCCGCCAGCGCTACGGTGCCGCCGACCATGATCCAGCGCAGATCGCTGGTGGTGATCGCGAAGATGTCACCGAACAGGAACGCCATGAGGTCGATCTGCTGGCCACGCACGAGCGAGGCCGCGATCACCCCGATCGCCAGGGCGGCATGCGCAAGCAGGCCAAGCAGCGAATCGAACGGCACCACCTGCTGCCGGGACAGCAGCACCAGCAGCAGCGAGATGATCAGCGTCACGACCAGCACGCTGGCCGTCAGGTTGAGCGAGAAGGCGAGGCCCAGGGCGACGCCGATCAGGCCGGCCTGCGCCACGGTCTCGCCGTAGTAGGCCATTCGCCGCCACACCACGAAACAGCCGAGCGGCGCGGCGATGACGGCGAGCCCGAGGCCGGCAAGCAAGGCGCGCAGGAGGAAGGGATCTGGCACCTCAGCCCCTCGGTTCGCCGTCGCGGCGCGGGCCCGATCGTTCGGGCATCGGCTCGCCGGCCAGGTCGTGCCGGTGATCGTGGTGGTGGTGATAGAGACCGAAAGCGCGTGCCGCCTGCGGCCCGAACAGACGCGCATACTCTGGATGCTGCGCCACCGATTCGGGCACGCCGGAGCAGCATACATGCCGGTTGAGGCACAACACGCGGTCACTCTGCGCCATCACCACGTGCAGATCGTGCGAGACCAGCAGCACGCCGAAGCCGTGCTCGGTGCGCAGCCGCCCGATCAAGTTGTAGAGCTCGGCCTCGCCAGCAAAATCCACGCCGCGCACCGGCTCGTCGAGCACCAGCAGTCGCGGCGAGCGGATCAGCGCACGCGCCAGCACCACGCGTTGCAGCTCGCCGCCCGACAGCTCGCACAGTTGCCGATCCCCCAGCGTCTCCGCGCCGACCTGGCGCAGGACACGGTCGATGTCTGGCTGGTCCGCACGCCGGCCCAACCGAATGAAGCGCTCGACGGTGAGCGGGATGGCGCGATCGACCTCGAAGCGTTGCGGCGCATAGCCGATCAGGAGCCCCGGCTGGCGCACAATGCTGCCACGGTCGGGCCGCTCAAGGCCGAGCAGGGTGCGCGCCAGGGTCGTCTTGCCGGCGCCGTTGGGGCCGATCACCGTCACGATCTCGCCTGGGCGGATATCGATATCCACCCGTTGGAGGATGGACCGGCCCGACCGCGTCACCTCCAACCCGCGGGCGCTGACCAGCGCCGCGGGATCGTGTGCGACAGCTGCATGGCCATGCGGACCGTGGTGATGGTGGTCGCGCTCATGGCCGGCGCATTCGGGCCGATGGCCGCGCTCCTCAAAGGCCAGGGTCGGCAAGCCGGCCTCGCCTTGCACATCGCGTCCTTCGATCAAACTGCTGCCTCCGCGCAATCCGCGCACACACCCCACACTTCGACCACCGCGCTCTTGGGCGAGAAACCAGTCGATGCGGCGGCCTTGTCGATGGCAGCAAAGGCCTTGGTGCCATCGACCTCGGCAATGCGCCCGCAGCGATCGCAGCTCAACACCAGATGCCGCGTGCGCATGTCATGCCCGGCATGACAGGCGAAAAACGCGTTGCGGCTCTCGAAGCGATGCACCATGCCGGCCTCTAGCAGGGCGTCGATGGCGCGGTAGACCGAGATCGGCGCCAGCCGCTCGCCACGTGCCGCCAGCTTGTCGAGCACCTCGTAGGCCCCAATCGCCCGGTGCGAGGAGGCGATCTCCCCGAACACCGCGCGGCGCAGCGGCGTGAGCTTCAAGCCTTTGTCATCAAAGGCCTTCCGCGCCCTTTCCATGGCATGTTCGAGGCAGCGGTTGTGATCGTGCTCGAGTGCCGGAAAGGCATCGGGAAGATGGGCTTGCGTCATTTTCGCACTTATAGCACCGGCCGACCGGCATGCCAGCAGGGGCAGGCCAAAAACCGCAGCACCTATTTTGCCACGATCCTATGGTGTCAGAAATATGGGCCCCTTCTGGCGCAGCAGGCGGAGCTGCGACCATTCGAGCCAACCCGCCGCGGGATGCATGAGGGATATGACCTCGGCCAATGCCTTGGCATCATCGTATTTGATTGCGGCGCGCCGTACCGCCCTCGGCCGGCCAGGTGGCCTGCATCGCAACCGGCGGCTCGAGGATCTGACCGCCCCGATCCTACTCGCCGCACTGCAGGACGCCCAGCTCGAACCGCGTGCGGTCGAGGAAATCATCCTGGGCAACACCACGGCGGGGGGCAACCCGGCCCGCCTGGTCGGCCTGACGGCCGGCCTGCGCGAAAGCGTGCCCGCCCTGACCGTCGACCGCCAATGCGCTTCCCGCCTCGATGCCATCCTGCTTGCCATGCGGGCGGTCGCCATCGGCGAGGCCGACGTGATCATCGCCGGTGGCGCTGAATCCATTTCCACGGCGCCGTGGCGCGTGGCCAAGCCCAAGAGCCTGTTCCAGACGCCGCGCTTCATCGGCCTCGAGCAGGACGATGTCGATGCCACCGACGCCTCGCAAACCGTGGCCGCCTCCGAGGAACTGGCACGTCGCCTCGGCATCACGCGTGATCAGCAGGACAACTACACCCTGCACTCGTTTCTCAAGGCCGAGACCGCGCAGGCCGAGCGTCGCTTCGTCGGCGAGATCGTACCGCTTAGGATGGCCGGCGCCGAAGCCCGCGACGAGCATTGTGTGACGCCCGAGATCGGCGACATCGCCGCGCTGGCGCCGCTGGTGCCGCCCGACGGCACGCTCACCAGCGGCAACACCAGCCCCCTCCAGGACGGCGCCGCCATGGTGGTGATCGTCTCCGAGCGCAAGCATCGCGAGCTGGGCGCACCCCGCGGCCTGCGCCTGCTGGCAAGCGCCACGCAAGGCGTCGGTCCCGGCGAAGAGGCCCAGGCTCCGGTCGCAGCGCTGCACAAGCTGCTCAAGACCTCCAATGCGGCCATCGGCGGCCGGCTCGGCCTCGTCGAGGTGTCGGAAGCCTCCGCTGCGCAGGCTCTGGCCCTGCGCAACACCTTCGATCTGGACGACGCGGCGTTGAACCCCGATGGCGGCGCCGTTGCGCGTGGCTATCCGCTCGGCGCCTCCAGCGCCGTCAGCGTGGTACGCCTGTTTACGCGCCTGGTGCGCTGCGCCGTACGCCCCAAGCAGACCTTCGGCGCCGTCACCCAGGGGGCGGTCGGCGGCCTTGGCGTCGCCGCCCTGTTCGAGGCCGTGTAGGCCCCACATCCCGATCGACTATTCCGCCAATTCCTCTGCGATCGCCTTCATGACGTTGCGGCGCTGGGCCATGCGCGAGCGGTGCTCGAGCACGCGCGGCAGGCGGGACAGGTCGACGCCGTCGGCCTCCAGCCACTGGGCCAGGGTGAACAGGTAGGGGTCGGCGATCGTGTACATTTCGCCCATCACCCATGGGCCCTTGCGCAGGGCGTCCTCGATCACGGCGAAGCAGGCTCCCACCGATTGCGGCACCTTTCGCTTCATGTCGTCGAACGACGACTGCTCGTCGGCCCAGCGATAACCACGCATGCGATGC
>DASTOW010000350.1:0-11894 GCA_035762425.1 Hyphomicrobiaceae bacterium | reverse complement strand
GGCCAGCAACTGCCACCGTCCCGCTGCTTACCAAATAGGCCTGCAAGAGCCGAACCCTGCGGCCGGGCAGGCGACGCAGCCCTGCGCTAGCCGCGCTCTAGGGGCACTGGCTTTCTGAAAGCCGTCATCCATGCTAAGGCCGGACCGGATCGAGCCTGCAAAAGGACTGAAACCCACATGGTTGCCCGCATCTACAAGCCGGCCAGGACGGCCATGCAATCGGGTCCGGCGCGCACCAAGGAGTGGGTTCTCGAGTACGAGCCCGAGGTGGCGCGCGAGATCGACCCGCTGATGGGCTGGACCAGCTCGCGGGACATGAAGCAACAACTGCAGCTGAGCTTCGAGACCAAGGATGAGGCGGTGGCCTACGCCGAGCGCAATGGCATCCCCTATCGGCTTGCCGAGCCCAAGCCCCGCCAGCCCGTGCGCAAGTCCTATTCAGACAATTTTCGCTTTGGTCGTATAGGCTCCTGGACGCACTAGCGCGCAAGCGCTCGCGCAGGGGCGATTGCGGGCGCCGTCTGCCACCACCACGGGCACACAACCAGGGCCCCGTTGACTGGTACTGCGGCTGATCCGATAGTTCGCCCGATATAAGCTATCCTACGCGCCGTGGGGTTGAGCCAATGTCTGTCGACGTGCCGATCGTGCGGCACCGGTTTGCGGTTGTCGTGCTGGCGTCGCTGACGCTGGTAATGGGCCTGGCCTTGGCCGGGCCGCGTTCGGCCTTGGCGCAGGCCGCCGGCGATGTGGTGGTGAAATCGCCACACGCGATCCTGATGGATGCCGATACCGGCGCAGTCATGTTCCAGCGCGCCGCCGACGTCGCCGTGCCGCCGGCCAGCATGAGCAAGCTGATGCTGCTGGCCGTGGTGTTCCGGGCGCTCCAGAACGGCGAGGCCAAGCTCACAGACGAGTACCTGATGAGCGAAAATTCCTGGCGCAAGGGCGGCGCGCCGTCCGGCACGTCGGCGATGTTCGTTCCGGTCGGGACGCGGGAGAAGCTCGAGGAATTGATCAAGGGCATCATCGTGCAGTCGGGCAACGACGCGGCGATGGCCGTGGCGGAGAACCTGGGTGGCTCGGAGCCGGCTTTTGCCAGGCGCATGATGGAGGAGGCCCGCACGCTCGGCCTCAGGAACACGGTACTGGTCAACTCGACCGGCCTGTATCACCCCGATCACAAGATGTCGGTGCGCGATCTGGCGATCTTGGCACGCCACCTCATTCGTACGTACCCCGAGCAGTACCAGCTGTTTGCACAGAAAGAGTATCAGTACAAGAAGCACAAGTTTTTCAATCGCAACCCGCTCCTCGGCCTTGTCGACGGAGTCGACGGCATGAAAACCGGATTTATCAAGGAAGCGGGCTACGGCATCGTGGCGTCCGCCAAACAGGGCAACCGCCGCCTGATTGCGGTCGTCAACGGGGCCAAGGAAGCAGACGAACGGCGCGACGACGGGCGCCGCCTGCTCGAATGGGGGTTCAGGAATTTCTCGGAGGTCAAGCTGTTCAACGCCGGCGAGGTGGTGGGCTACGCTCGGGTGTGGGGCGGCAGCCGCATGTTCGTGCCGCTAACCGGTAACGGAGATGTCAACTTGGTGCTGCCCAAGTTCCCGGCCAACCAGAAAATCAAGGCCGAGATCATTTACAAATGGCCGCTGAAGCCCCCGCTTAAGAAGGGAGATCAGGTGGCGACCCTGCGCATTACGACGTCCACCGATGCGACCAGCGAGGCGCCGCTGGTGGTTGCCGAGGACATCGAAAAGGGCGGGGTGGTCCGGCGCGGGCTTGACTCCATCCTGCATTTGGCTACCCGCTGGATCCCGTAAGGCATTGGCAACACGGGAGTCGTGGCCGGCGCTGGAGCGGCGCGGGCCGGCGTGCGGCATGGCATCTGGCAGGTTCATTACGTTCGAGGGCGGCGAAGGCTCGGGCAAATCCACCCAGGCCAGGTTTTTGCACGAGGCGCTGCGCAGGCGCGGCGTCGATGTCCTGCTGACGCGCGAGCCCGGGGGCTCGCCATTTGCCGAGCAGGTGCGCGAGCTGATCCTCAATCCGTCCATCGCGCCGCATTCCGCGTTGTCGGAAGCCCTACTGTTCTACGCAGCGCGCGCCGATCACCTGCATAAGATCATCCGACCGGCGCTGGGCGTGGGGCGCTGGGTGATTTGCGACCGCTATTCCGATTCGACGCGGGTCTATCAGTGCGATGCCGGCGGGCTGCCGCTCGAGATTTTCAACGCACTGGAGCAGATGGTCGTAGCGCTGACGTTTCCCGACCTCACCTTCATCCTCGACGTGCCGGCCGACGTCGGCCTCAGTCGGGTGGCGACGCGACGGCTGGCACAGGCGCTGTCGGGTGAGGCGCCCGACAGCTTCGAGAAGCGCGACGTGGTGTTCCACGAGCGCCTGCGCGAGGGTTATCTGGCGATTGCCAAGGCCGAGCCGCAACGCTGCCAGGTGATCGACGCAACCGCCACGCCGGACGCAATCTTCGCCCAGGTGTGGGCACAGGTGGAGCACCGCATGCTAACGCGGCCGCGCTGATGGCTCCACGCGCACCCGCCGTGCAGGAGATCGAGGCGCTGCCGGAGGCGGATCGCCTCGACGAATTCCCCCATCCGCGCCAGACGCCGACGCTGTTCGGCCATGAAGGCATCGAGGCCGAGATGGCGCAGGCCATGGCCGGCGAGCGCATGCATCACGCATGGCTCCTGGCCGGCCGCGAGGGCATCGGCAAGGCAACCCTGGCCTACCGGCTCGCCCGCCACGTGCTGGCGCGGCCCGAGGAGCGCGATCCCTTGGGGCAGCGTCTCGAAGTGGCGGCCGACACCACGGCAGCGCGCCAGGTCGGCGCCCTGTCGCATCCGGGGCTGCTGGTGCTGCGCCGGCTTTACGACACGCGCACCAAGCGGTTCTCGAGCGGCATCCCCGTCGACGAGGTGCGGCGCCTGAAATCGTTCCTGGGGCTGACGGCCGGCGATGGAGCCTGGCGGGTGGTGATCGTCGATGCCGCAGACGATCTCAACATCAATGCCGCCAATGCGCTGCTGAAGTCGCTGGAGGAGCCGCCGCCGCGCGCGCTGTTCCTGCTCGTCTCCTCGGAGCCGAGCCGGCTGCTGCCCACCATCCGCTCGCGCAGCCGTCGGTTGGATCTGTCGCCGCTGGGGTCTGAACCGCTCAGGCGGGCGGTGTCGGCGGCCCTGTCGGCCGCCGATCAGGAGCTGCCGTCCGACCAGGACTGGGTGCGGCTGGAGCGTCTGGCCAAGGGCAGCGTGCGGCGGGCGCTGCAACTTGCAGCCAGCGGGGGGTTGGAGCTGCACGCGCGCATCGAGGGGTTGCTGAAGGGCTTGCCGCACGTCGATTGGCCGGCGGCCCATGCGTTGTCCGACCAGCTGGCGGTCGGCGCCAACGAGCAGCGCTTTGAGGCGTTCTACGACCTGCTGCTTGATACGCTGGCGCGGCTCGCCTCCATGCGCGCCAAAGGGCAAGGCGGGGCGCACGAGCGGGCGCTGGCCGAGCAGCTGATCCCGGAGCACCGCCTGCCGGCCTGGGCAGCGCTGTGGGAGCAGCTCCTGCGCGACAAGAACGAGGCCCAGGAGCTCAATCTCGATAAGAAAGCCCTGATCCTGGGTGCCATCGCCAGGCTGGAGGCCGTGGCGCGCGGCTAAGGCCCGTCATCCTTTGCATGCGGTCCAGCACGAAGCCCAGCAGTTCTGGCCACTTGGCCCGGCTCCGGCCGCCGGGATGACATGGGCGGGCGTTCGTGATAGGTGACCGCCCTTGTTGCAGCGATCGCGAGATGATGACCTTCGAGGCCAACCTTTTCCGTTCCAGCAGCCCCGTGGCGGCCGGCCGGCTCCGCGGCCGAATGTGCTGAGCTAGCGTCCCCGCGGACACCTCAGCCCTTGTTCTGCCACAGCCAACGAACGGAACCTGCCACCATGAGCGGGCAAGCGAAATTCTACATCACCACGGCCATTTCCTACCCCAACGGGGCGCCGCATATCGGGCACGCCTACGAGGCCATTGCCACCGACGCGATCGCCCGCTTCGAGCGGCTCGACGGCAAGGACGTGTTCTTCCTGACCGGCACCGACGAGCACGGCCTCAAGATGAAGCAGACGGCCGTCAAGGAGGGCATCACGCCGCGTCAGCTCGCCGACCGCAACTCGGCGCTGTTTCGCGAGATGGCCAAGGCGCTGAACCTCTCCAACGACGATTTCATCCGCACCACCGAACCGCGCCACTATCGCTCCTCGGAGGAGATCTGGCGGCGCATGGCCAGCGCGCACAACGGCGACATCTTCAAGAAGAAGTACGCCGGCTGGTACTCCGTGCGCGATGAGGCGTTCTACACGCAGAGCGAGACGACCGTCGGCGACGACGGCGTGCGGCGGGGTCCGCACGGTTCACCCGTGGAATGGACGGAGGAGGATACCTATTTCTTCCGGCTGTCGGCCTATCAGGACAAGCTGCTCGAGCATTACGAGAAGAACCCGGAGTTCATCCTGCCGCTGGAGCGGCGCAACGAGGTGGTGAGCTTCGTCAAGGGCGGGCTTGAGGACCTGTCCGTGTCGCGCACGACGCTGGACTGGGGCATTCCCGTGCCGGGCGCGGACGGCCATGTCATGTACGTGTGGGTCGACGCGCTGACCAACTACATCACGGGCGCGGGCTTTCCCGACGCCAGCGCGCCGCGCTGGCGCTACTGGCCGGCCGACGTGCACGTGATCGGCAAGGATATCGTGCGCTTCCACGCCGTGTACTGGCCGGCGTTCCTGATGTCGGCCGGCATCGAGCTGCCCAAGCGCGTGTTCGGGCACGGCTTCCTGTTCAACCGGGGCGAGAAGATGTCAAAGTCGGTCGGCAATGTGGTCGATCCGTTCGATCTCGTGCAGGCCTACGGCGTCGATCAGGTGCGCTACTTTTTCTTGCGCGAGGTCGTGTTCGGCCAGGACGGCAACTACAACCACGAGGCCATCGTCAACCGCATCAACGCGGATTTGGCCAACGACCTCGGCAACCTGGCGCAACGCTCGTTGTCGATGATCGCCAAGAACTGCGATGGCAAGGTGCCAGAGCCCGGTGCGTTCACCGAGGCCGACAAGGTGATGCTGGCCGCCGCCGATGCCATGTACGGCAAGGCGCGCGAGGCCATGGATCGGCAGGGCCTCAAGCAGTACCTCGATACCGTGTGGGGCGTGGTGGCGGATGCCAATCGCTACTTCGCCGGCGAGCAGCCGTGGGCCAAGCGCACGACCGATGTCAAGCGCATGGAGACGATCCTCTACGTCACGGCCGAGGTGGTGCGGCAGGTGGCGATCCTGGCGGCACCTGTGATGCCGGCATCCTCGCACAAGCTGCTCGACGGTCTCGGGCAGCTGGCGCGTGCGCGCACCTTCGCGGCACTGGGAGGGACGGGCCGGCTGCAAGCTGGTACGCCCATTCCGCCGCCGGCCGGCGTGTTCCCACGCTACGTCGAGCCGCAGGCGGAGGGCGAGGCCGATGCACCCAAGCCGAAGCCCGACAAGAAGGGCAAGGCTAAGAAAGCGTAGCAATGCGGCATGGGGTCGGACTTTAGGAAGCAACTTCTCCTTGGGCGCCGTAGGCCTACAAGGGGCTGACCCCGCAGCACCCTCGAGGAAGACGGCCCGCAGCCCTATGTGTGCGCAAATTTGTCACGCGGCGCTACCCCTACATTGTCGATGGCAGCGTTGACTCCGATGCGCAGGAACTGGTGGTCATTACGATGCAATATCGAGCGCGGGCGAGCGAATAGACAGACCCATAGCCGACCATGCTGATCGATCATCACTGCCATCTCGACTTTCCGGACTTTGCCGATGACCTCGACGGCGTGGTGGGGCGGGCGAAGGCGGCCGGGGTCGGGCTGATGGTCACGATCTCGACGCGCATCAGGCGGTTCGATCAGATCATTGGCATCGCCGAGCGCTATGCCAACGTGTTCTGCTCGGTTGGCACGCATCCCCATTATGCGCACGAGGAACTCGACGTGGCGGTCGAGGAGATCGTGCGGCTGTCGCAGCACCCCAAGGTGGTGGCGATCGGCGAGGCGGGCCTCGACTATTTCTACGACAACAGCCCCAAGGCGGCCCAGGCCAAAGGCTTCCGCAACCACATTGCCGCGGCGCGGCAGACGCAGCTGCCGCTCGTCATCCATGCGCGCGATGCCGATGAAGATACGGCCGCCATCCTGGAAGAGGAGACGGCCAAGGGGACCTTCCCGGCGGTGCTGCATTGCTACACGGGAGGGGCAGATCTGGCCAAGCGCGGCCTGGCGCTTGGCCTTTACGTGTCGTTCTCAGGCATCCTGACCTTCAAGAAGTCGGACGAGTTGCGCGCGATTGCCGCCCAGGTTCCGCTCGACCGGCTGCTGGTGGAGACCGACGCGCCGTACCTGGCGCCTGGCAAGTTCCGCGGCAAGCGCAACGAGCCGGCCCATGTGGCCATCACGGCAGCGGAGCTCGCCAAGGTGAAAGGCGTGTCGCAGGCGGAGCTGGCGCGCGCCACCACGGAGAATTTCTTTCGCCTGTACAACAAAACGCCGCTTACGGCGGTGGTCGCATGAGCATGCGCTTCACCATCCTGGGCTGCGGTTCCTCGGGCGGCGTGCCGCGCGTCGGCAATGTTTGGGGCGCGTGTGACCCCACCAACCCCAAGAACCGGCGGCGGCGCTGCGCGCTGCTGGTCGAGCGATTTGGCAAGGGCGGCCGCACAACAGTGCTGGTCGACACGCCGCCCGACATCCGCGAGCAGCTGCTGGACGCGCGTGTCGAGACGCTGGACGGCGTGCTGTTCACGCATGACCACGCCGACCACACGCATGGCATCGACGACCTGCGCGGCATCTTTTTCATGCTTAAGCGGCGGGTGGACGTGTACCTCGACGCCCAGACTCGCGACGTCCTGATGAGCCGCTTCGGCTACTGCTTCACGCAGCCACCGGGTTCGTCCTACCCGGCAATCCTGCAAGCCCACGACATCCGACCACCTGAGCCGATCCGCATCGAAGGCGCAGGCGGCCCCATCGAGGTGGTGCCGATCGTGCAGGAGCACGGCGACATCTCCTCGCTGGGTTTCCGCTTTGGCAACATCGCCTATTCGCCGGACATCGTCGGTGCGCCACCCTCGTCGCTGCCTCTGCTGCAGGGTCTCGACATCTGGATTGTGGATGCGCTGCGGCCGATGCCGCATCCCGGTCATTTCAGCCTGAAGCAGGCGTTGCAGTGGATCGAGCGAGTGGGTGCCAAGCGCGGTATTCTCACGCACATGACCATGGATCTCGACTATATGGCGTTGAAGCGCGACCTGCCCGCGCACATCGAGCCGGCCTACGACGGCATGGTCATCCACCTCGATTGATGGGTGCTGGTGTCATGCCGCAATTCGCGCGCGCCAATATCGGGATCCTTCGTATGCTGTTCGGCTGCGCCTCTAAATCCCGGCTCTGAGCTGGGCTCAGGCCGGCATGACAGATGGCTGCCTCAAGCCTTGCCGAACACGCGGGCAAAGATCGTGTCGACGTGCTTGGTGTGGTAGGCGAGGTCGAACAGGGCGTCGAGCTCGCTGGCGTTGAGCACCTTGGCGATGTCGGGATCGCCCTTCAGGAGCGCGAGGAAATCGGCCCGCTCGGCCCATACCCGCATGGCGTTGCGCTGCACGAGGCGGTAGGCGTCCTCGCGCGCCACGCCTTTGTGCGTGAGCGCCAGCAGCACGCGCTGCGAATGCACCAACCCGCCGAGCCGGTCCAGGTTGGCGCGCATATTCTGCGGATAGACGACCAGCTTGTCGATCACGCCGGCCATGCGAGCGAGCGCGAAGTCGAGCGTTACCGTGGCATCCGGGCCGATCATGCGCTCAACCGAGGAGTGTGAGATATCGCGCTCGTGCCAGAGCGCCACGTTTTCCATGGCCGGCAGCGCGTAGCTGCGCACCATGCGGGCAAGCCCGGTGATGTTCTCAGTCAGGACGGGATTGCGCTTGTGCGGCATGGCCGAGGAGCCTTTCTGGCCCTCGGAGAAGAACTCTTCGGCTTCCAGCACCTCGGTGCGCTGCAAGTGGCGGATCTCGATCGCCAGTCTCTCCAGCGATGAGGCGATCACCGCCAGGGTGGCGAAGTACATGGCGTGGCGGTCGCGGGGGATGATCTGCGTGGAGACCGGTTCCGGCGTCAGGCCCATCTTGTCGGCGACGTAGTCTTCGATGCGCGGATCGATGTTGGCGAACGTGCCGACCGCCCCTGAGATGGCGCAGGTTGCCACCTCCTTGCGTGCGGCCTTGAGACGGGCCTTGGCGCGATCGAACTCGGCATAGGCGTAGGCAAGCTTGACGCCGAAGGTGGTGGGCTCGGCGTGAATGCCGTGACTGCGGCCAATGGTGGGCGTGATCTTGTGCTGGCGGGCACGCTTTTCCAGCGCGGCGAGCAGGGCATCGACATCGGCCAGCAGTAGATCCGCCGCGCGCACCAGCTGCACGTTGAAGCAGGTGTCGAGCACATCGGAGGACGTGAGCCCGGCATGCACGAAGCGCGCGTCCGGGCCGATGTGCTCGGCAAGGTGCGTCAGGAAGGCGATGACGTCGTGCTTGACCTCGCGCTCAATGGCATCGATGCGGGCGACGTCGAAGTTGGCTGCCGACCCGCGCTCCCAGATGGTCTGGGCCGCTGCCTCGGGGATCAGGCCGATCTGGGCCATGGCCGAGGCGGCATGCGCCTCGATCTCAAACCAGATGCGAAAGCGCGTCTCGGGCGTCCAGATGGCGGCCATCGGGGCGCGGGTGTAGCGGGGAATCATGGCGTCCTCGCCTGCGGTTGAGCCTGTCGCCTAGCACGGGCAGGGCCGGCTTCAAACCCCTTCGGGCGGGCCGTGGCCCCCAAGCCCACGGTTACGTCGTCGCGGAGCTGGGGGGCGGCATTCGCATACCGGCGTTCGCGCGGCCTGTGATAGACAGCACGTCCGAGGAAACGCGCCAAAAGAGCGGGTCAATGGTCGCCGAATCCGCCAGCTCCGAAGGCACGGGGGCGCCTGCCGCAAGCGAGCTGCAGACGCTGCTGGCGGTTTCAGCCGCGCACCTTGTCAGCCATTTCTACATCGTCACGCTACCCGTTCTGCTGCCCGTGCTGAAGGAGCGGCTGGGGGTCAGCTTCTTCGAGCTCGGCCTGGCGCTGACCACCTTCAACGTAGTGAGCGGCATCACCCAGGCGCCGATGGGGTTTGTGGTCGACCGCCTCGGCGCCCGCCGCGTGCTCATCGCGGGCCTGCTGGTCGGTGGCGTCGGGTTTGCCGTGTTCGGCCTGGTGCCGACCTATCCGATGCTGCTGGTGGCGGCGTTGCTGGCGGGGCTTGGCAACTGCGTCTACCACCCGGCCGACTACGCCATCCTCGCCGATGCCATGTCCGAGCAGCGCATGGGTCGCGCCTTCTCGGTGCATACGTTTGCGGGCCTGCTCGGCGGAGCGCTGACACCCGTGGTGCTGTTTGGCCTGATCGCGTACGCGAGTCTTGCAGCCGCGATCGCCGTTACTGCGCTGCTGGGGCCGGCCGTCGCGGTGGCGCTGCTGCTGATGCCCCCGCCGCGCTCGATCGCGGGCGCGCACGCAAACACGCCTGCCGCAGGCCAGGGCGCGATTGCCGGCCTGATGACGCCCGCCATCCTGTCGCTGACGGGGTTCTTCGTGCTGATGGCGCTGTCCAACGTGGCGTTGCAGAACTTCTCGGTGGTGTCGCTGATGGCGACGCAGGGCCTCACCCTGACGGCCGCCAACTGGGCGCTGACGGCCTACCTGGCGCTGGGCGCAATCGGCGTGCTGGTGGGCGGCGCGCTGGCCGACCGCACGCAACGCCATGGCGAGGTGGCGGCGGCCGGGTTCGGGGTAGCGGCCGTGGTCGTCCTGCTGATGACGGTGCTCAATCTGCCGGCGCCGGTGCTGGTGGTGGGCATGGGGCTCGCCGGTTTCCTCAGCGGCATGATGCTGCCGTCGCGCGACATGCTGGTGCGCAAGGCGGCACCGCCAGGAGGGGCTGGACGCGCCTTCGGCATCGTCGCGACCGGGTTCAACATCGGCGGCATCGTCGGCCCGCTGGTGTTCGGCTGGATCATGGACCACGGTGCGCCGGTATGGGTGTTCACCATTGCGGTGGGCTTGTTGCTGGCAACCTCGCTGTTCGCACTTGTCAGCGAGCGGCGCGGCGCCAAGGCTGCCGATTGACCAGGGCGTAGACCGCATTTGTCATGGTCCGGCTTGTCCCGACCATGCGTGCATGAGCTTGCTCAGATGATTGAGGATGGCTCAGTCCTCGGCACGCGCCTGAGGACGACAACCCGGCCACGGGTCAAAGGAGCGAAACAGTTTCGATGTTGGCGGCCAAGGGCGCAGCGCCGGGCTGCGCAGACCAGTCCGTGCTGTTGCGCATCTCACCGGTCTGCTTGAGGCGCTGCAGGCGCGCCAGGTCGACGTCGGCGTAGACCCATTGCGGTGCATTGAACGTGCCCTCGGCCAGCACGCCCGTTGCCGAGAAGCCGTGATCTGCGGGCACATAGACGCCTGCCGCGCCGGCGTTGCGGTCGACGGCGGGCGACCACGGTGCATCGCCGACGGTGGGGGAGAGGACCGTGACGCACGTGTTCTCCAGCGCGCGTGCCATGCCCGCAGTGCGCACGCGGGCATAGCCGGAACGGAACTCGGTGCACGACGGCACAAGGATGATTTGGGCGCCCGCCTCGGCCTGAGCCCGCACCAGCAGGGGGAACTCGCTATCGTAGCAGATGGCGACGCCGATCGGTCCGAGCTCCGTGTGGAACACGCGCAGCGTCTTGCCCGCCGAGACACCCCAGTTGCGTTCGAACGGGGTCATGATCATCTTCTCCTGCACGCCCATCTTAGCGGCCGGCGTGAACAGGCGCGCAGCATTGACGTAGCGGCCGCCAGCACGCGCCGATGGCCCGCTCGCAGCCAGAATGTGGACCTTGTGTCGCTGCGCCAGATCGGCATGTGCGGCATCCATCGAGGCGAGTGCATCCGACACGGCAGCGAGCGAAGCAGCCAGATCGCCGGCGACGGCGTCGCCGCTGGCCCCGGCATATTCCATGGCGCCGTACTCGGGAAACACCAGCAGCTGCGCGCCGCCACCGGCTGCCTCGGCCACCCAGCGCGCGAGCTTGTCGCGGTAGGCCTCGAGGCTGGCTAAGCGCTCGATCGGGTACTGCGCGGCGGCGACCCTAAGTTTGGTGGGGGCAGCCATCAGCCAAGCTCCCGCATCCAGTACTGCATCGGCTTGGCCGTCTCGCCCGGCTGGTCGATATCCTTCCAGGCGAAGCTGCCGACCAACCCGTCGACCTTGGCGTAGCCGCGCCTGCCCCAGAAGGCATCGAGCGGCACATAGTCCTTTGGCTGCAGCCGATGACCAGGGGAGCGCACCACGGCGCAGAACGTCGAGTGTGTTAAGCCGCCCAGCTTGCGGCCGTGCGCTTCCCGCTGGTCGAAGAAGGCATGCCCCAGACCCTGGCCGCGATAGGCCGCCAGCAGCACGGATTCGCCGCAATAGAGTAGTTTGGCGATGTCATAACCTTTGCCGGCGAGTGGGGCGGAGAATGCGCCTTCCACCTGCGCCAGCGGCGCGGCCGTGGCGCAGCCGATAATCTCGTCGCCGTCAAACGCCGCAACGATCACCGTGCCTGGCGCGGCGGCGAGCTTGTGCAGATAGGCCTGCTCGTAATCAAGCGTGCCATCATAGAGATAGGGCCAGCTGCGGAACACGGTGATGCGCAGCCGCGCCAGGGCGGGCAGGCCGCGCGCCAGCGCATCGCCCACCAGCGGCTCGACGCGCACCGTCATGCGGCATCCTCGCCGGCTACCTGCAGCAGCCAGT
>DASTOW010000349.1:0-14249 GCA_035762425.1 Hyphomicrobiaceae bacterium | reverse complement strand
AGCGCCCTGAGCAGCACCGGCCCGACCGTTGGCAGACTGAGCACGAGCGAAACGATGATGCTGCCGGAGACGAGATAGGGGAACAGATAGGCAAGAGCGCTGGCGAAGGGATTGAGTGCCGCGCGCACGGGATACTTGAGTATGACACGACTCTCGCTCAGCCCCTTGGCGCGTGCCGTCACGACGTAAGGTCTGCGGAGCTCATCGAGCAAGTTGGCGCGCATGATGCGGATCAGCTGAGCAGTGCCCGCGAGCGCCAGAATCAACGCCGGCAGAGGCAAGTGCCACATCAGATCGCCAACCTTGGCCCAGCTCCACGGCGCCAGCTCATACTCGGCGGAAAACAACCCGCCAACGTTCAGTCCGAACCAGCGGAATGCCGCGTAAAGCAGGATCAGAGCCAGCAGGAAATTCGGCACCGCCAGACCAATGAATCCGATGAGCGTAAAGGCATAGTCGCCGAACGAGTATTGCCGGACTGCCGAGTAGATGCCGATCGGCAGGGCCAGCGCCCATGTCAACAGCAGCGCGGCAAACGACACGACGACCGTGATCCACAGCCGGTCACCCAGTACCTCGGCTACCGGCCGCTGCCACTCCATGGATTCGCCGAAGTCGCCGACGATCACGCGCGCGATCCATTTCGCATACTGCACATAGTAGGGCTGGTCGAGGCCATAGAGGTTGCGCATGGCCTGCGCCTCCTCCATGGACACCGAGCTGCCCGTCGAAGACAGACGAGCAATGTAGGCATCGACGAAGTCACCTGGCGGCAGCTGAATGATGACGAACGACATCACCGAGATGGCCCACGTCGTCGCGAGGGCGAGAAGGAAACGGCGCACGATGAACGAAATCACGCGCCGTCTCCGCTGCGATTGCGCCTTGCTGTGCGCGCCGCGACCATGCCTCAGTCCTTGAAGAACCAAGTCTCCGGATGCGACCCGCCCGGCGTACGGCAATGCTGTGCGATGCACACACGCGAAGGGATATTGCCGAGCTTGTTCGATGCGATCCGGACGCCCATCAACGCTGGGGACTGACCCACCGTGCCGATGCCGTACTGTTGCTCGACCATGATCTTCCAAATCTCGTGGGCGATCTTGATCCGCTCCTGTTCCTTTTGACTGCCTGCAGAATCATACAGCTCGAAAATCTTGAGCAGGTTCGGGTCATCGGGCTTGCGGCCCTGCTTGCCACCGGACGCGTACCAGACGGCGAACTCCGGCCCCATGAAAGCCTCCGTCGGGTCGACCGGAATGGCGTGACGGGGGAAGAGGTAGAGAATCTCCGTTCCGCCATTGGTCCACACGTGGATGTGGTGCTCGTTATTGCGCGTGCGCGTGAAGGCCAGATTGCGCTCCATCTCCTTGGCCTCTGCCCAGATGCCGATCTTGCGCCACTGCTGGGCGATCATCTCGCCATGCGCAGGCCAGGGCACGAACGCCTTGACCGCTTGGATCTGGATGCGAAGGCGCTCGCCATTGTCGGTACGGACCCGGAACCCTTCGCTGTCCTTCTTCGCCAAGCCTATGCTGTCCAGCATCTGGTTGGCTTTGGCGAGGTCAAAGGTCGACCACTTCTTGCGCCACTCCGCTCCCGGGAAGTACGGGGAGTCCTCGCCAGGGACGGCCGAACCGGGAGTGCCGACACCGAGCCAGAAGGTTTCGTTCAGCTGATCGCGATCGATGCCGAGCGACAGTGCGCGCCGGAAATCGGCATTGGTCAGCCACTTGGCAATTTCTGGATCGGCCTTGAAGCTCTGATTGATCTGCAGGGTGGTGTCCGAACCGTTCTGTGCCGTATCGAGCCGGACCGTGTAGTTGCCCTTCTTCTGGTTCTCGATGATGACGGGCAGCTTGCCGAGATCGATGTGGCGCTCCTGAAGGTCATATTCGCCCGCGATTGCCCGCAGATTGAGGATCTCGGTATCCTCCGCCAGCTGCATGACGATGCGGTCGATATACGGCAGTTGCTGGCCGGAAGTGTCGACCGCGTAGTAATAAGGATTGCGCTCCATCACCCAAGTTGGCGTGTTGACGGGGCGGGTGGTCCTCCACGGCCCGAGCGTGGGCAGCTCCGGATTGAGCGACCAATCCTTCTTGAAGTGCAGCAGCTTCACCCAGTTGTCGTAGCCTTCCTTCTTGGCGCGGTCGTTGACCTCCGCCTCGGAAGAGTACTTGGGCAGAAACTGCTTCAGGTAGTGCTTGGGCGAGTAGGCGCCGAACGTGAAACCTTGCGCCTGGCGAACCGATTGTCCTCCACCGATCAAAGTGTCGCCGGCCAGCATGTCGTAGAACAGGAAATACGGGTCCTCGAACACGAACTGGACGGTCGTTTCATCGACCTTGACGACCTTGCCGGGCTTGCCGTTGATGCGCATGTCGGCGATCGGCGTCGGCACGATGTCTTTGTTCGAGTAGAGGTCCTCGAACCAGAATACGAAATCGTCGGCGGTAAACGCAGCGCCGTCCGACCATTTCATGCCCTTCCGCAGCCGGATCGTGTAGACCTTGCCGTCGCCGCTCATCTCTACGGCCTTGGCCACGCTCGGCACGATCTTCGTACCCGTGTAGTCCCAGAACAGCAGCTTGTCGGACGCATTGATGCGGTTGCCGTTCTCGACGTCGCCGGGCCCCGTGAAGCCGCGTCGCCACGTTCCGCCATATTTGCCGATCTCCTTGACCGGCTTGATGACCAGCGGTTCCTGCGGGATACGATCTTGCACAGGCGGCAGCTTGCCCTGCTTGACAAGTTCGGCGAGCTGCGGCGCTTCCTTGAGTTGTTTGGGAACGGCGGCCGGATCGCTGATGAGCTCGGCGCCTTCCAGCTTGCCGACCAGTCCTGACTGACTAAGCGAGCTTCCGGTCTGCGCCAGCGCCGCCGTGGCTCCGAGGCCAGCCAGCAGGGACAGGCTAACGGCGCGCGCGAGTACCCAATAGTTGCAATGCTTGAACATGCTTCCTCCCCTTTGCCTTGGCTGGGCTGCAAAGGCCCCAGTCCATGACCTGGTTATTCCAGGTCCATTTGGCCTCCACTGTAGCTCTACGCAGAGCGTAGGCAAGCGCTGAGGCACCAGGTCGCCAAAAACCATCGGCACGATGCTTGTTGGCCGCCGGGATCGTCCAACTACAAGGCCCAGCCCAGGGACATGCTGGTGCATGATCAACGAACCCCGGCCGCCCCAGGCAACCAGCGCCCGCCGGCTGTGGCTGGGGCTCACGTTGGTCCGCGGTGGCGTCGCCTACGGGACTTGAGCGGCGGCACGGGGCAAAGAGGAGAAATCTTCTGGCGCCGAACCTACGCAAACTCGATGCTGTCGGCGCGTTGGCAAGGAGGCGCCTCGAGCAAGCTCGTCGCTGAAGAAGGCCCAATCGATTGCGCGGGCTAGGCACCGCAATCGGCGGTTTGCGGTACCTGCCCGCGTGCTAACATGCGTGACGTCCTTGTCGGTACCGTCTTGCGAAGTTTGGAATGCATCCCATCAGTGACAAGGCGCGTCTGCGCTGATACGCAAATGCAGCGCGATTGTACGTCCTCAGGGCACGCCAAAAAGTTGGGCCGATGACACCTTCATTGCCAGAGTACGAGGTCTTTGCACTGCGCTATGCCACGCGTGCAGCGCGGCGACGCGACCACTTCATCGGCGGTGACCCGCATGATGGCCCCATGCCCATGGACTACTACACCTGGGTCGCACTAGGGCCGGCCGGCGCCTACGTCATCGACACCGGCTTCACGGCCGAAATGGCCGCCGAGCGCAAGCGAACGTTCCTGCGCTGCCCGGTCGACGGTCTCAAACTGCTCGGCGTCGATGCGCGCGACGTACGCGATGTCATTCTTACGCACATGCACTACGACCACGTCGGCAACTTCCACAAGTTCCCGAACGCCCGCTTTCACTTGCAAGAGCGCGAAATGGCATTCGCCACCGGCAAGTACATGCGCTACCCGCGCATTGGTCACAGCTACCACGTGGACGATGTAGTGGGTATGGTGCGGCTCAACTTCAAAGGCCGGGTCGAGATGCACACGGGCGAACTCGAAGTGGCGGCCGGCATCACCCTGCACCCGGCGCCCGGCCATTCCGATGGGCTGCAAGTCGTGCGCGTGCATACGCGCCGCGGCTGGCTCGTGCTGGCTTCGGATGCGACCCATTACTACGAGAACATGGCAACCAATCGCCCGTTCAGCACAGCCTTCCATATCGGCCAGATGATCGACGCCTATCGCATCCTCGAGAAGCTGGCGCCGTCTGGGCGGCACATCGTGCCTGGCCACGACCCCTACGTGATGCAGGAATATCCTGCGCCCACGCCGGCACTTGAGGGTGTAGCAGTGCGCCTCGACAGGGAGCCGATATTGCCGGTAGTCGCATTCCCCGGTGCCGCGGGACATTGAGGCGGTCGCACCGTACCAAATTGCTATTTCTGATATGCCGGCGACGCCAATACCGGCCGCGCCTGGGCGGCGCTACCATGCTTCACAATAGCAAAGCCTAAGCGCGCGCAGTCGCGCGAGGTCGGAGGAAGCGCTGCATGACAACGAAGCTTGGATTCGTTGGTGTCGGCCGCATGGGCGGCCATATGACTTCGCGCCTGCTCGACGCGGGCTACCAGCTTTGCGTTTTCGACACCAACGTCGAGGCGATCAAGCCTCTGGCCGCGCGCGGTGCAACCGTGGCGGGCTCCCCAGCCGAGGTCGCCTCCGAGGCCGAAACGGTTCTCATGTGCCTGCCGATGCCGGACATCGTGCGCACAGTCGCCATCGCCGAGGGCGGGGTGATGCACGGCTCCAAGGTGCGCACGCTCATCGATTTGTCGACCACTGGGCCCACAGTCGCCGGCATCATCGCGCGCGAGATCGGCAAGCGCAACATTACGCTGGTCGATGCACCAGTCAGCGGCGGTGTGGCCGGTGCCAAGGCCGGTACGCTGGCGGTGATGGTGTCGTGCCCCAAGCCTGCGTATCGGCAGGTCGAGCCGATTCTCAAGATATTCGGCAAGCTATTCTACACGGGCGAGAAGCCGGGCCTCGCGCAGATCGCCAAGCTCGGCAACAACCTGCTCGCCGCCGCGGCGATGGTCGTGTCGTCGGAGGCCCTGGCGATGGGCGTGAAGGCCGGCATCGACCCGCAGGTGATGATCGACATCATCAATGCCGGTAGCGGCCGCAACAGTGCCACACAGGACAAGTTCCCGCGTTCGATCCTGCCGGGCACGTTCGATTTCGGGTTCGCCACCGGCCTCTCCTACAAGGATGTGCGGCTGTGCATCGACGAGGCGGAGGCGCTCGGCGTGCCGATGGTGGCGGGCGCGGCGGTGCGGCAGATGCTGGCCGTCACCAACGCCAAGTTCGGCCCGCAGTCCGACTTCACGCACATCGCCAAGGTCGTGGAGGAGTGGGCCGGCGTCGAGATCCGCTCGCAGGGCAAGGGCAGCAATAAGGATCCTGGCGCATGATGGCCGCGACCTGGACCTCGGGACGCGACGTGCCGCTGGCGCGCCAGCTGGCGCGCCAGGCGCTGGCAGTGACGCTGGCGGACCTGCCGGCGAACGCGGTTGCCAAGGCCAAGGACTGCCTGCTCGACTTCCTCGCGTGCGCGTTCGAGGCGCGCAATTTGCCTTGGAGCCGGCAGGCGGTCGCAACGGCCAGAGCGGTCGAGAACGGCGCCAACATTATCGCCAGCAGTACGATCGTCAGCCCGGCCGATGCGGCGTTCGCCAACGGTGCCCTCGGGCATGGCCTGGTGCGCGAGGACATGCATGCCGCCAGCATCTGCCATCATGGCGTGGTGATCTGGCCCGCCCTGCTGGCGCTGGCGCAACGTGCGCCGTCATCAGGGGCGGCGCTGCTGGTGGCCGCCGTCGTCGGCTATGAGGCCGGCGGCCGCATCGGGCGCGCTCTGATGAATAGCGATCTGGCGCGGCTTTATCGGCCGACGGGTCTGGTCAGCCCGCTGGCGGCAGCGCTGGCGGGGGCTTGCCTCTTGCGGCTCGACGATGGCGCCGCGACGACAGCGGTATCGATTGCCGCCAACACCTCGAGCGGGCTGAACCAGTGGCCGCACATGGGCGGCAGCGAAATGTACTTCCATCCAGCCTTCGCGGCGCGCAACGCGGTGACGGCGGTGGAGCTTGCGCAACTGGGTGCCTACGCCTCGGAGAACATCCTGGAAGGCGAGGCCGGCCTGTTCGCGGCGTTCCGCCGCCAGCCGGCGCCGAATGGGATTGCTCTGTTTGCCGATGGGCAGCTGGAGATCCTGGGCGTCTACAACAAGCCGGTTCCGGCCTGCAATTTCGCGCAGACGGCCTGCCAGGCGGCACTGCACGTGGCGAGCCGACTGGGCGCCGACCTGGCTAGGGCGCGCGCGATCCTGGTGCGCGTGCCGGCCGCGGCGATGCGCTACCCGGGCTGCGACTTCGCCGGACCGTTCCAGCGCGCGCTGCAGGCCAAGATGAGCATCCAGTTCGGAGTGGCGGCTGCCTTGCAGCGCCAGGCCATTGCCGAGGAGAACTACCAGCGCCTCACCGATGCCGGCATCCTGCACCTGATCTCGCTCACCTCGCTGGAGGAGGATGAGACCTTTACGCAGCGCTTTCCCGCCACTCAGGGCGCCGAGGTGCGCGTCAGCCTCGCCGACGGTTCGCTCATCATGGATCGCCTCGACGACGTGGTGCCGGCCACCAGCAATCAGATCCGCGAGCGCTTCCGTGCCGCGGCCGCAGCCGTGGTCGGGCCCGCACGCGCGGCTGAGATCGAGGCGTGTGTGGACGGCCTTGAGGGAGAAGCGCATGCGGGGCAGGTGGCGGCCTTGTGCAGTGTCGCGGCATCTGCGGCTGCGGCGGCAAGCCGTCCGCAAAAGCGTGCGGGGAGGGGCGGGGCATGACCGGGCAGATGGTCGAGAACTTCCTGCAGGCGATGGCCGCGGGCCTGCTGGTCGGGTCCATCTACGGCCTGATGTGCGTCGGCCTGGCGCTGATCTTCGGCGTCATGCGCGTGATCAACTTTGCGCAGGGCGACTTCATGATGCTCGGCATGTACGCCGCCTACTACTTCTTCACGGCCTTCGGCGTGCAAGTGTTGCTTGGATCGACGGTCGGCCCTTATGTGGCAGCCGTGCTGTCGGGTCCGGTACTGTTCTGCTTCGGTTACCTCGTTCACAAGGCCCTGGTCGGGCGCGTGAGCGGTACGCGCGCGCAGGTCGAGGGCGAGGGACACTTCGCCCAGCTGATCCTAACGCTTGGCATTTCGTTGATCATCCAGAGTGCCGGGCTGATCGCATTCGGCTCGATCCTGGTGTCGGTGCGCACGCCGCTGTCCAGCAGCGCCTGGGAAATCGGCCCGATGTGGGGCGACTTCGTCTCGATCTTCGTCAACAAGTCGCGCGGCGTCGCGGCGTTGATCTCGGTCGCGACCATCATCGCGCTGGCCATGCTGATCGGGCGCTCGCGGCTCGGCAAGTCGCTGCGCGCCGCGGCCGACAACCCGGAAGCCGCGACCTACATGGGCATTGATGTTGACCAGGCGCATCGCGTGGCGTTTGCGCTGGGGGTCGGCGTGACCGCGATCGCCGGCGGCCTGCTCGCCACCAACTACCCGTTCGCCCCGTTCGTCGGGCTCGAGTACGTGATCATCATGTATGCGGGCGTGGTACTGGGCGGGCTCGGCAGCATCATCGGGCCGTTCTGGGGCGGCATGACCATCGGCCTGGTGCAGCAGCTCTCGACTTTGGTGCTGCCGACGCAGCTGCAGAATACGGCGATCTTCGTGGTCTTCCTGCTGATCGTGTTCTTCATGCCGCAAGGCTTCTTCGGCCGCTCCGTGGAGAGGACGTGAAATGGCCGTCGCGCTCCGCTCTCTCAAGCCGTTCCTGATCTTCGCTGCTGCTTACGCCGTGATCGCGTTCACGGTCACCAACTCCTACTACCAGCTCATGCTAACGCTGGTGCTGGTGTGGGCGAGCTTCGGCCTGTCCTGGAATATCCTGAGCGGCTACACCGGGCTCGTGTCGTTCGGACACGCTGCCTTCTTCGGCATCGGCGCCTACACCACGGCGTTGGGCCAGATCCATTTCGATCTATCGCCCTGGCTGCTGATCCCGATTGCAACCGTGCTCGGCGCGCTGGCTGGACTGCTGATCGGCATCCCTACCTTCCGGCTGCGTGGTGTCTATTTTGCGCTCTCGATGCTCGCCTACCCCCTAGCCCTGCTCTATGTGTTCGAGTGGCTCGGATACCAGGAGGTGACGCTGCCCATGAAGCGCGAGTCGCCGGCTGCCTACATGCAGTTCGCCGACCATCGCATCTACACGGTGCTGGCACTCCTGCTGCTGGCGGTTGTGGTGTTGATCACGCGTATGGTCGAGCAGTCGCGGTTCGGTATGGCCCTGCTCGCCATCAAGCAGAACGAGGCGGCTGCGGAAGCCGCGGGCATCAACACGCTGAAGTGGAAGCTCTACGCCATCACGCTGAGCGGTGCGATCGCCAGCGCGGTGGGCGCGTTCTACGCGGTCGTGCTGCTGGTGGTGACGCCGGTGTCGGTGTTCGGCATGCTGGTGTCGGCGCAGGCGCTGACCGTCACGCTGTTCGGCGGCGTCGGCACGCTATGGGGGCCGGTGATCGGCTCGGCGATCCTGATACCGACTGCAGAGATCCTGCACGCCGAGCTCGGACACGTCATCCCCGGCATCCAGAACGTCATCTTCGGCCTGGCCATCGTCATTCTGATCCTGGTGGCGCCCGAGGGCATGTTCTGGAAGGCGCGCGATTTCGTCTACCGCCGCTGGCCGCATCTGGTCGCAACCGCGTCGCAAGATATTGCGACCACGCTGGTGGCGCCGTGCAGCGGCACGAAGGCTGCCAAGCCGTCGCTCGCCGCGGCGCCCGACAGCACGGCTCACATCCTGTCGGTGCGCGGACTCTGCAAGAGTTTCGGTGGCCTGAAGGCCGTGCAGAACGTCGGCTTCGACGTGTCGCGAGGCTCAATCCTCGGCATCATCGGGCCGAACGGGGCCGGCAAGACCACGGCCTTCAACCTGCTCAACGGCTTCCTGCGGCCGGACGCGGGGCAGATCATGCTTGAGGGCCGCGATGTCACGCGCCGCAAGCCGCACCAGCTGTGCGAGGCGGGCGTCGGGCGAACCTTTCAGGTGATGCGTCCGTTCGCACGCATGACGATCGCCGACAACGTGGTGATCGGCGCCTACGTGCGCGCCGACACCGACATAGAGGCACGCGGTCTCGCGGCCGACGCGATCGCCCGCGTCGGGCTCGCCCCGTATGCGCATCGCCTCGCCGGCGAGGTCACTACGCGCGAACTGCGCCTGATGGAGCTGGCGCGCGCGTTGGCCGGCCAGCCGCGCATATTGCTGCTGGACGAAACGTTGGCCGGCCTCGGACACACGGAAGCCGAGGAGCTGATCGGTATCATCCGGCGCCTGGCGCAGGACGGCATCACCATCGTCATTATCGAGCACACCATGCAGGCCATGGTGCGGCTGGTAGATCGCTTCGTCGTGCTCGACCACGGCGCCGTACTGGTGGAGGGCCAGCCGGAGTCGGTGACGCGCGACCCGCGCGTGATTGAAGCCTATCTCGGCAAGAAGTGGACGGCCTATGCTCAGGGTTGAAGGGCTCAGTGCGGGCTACAGTGACCTGCCGGTGATCAGCAATGTGTCGATCACGGTGGGCGAGGGCCAGTTCGTGTCGATCGTCGGTCCGAACGGCGCCGGTAAAACCACGCTGTTCAAGACCATCTCCGGCATCCTTACGCCCAAGGCCGGGCGCATGCAGTTCCAAGACGTTGACCTCGCCACCGTGCCGGCCGCGCGCCGACCGCATCTTGGCATCGCGCATGTGCCGGAAGGCCGCCAGGTGTTCCCGTCGCTCAGCGTGATGGAGAACCTGGAGATGGGCGCCTTCACCGAGGCCGGCCGGCGCAACTGGAAGGATAACCTGGATCGCATCCTAACGTGGCTGCCGGTATTGGCCGACCGGCGCTCGCAGCTCGCCGGCACGCTGTCGGGCGGCGAGCAGCAGATGGTGGCGGTTGGACGTGGGCTCGCCTCGTCGCCGAAACTGCTGATGCTGGATGAACCGTCGATGGGCCTCGCACCGACCATCGCCGACTTCATCTTTGACAAGCTGCTGGAGATCCGGCGCGACACGCGCCTCACCATTCTGCTGGTCGAGCAGCGAGTGGCAGAAGCTTTGGAGTCGGCCGACCACGGCTACGTTTTGGAAGCGGGTCGCGTCGTGCTCGAAGGCAACAACGAGAGCCTGCGCGCCAACGACCGCGTGCGTCAGGCCTACCTCGGGATGTAGCGGGCAACACAACAGGTCGCGCTGGCAAGCATCGCGACCGACAATCATAGGCAAGGGAAGGAGGAAGCACATGCAAAAGCGTTCATTCCTAAAGCTGATGCTGGGCGGCGCGATGCTGCCGGCCGCAGCCATCCTGGCCGGCGCACCCGCGCAGGCGCAGAACCCAAGCGAGGTCAAGGTCGGCCTGCTGGTGCCGCTGTCTGGCATATATGCGCGTCCCGGTGCGGTGATGCGCATGGGCGCGGAGATGGCCATCGAGCGCATCAATGCCCAGGGCGGCGTCAAATCGCTCGGCGGCGCCAAGCTGAAGCTGGTGCTGCTCGACTCAGGCGATACCACCGAAAAGGCCAAGAACGCCGCGCAACGCATGGTGGCCCAGGAAACCGACCTGGTTGCTGCGTCGGGCTCCTACTTGAGCTCCTTCACCCTGGCCGTCACCGAGGTGACCGAGCGGGCCAATCTGCCGATGCTGACGCTGTCCTATTCGGACCTCATCACCTCGCGCGGCTTCAAGTACGTGTTCCAGACGTCGGCGACGGCTGCCTCGCAGGCCGAGCAGTCACTGCCGGTCATCGTGAAGATCGCCGAGGCCGCTACGGGAACCAAGCCCAAGAGCGTGGCCATCATTACCGACAACACCGGCGCTTCCGTTGCCTCGGTGAAGCCGATGAAGGAGCGTTTGCTGAAGGAACTCGGTATCGAGCTGGTCGTGGATGAGATCTTCACGCCGCCGCTGTCGGATGCCACGCCGCTGGTGCAGAAGGTGCGCGCCGCACGGCCCGACCTGCTGTTCTTCCTGCCGACGGTCATTTCGGATGCCAAGCTGGTCATGGAGAAGATGAACGAGTTCGGCATGGGCCAGGGCAAGGTGCCGGTCATCTCGTTCGGCATCGCCATTGCCGAGCCGGACATGCTGCGCACCATGACGCCGGAGCTGCTGCAGGGCGTCATGAGCGCGGTCGGCAGTTGGGGCTCTAAGGGCCATGAGGACCTGATGGCCGAGCTGAAGCAGAAGTACAACGAGCCGTGGATGACGCAGAACGCGATCTCCACGTACGCCGACATGTGGGTGATCAAGGAGGCGCTGGAGAAGGCGGGCAAGGCCGACCGCGAGGCGGTGGCGGAAGCGCTGCGCACCATGGATGGCGGCCCGTCCAAGTATTATCCGGGCGGCCTCATCAAGTTCGACGACAAGGGTCGCCGGGTGGATGCGGGGCTCACCATCATCCAGTGGCAGTCCGGCATACCGGTGACGGTATATCCGGACAATCTCGCCCTCGCCAAAGCGATCTGGCCGAAGAAATAGGGTTCTGGTTTCAGGGGCAGGCTTCAAGGGTGCCTTGAAGCCTGCCCCTTGGCAATGGAGGACGTGCATGGACAAGCAGACCTACGAACGCGGGCTGGAGATACGCAAGTCGGTGCTCGGCAAGGAGTTCGTCGAAAAATCGATCGCCTCGGCCGACGACTTCAACCGGCCGCTGCAGGAACTGGTGACGGAATATTGCTGGGGCGCGGTGTGGGGACGCGACGGCCTGAACAAGAAGACGCGCAGCATCATCAACCTGGCGATGATCAGCGCGCTGAACCGGCCGCACGAGCTAAAGATGCATGTGAAGGGGGCACTGCGCAACGGCCTGACGCGGGAGGAAATCCGCGAGGTCCTGCTGCAGGTCGGCATCTATTGCGGCGTGCCGGCGGCGGTGGACTCGTTCCGGGTCGCGCGCGAGGCGCTCAACGAGTACGACCAAGGCAAGTGACGCGCGTCGACCGCGCACCTACCAGCGATTGACCGGCAAAACGACCAGCTGCGCGATCTGGACACTGCGCGGCTGCGCGAGAGCAAATGAAACGCAACGCGCGACGTCGTCGGGTGCAAGCGCCATCTTGAAGGTGTCGAAATACTCCTTCTCCTTGACGGTATCGCCACGATAGCGCGTGCGGATGATGCCGGTACGCGTAAGGCCGGGCAGGATTTCCGTGACGCGGATGCCGGTTTCGGCCAGCTCGCCGCGCAGCACGTCGGTGAAGGCGCGGACGCCGGCCTTGCTGGTTGTGTAGGCGGCCATGTCGGGGACGATGCGCAGAGCGCTGATAGAGCTCATATTGATGATGTCGCCGGTATCGCGCCGCACCATCGCGGGCAGGATGGCGCGCGTCACTCGCATCAGGCCGATGAGGTTGGTCTCAATGATTGCCGACCAGTCGTCAGCCGACCCCAGATCGAAACGGATGCGGCCGCCGATGTCGTGGCCTGCGTTGTTGACGAGGATGTCGATGTGCCGCCAATGCGGCGGCAGGTTGTCGATGATGCCGTCGACGGCGGCCTTGTCGGTGATGTCGAGGCCTAGTGCGAAACAAGCATCGCCGAGCTCTGCGCCCAGTTTGCCAAGCGCCTCCGCGTTGCGATCGGCGAGGATGACGCGATGCCCGCACTGCACGAGGGCCTGGCTGATGGCGGCGCCCATCCCGCCGGCTGCGCCGGTTACCAAGGCAATGCGTGGCGTGTTGTCAGTTGTCATGTCGGCGTTTCCCATGGGCGCTTACCTCGCTTTTTTGAGGTTTTGCGATGTTTTGCCAGAAGCGCCGTGTCTGTTCTGCCCCAACAATTGTGATATCAGTTATGACGGCGGCGGATTGTTCAGGAATTGAGTGAGCGCGACTAGGCGATGGATATCAAGAAGCTCAAAGCCTTTGCGGTGGTTGCGGAGTTCGGCAGCTTCTCGCGTGCCGCCGCCGTGGTCGGCGTGGTGCAGCCGATGCTGAGCCGCCAAGTGCGCTCGCTCGAGGAAGAGCTGGGGGTCCAGCTCGTGCACCGCAACGGCCGCGGTATCGTTTTGACCGAGGCTGGCAATTTGCTGAACGAGTACGCGAAGGGCATCCTCGCCACGCTCGCGCGTGCTCAATCCGAAGTGGGCGCGATGCGCACCAGCCCGCGCGGCAATGTGGTGATCGGGATGCCGCCGTCGATGGGATCGGTGCTGACCGTCCCGCTGATTCAGAAGTTCCGCAGTGAGCACCCTTCCATCAACATGCGGGTCATCGAGGGTTTCAGCGGCTATTTGCTGGAGTGGTTGCTAACCGGCAAGATCGATGTTGCCGTGCTCTACAACGCCCCCCGCACCAAGAATCTCTTGTCGGAACCGTTGCTGGAGGAGGAGCTATTCCTGATCGGCGCGGCAAATGATCCTTCCGCGCTACCGCCCGGCCCGATCCAAGCCAAACGCTTGGCCGAGCTGCCGCTGATCCTGCCGAGCCGGCCGCACGGCCTGCGCCTGCTGGTCGACCAGATGCTTGGCGGCGCCGGCATCTGTGCCAACGTCGAGCTGGAGGTCGACGCGCTGCCGGCCACCATCAAGCTTGCGGAGAAGCGCGTCGGTTACACCATCCACTCCTACTCGCTGGCACACGACCTGATCGAAGAGGGCCGCATTCAGTGCTGGGCGATCGTGGAGCCGCGTCTCGCCCGCAAGCTCATTCTCGTTACGTCTAGCCAGCGGCCCACAACGACCGCAACGCGCGCGCTCACCAATATTGTGCGCAGCCAGGTGCGGGAACTGGCGCGGCAGGGGCTGTGGCGTCCCAGCACAGTGCCCAAAGGGGACCCGCCGTCCAGCAACGAGGCACCACGCGGTCGCAGCTTGGTCCTGCCCAAGCTTAGGTGAACAAGCCGGTCGCAGGTCGCCCGCGCGCCAAGGTCGCATGGTGGGGTGGCATGGTGGAGCAGCCGTGCGCGGCGCCCAAGACCCCAGGTTTGCTGTCTCAGGTGGAGCCGACGCTTAGGTCGACGCCAGAAACGCCGGCGATGCGCAGCGCGGCCCCGGACAAGCAGCGCACGTGCAGTGTGCGCCACGCCGGCTTGTATTGGCCAACGGCTTGCGCCGAGATCTCGGCACCATCTGCGGTCCTGGCGAGTGTCACGCGCGT
>DASTOW010000348.1:0-11682 GCA_035762425.1 Hyphomicrobiaceae bacterium | reverse complement strand
CGATCGGCTGGCTTGCGGTCGGTTGAACTAGAGCGCCTCGCTTTATTGGACGGTTACCTGGGGAACAGACACAGCCGCATGGTAAGGTGATCCTTGCAGCGGGCCGCCGCAGTGGCCTTTGCCACTGAGCCGTGAGGGATTGCCATGCAGCCGCAAGTCACGTCGCGCCCCGAGACGACCAACCAGGTCATTGCGCTCGCCCGCTTTGTCATTCTGTGCACCCTGGCGCTCGCCGCCATTTTACTTGTTGCCGACTTTGCGGGACGAGGCTGGAGCACACCCGACGCGCGCTTCCTCTCGCAGCAGGTTATCATCACGTTCGTGTATGCGATCGCCAGCCAGGTCATCGCCGCCATTGCAGCGATCACCTGCCTGACGCTGTGGAAGTCATAGTGTGCGCGCGCTGCGGCCGCGGGGTCAGCCTTGTTGGCCGGCCCGCATCTTGTCGGTGACGCGGCGTGCACGCTCGGTGATCGCTGGCCAGTTGCGCGCGCGGATGTCGTGCCTCGACGCCATCCAAGAGCCGCCCACGGCCACCACGTTGGGCAGCGACAGCCATTCCATGACGTTGTCCTCGCCGATGCCGCCGGTGGGGCAGAAGCTGACTTCGGGGAACGGCCCCCCGAGACCCTGGATCGCCGCCTTGCCGAGTGCGGCCGCGGGGAACAGTTTGACGATGTCGAAACCACGCCCCGTTGCCTCCATCAGCTCGGAAGCCGACTGGATGCCCGGCATGAACGGCAGGCCGGATTGCGCGGCGGCATCGAGCAACGCTGTCGTGATGCCGGGGCTCACTGCGAAGTGGGCTCCGCTCCTGTCCACTTTCGCCACATCGTCGGGCGTCAGGATCGTGCCAATGCCCACCACCGCCTCCGGCACTTCCTGCAAAATGGCGGCCGCGGCCGCCAAGCCGGCCGGTGTGCGCAGCGTCAATTCCAGCGCCGTCACGCCGCCCGCCACCAGTGCACGCGCCAGAGGCACGCCGTCCTCGGCATGGTCGATGGTGATGACGGCGACGATCGGTGACTGACGCAGGATCGAAAGTAGCCGCGTCCGCTTCGCATTACTGGCAGTTTGCATCGCCCGATCCCTCTACCTGTCGCCGCATCAAATCCGGTGGCATGGCCGCGCGCGGAATGATGGCACCACGACACCGCACCACCGCGCCGGCCAGCCGATGCCCCAGCGTGGCCGCCTCCACCACGTCAGCCCCGGCCAGGCGCGCGGCAATGTAGGACGCAGCGAAGCTGTCGCCGGCGGCCGTTGTGTCGACGACATCGTGCGCCGGCTCGGTCGGCACCATGCACTCGGTGCCGGCGTGGTGGATGCGGACCGTGGGATTGGGAAACTTCACCACCACCTCCACGCCGGCATTGCCTACGGGTAGCTCACCGACCCCGTCGTTGCCGAACAGCAACTCCAAGTCCTCGCTGGAGGCCAGCACCATGTCCGATCTCTGCAGCGCCTGGCGATAGGCCTGCCGTGCCACCTCCACCTCCGGCCAGCCGCGCGGCCTGAAATTGGTGTCGAACGCGACGCGGCGGCCCTGCGCCCGCGCCCGGTCCAGCACATCGAACAGACGGGCGCGCCCGGTTGCTCCGTAAAGGGACAGCGACACGCCGGTAAGATAGATGAGATCGTAGCGGGGCAGCGCCTCGGCAATATCGGATGTCTCGGGCAGCTCAAACAGCAGCCTGGCGGCCGAGTTCTGCCGCCAGTAGAAAAAGCGCCGCTCGCCGTTGTCGCCGATGTCGATCACGTAAAGCCCAGGCAGACGCCCCGGCACCCGCACCACCCGCCCGGTGCCGATGCCTTCGGCCTGCCAGCGCCGCAGCATTGCCTCGCTCCAGGGGTCATCTCCCAGCGCGGTCACGTAGTCGACCCGCACACCGAGGCGCGCCAGGTAGACGGCCGTGTTGAGCGAATCCCCGCCGAAGCTTTCCGACAGCAGGCCCTCGCCGGTCTTGGACAGCTCGATCATGCATTCGCCGATCGAAGCGACGTGCGCGGTCGTACCTGCTCTCATGCGGCTCTCCATGCGCGTCTATTCGGGAATGCCCGGAGGCCCCGGGATGTCGATGCCGTACTCCGCTGCGACCCTCGCAAGGCGTGCGGGATCAGGCAGCCCCTTGGCAGCCAGGTTCTCAATCACGGCGCAACGCCCTTCGGTTGCCTTGCCACCGGCCTTGATAATGGCCAGCCCGCCGCGGAACAGCGCCTCTCCCTCACCCTGGCCGAGGGCGATCGGCTGGGCCGTTCCTGCAGCCTGCATCGATCTTCTCCGATCCGCGCGGCCCTGCGTGTCGCGGGCCAACCCTACATCGCCGCGGCCATCAAGGCGATGCGGGGTAGCGCGATGCCGTATCTATCGCAAGGGGACAGTGCGGGAACGCCCCTCCCGCCGGGGCAAAAGCCGCCGTTGCGGCAACGACGCCCTGCCTCGATGCTGCTTTCTCTTTCCCGCGGCGTCTTTTGTCATATCATTGCAACGCGGCACGCCGCGCATCCTTCCGGCCACGGGACACCACCAGCACATGTTCAAGAAGATTTTGATCGCCAACCGCGGCGAGATCGCCTGCCGCATCATCAAGACGGCGCGCAGGCTCGGCATCAAGACGGTGGCCGTCTACTCGCAAGCCGACCGCGACGGCCTGCATGTGGAGATGGCCGACGAGGCGGTGCTGATCGGCCCTGCCGCGGCCGCCCAGTCCTACCTGGTGATCGACAAGATCGTCGAGGCCTGCAAGCAGACCGGCGCCGAGGCCGTGCATCCTGGCTATGGCTTTCTGTCCGAGCGCGAGGCGTTCCCCGTTGCCCTGCAGAAGGCCGGCATCGTCTTCATCGGCCCCAACCCCAAAGCGATCGCCGCCATGGGCGATAAGATCGAGAGCAAGAAGGCGGCCGCCAAGGCCAAGGTGTCGACCGTGCCTGGCTACCTCGGCGAGGTCGCCGACGCCAAGCAGGCCGTCAAGATCGCCGACGAGATCGGCTACCCCGTGATGATCAAGGCCTCGGCCGGCGGTGGCGGCAAGGGCATGCGCATCGCCTTCTCGGCCAAGGAGGTCGGCGAGGGCTTCACCTCGGCGCGCTCGGAAGCCAAGTCCAGCTTCGGCGACGACCGCGTGTTCATCGAGAAGTTCATCGAAAATCCGCGCCACATCGAGATCCAGGTGCTTGGCGACAAGCATGGCAACGTGATCTACCTCGGCGAGCGCGAGTGTTCCATCCAGCGCCGCAATCAGAAGGTCGTCGAGGAAGCCCCCTCCCCGTTGCTCGACCCCAAGACGCGCCAGGCGATGGGCGAGCAGGCCGTCGCGTTGTCGAAGGCGGTCGGCTACGACAGCGCCGGCACGGTCGAGTTCGTGGCCGGCCAGGACCGCTCGTTCTATTTCCTGGAGATGAACACGCGCCTGCAGGTCGAGCACCCGGTCACCGAACTCGTCACGGGTATCGATCTCGTTGAGCAGATGATCCGCGTCGCTGCCGGCGAGAAGCTCAAACTCAAGCAATCCGACGTGACGTTGAACGGCTGGGCGGTCGAGAGCCGCATCTACGCGGAGGACCCGTTCCGCAACTTCCTGCCCTCCATCGGCAGACTGACCCGCTACCGGCCGCCGGCTGAGGGCAAGACGCCTTCCGGGGGCAGCGTGCGCAACGACACCGGCGTGTTCGAGGGCGCCGAGATTTCCATGCACTACGATCCCATGATCGCCAAGCTCGTCACCCACGCCCCGAGCCGCGTGGCGGCCATCGACCTGCAAGCCAATGCGCTCGATGCCTTCGTCATCGACGGGGTGGAGCACAATATCCCTTTCCTGGCCGCCCTGATGCAGCATCCGCGCTGGCGGCAGGGGCGCCTGTCGACCGGCTTCATCGCCGAGGAATACAAGGGTGGCTTCAAGCCGCCGGTCCCCGAGGGTGAGGTGCTCGACATCCTGGCAGCCGTCGCCGTGGCCATCGATCACCTCAGCAACGCCCGCCGCCGCCAGATCAGCCACCAGATGGCGGGCCCCCCAGTGCGCTTCTCCGACCGCCGCTTCGCCAGCGTCGGCGGTGCGCTGGTCGCCACCCGTGTCGAGGGCACGCTCGGCAATCCCACCAAGGTCACCTTCGTCGACATCAAGGGTATCCGCCGCACCACGCTGGACGTCGATGCCGACTGGTGGCCTGGCCAGCCGGTCTGGACCGGCATGGTGCACGGCAAGCCGGTGTCGGTGCAGGTGCGCGCCATCCTCAACGGCTACGACCTCGCCTATCGTGGCGTGCGCACCAAGGCCTACGTCTACACCGAGCGCGAAGCGGCACTGGCCGCCCTGATGCCGGAGAAGGCTGCGCCCGATACCTCGAAGCTGCTGCTCTGCCCCATGCCGGGGCTCGTCAAGGCCATCCACGTGGCCGCCGGCCAGCAGGTCAAGGCCGGGGAGGCCCTGTGCGTCGTCGAGGCCATGAAGATGGAGAACATTCTTAAGGCTGAGCGCGACGCCACCGTCAGGGCGGTCAAGGCCAAGCCCGGAGACAGCCTTGCGGTAGACGCCGTTATCATGGAATTCGCCTGACAGGTGGGCTTGGGGGAGTACATGCGCGCGTTGAGCTTGGTGCTGGCAGTCGCGGTGGGGGCATGCGCCACCGATCCAAATGGTGCCCCGGATGTGACGGGCTCGAGCGCGTGGTCGTCCCGCCCGCCCGATGTCGAGCCTGACAACGAGTTCCTGCGCGCACGCGGTCCGGCGCCGGCCAAGCGGGCGGGCGCAGATACCCGCGATCGCTCGAAAATTCCAGCCACCAGCGACCTGCGTGAGGCCGAGACGCTCAAGCAGCACGGCGAGTGGACCATCATGCGCCGCAAGGATGCGGCAACCGAGCAAGTGTCGTGCACCGCGGTGCACAAGCAGGGCGGACGCTTTCAGCTCGGCAACGACGGCCTCTACCTCAACTTCAAAGGCAACGGCAGCGGGGTCGCCTCGTATCGCCTGAGCTACGACGACAAGCCGGCCGTCGGCGTGCGCCTGACCGCGCCTCTCGATCAGATCACGCTCAAGGACATCGGCAAGCTCAAGTCCGCCAAGCGCGTGAAGGTCTACGTGCAGACCGTGGTGAAGGACAATGTGGAGGTCGATCTCGACCTTAAGGGCCTGCGCGAGGCGCACAGCACGCTCAACGCCCCCGAGTGCGCGTCCTAGGTTTGCGACGCTCCTGCCCTCCTGGTGCGCCTCGAATATGCGTATTTGATGCGCGGCGAGGCGCCATCAGGGCCGCTAACCCCCCGGTAACTCTGGTCCAGCATGCTGGACCAGAGGTCTCTCATGCCGCATCTGCCAACCTCTGTCCTGCAGGTTTTCGATCCGCGTGGCCGCTGCAACCGCAAGGGCCTGCTGCTGGCCGCTGCCATTCTGCTGGCCTTGCAGGTGGCGATGGCCCTTGTTCTGTGGAGCGCCGGGTTCGACCTCGCCAGCCCCCTCGTGCAACCGTTCAACCTTGCGTTCTGCTGGGTCGCTTTCGCGCTGATCTGCAAGCGCCTGCACGATCTCGGCCGCAGCGCCTGGTGGATCCCGGCCGCCGTGCTGATCTGGCTCATCGCCATCATCAGCCTCGCCGGAGCCATCGTCCTGAGCGGCGACCCCGACCTGCTCGCCCCCGGCACCACCGTTTACTGGATCGCCGTCGCCGCCATGCTGTTTCCGCTTCTGGCGGCGGCCCTGTGGCTGCATACGGCCCGTGGCGATACGGGCGGCAACCGCTTTGGGCCGGAGCCCGCCTCCCACGGCTTCTCGATGCTGGCTGATGGCTCCTGGCAGCGCACGCCCCACGCCGGGGCCGCCTGATCCCAAGCTTGCGCTACCGCAGCTTTTCTCTTTAAGTCTTGGCTCCTTCCATCTGGGCCTCGCACGCCCGACCCCGCCGGAGCCAATCTGATGCGCAGCTTCCATTTCCCCGGGCGCTCGCCCGTGTACGGGCGCCGGGCGATGTGCGCGACGTCCCACCCTGCCGCCACGTTGACCGCCATCGAGACCCTGCGCCAGGGCGGCAACGCCGTCGATGCCGCCATCGCCACCGTCGCGGTGCTGTGCGTGGTCGAGCCGCAGATGACCGGCATCGGCGGGGACTGCTTTGCGCTGATCGCCAAGCCCGGCCGCAAGAAGCTGATCGCGCTCTCCGGCTGCGGCCGCGCCCCCAAGGCTGCGACCGCCGAGTGGTACGCCGGCGAGGGGATCAAGCGCATCGAGACCACGTCCGTGCATGCCGTGACGGTGCCCGGCGCCATCGACGGCTGGTGCCGCCTCGCCGCCGACCACGGCAGCATGCCGCTCGATCGCCTGCTGGCCCCGGCCATCGCGCTGGCTGAAGGCGGGTTCGTGGTTGCACCCCGCGTTGCCGCCGACTGGGCCAACGCCGCGCGCAAGGGCAAGCTCAAGGGCACCGGCGCCAAGAGGCACCTCCTCACCAAGGAGGGCAAGCCACCCAAGGTCGGCCAGGTCTGGCGCTTTCCGGCCCTGGCCAAGACTCTGAAGGCCATCGCCGCCAAGGGCCGCGAGGGCTTCTATGCCGGTGAGGTGGCCGCCGACATCGTCGCCGAGCTGAAGGCGATGGGGGGCCTCCATACCCTCGATGACTTCGCTGCCCAGTCCTCCAGCTACGTCGACCCCATCTCGGTTTCCTACCGCGGCGTCGAGCTGTGCGAGCTGCCGCCCTCCAATCACGGCATCGTCGCCCTGCTCATGCTCAAGATGCTCGAGCGTCTCGGCAAGCCGCCCGCCAATCCGGTCTCGGCCGAGCGCTACCATCTGCTCATGGAAGCCGCCCGTCTCGCCTTCGCCATGCGCGATGCCTTCGTCGCCGACCCCGACATGGCCGACGTGCCGGTCGATCACATGCTGGATGACGCGGTCATCGATAAGCTCGTCAAGCGCATCGACCGCAAAAAGCACCGCCCAGAGCTTGCCCCCCTGCCGCAGCCGGCCGGCTCCGACACCGTTTGCTTCTCCATCGCCGACGCTGCCGGCATGGTCGTCTCGTTCATCAACTCGCTGTACGCTGACTTCGGCACCGGCATCGTCACCACCAAGACCGGCGTCACCCTGCACAACCGCGGCGAAGGCTTCCTGCTCGACCCGCAGCACCGCAACTGCATCGCCCCGCGCAAGCGGCCGATGCACACCCTGGTGCCAGCCATGGTTCTGCGCGACGGCAAGCCCGCCATGTCCTTTGGCGTGATGGGCGCCCACTTCCAGCCGATGGGCCACGTCTACATGATGAGCAACATGTACGATTACGGTATGGACCCGCAGGAGGCGATCGACACCCCGCGCGTGTTCTTCGAGGGCGATGCCGTGGTGGTCGAGGAGGGCGTCCCGGCCGAAGTCGTCGAGGGCCTAAAGGCGCGCGGCCATCGCATCCTGGTGCGTGATTTTCCCTGGGGTGGCGGCCAGGCCATTGTCTTTGACCGTGAGAACGGTACGCTGATCGGCGCCTCCGACGGCCGCAAGGACGGCATGGCGCTCGGGTATTAACCCAAGAGGCAGCAATGGCTGAGCCTCAAGACGACGACACCCGCACGGTGCGTGTCCGCATCGAAGGGCGCGTGCAGGGCGTCGGGTGCCGCTATTGGACCGAAGCCACGGCGACCCGGCTCGGCCTGTCGGGCTGGGTACGCAACCGCCGCGATGGCAGCGTCGAGGCGCTGTTCAGCGGCCCCGCCGACACGGTTGCCGAGATGCTCGCTCTCTGCCGGCAAGGCCCGCCCTCCGCCCGCGTTGACCGCATCGATACCACCGAGGAGGACGATCCACCTCCGGCCGGCTTCGACGTCAAGCCGACCGCCTGACCCGCGCTTGCCAACGTCATTTCCCGTTGAGCCGAACGGCCGTCAGCGTCTGGCGCACCCGATCTGCTGGGATCAGGCAGACGCCGCGCTCCGCTCGACATGGTGACAGATCGCCTGCGCCCTCTTCCCGGCCGAGCCGACCTCGCCACAGGTGATCAAAGCGGGGGCCGGGGTTGGGGCAGCCGCACATTGCAGCGTTCGTGCATGATGCTGCCCTCACCCAACCCTCTCCCCACGATTGCGTGGGCAGCGGCAGGCCCTTCACGCCAGCCGCTCCGCAGCGTGCCGCAGTCCTTCCAGGATCGGCTCGAAGGCCTCCTCGTCGCGCGCCTCGGGATAGACCATGTAGACGGGATAGCTGAACTTGCGCGCCCGCGCCGGCACGCGCAGCCGCCGTCGGTTGACGTGGTGCTTGACGAGCCGCTGCGGAAAATAGCCGGAAGCCTCGTTGGCCAACAGATAATCCAGCCCCAGCGACCCGAGGTCCAGATTGACGCCGGTGCTGGTGAGTTCCGGGAACGCGGCGGCGTGCTCGGCCTGGAAGTCCGGGCCCCAGTCGACGAACACATAGTTGCTCGGATGGCGTCGGCTGCGCGACGGCACGCTGGTCACCAGGACGAACTCCTCGTCGAACAAATGCTCGATGGTAAGCCCCGGTGGCTGCCCCGGCCGGTACATGATGGCGAGGTCGAGGGTGCCCTCCAGCAGTCGCTGAATCATCACGGCCGACACGCTGGCACTGGCCGAGATGGCAATGTCGGGGATGTTGTCGCGCAGCCAGGAGATCCACTTGAGCAGGAAGCCGTCCCAAAGTGTCGCATGCGCGCCGACCGCCAGGTGATCGCGATAGGGCCCCGACAGGCCGACTTCCAGCTGGGCATGCTGCCATACGCGAACGAGGGCAAGCGCATGCTTCTGGAACTGTTCGCCTGCCGCTGTCAGCGCCGCCCCGCTCTTGGAGCGCTCGAACAAGGTCCGTCCGAACAACTCTTCCAGCACCTTGATGCGCGTGCTAACCGTCGACTGCGTGATGTTCATCTTGCGCGCAGCGTCGATGAAGCTGCCGGTCTCAGCGACCATGAGAAACGTGCGCGCGAGAGCGATGTCCATCACATCATCCGACGTCGATCGATGCCAAAAACCTATCTATCGAAATCTTCGATAGGCGTCAGCGGAAAAATCCGTTTGTAGACTCGTCTGAAAATTTCCACATTGACACTGCCCGGACACGATTCGGGTGGCTTACTGGAAGGACAAGAACGATGAAGGCGAAGAAGGCGAAGAAGGCTGCGGCGAAAAAGAAGCCGGCGAAGAAGAAGAAGAAGTAACCAGCAACAGGAGGTGCATCCTTGCGTTTGGCCGGGATGATGCAGTTGAAGCGTGTGGTTGGCGTGATCATGCTCCTGTCGAGCGTCACCGCAGCCCACGCGGTGTCGATCACCAACCGCGATGAATCCGATCACAAGGTGACGGTCATCGAGGGCAACGCGAAGACGAACCACGTCCTCAAGCCCTCACAATCGCTCAATGGCATCTGCGTGAAAGGGTGCACCATTCAACTGAACGACACCGACGACGACGAGTACCAACTCGAAGCCAACGATGTCGTGTCCATAGAAGATGGCAACCTCTTCTATGACGGATCCGATACTGCTGCCGTGCAGCTCCCGGCAGACGGCAACAAGCCGGCAGGCAAGCAGTAGCGGATCTTTTCCATGATTGGCGCCCGCTGCCCGCTCGTCGGGTGGTGTGGCGCCTTTCGCTTTTTTTGGGCCGATTCAGTGGCCTGCCTGAGTGCAGCTCGAAGCCGGAACCCCAGCCAGGCTTCCCCGATTGCCGTACTTGCAGTTGCAAATTACGTGATGGACGGCCCCGCCGCACCCTCGTACGTCGGCGCAAAGCGGCGCTCGAACACCTGGCGCAAGGCGTCATCCACAGATTCCATGGGTAGGCGATGCCCCAGCGCGGCGAGGCTCGTCACCCCGTCGTCCCGGATTCCACACGGCACGATGCCCGTGAAGTGTTCCAAATCGGGATCGACGTTGAGGGCGAGACCGTGCGAACTCACCCAGCGCCGCAGGCGAACCCCAATTGCCGCGATCTTGTCGTGGCGCGTCGCGCCGTATTCCTCCCGCCGCACCCATACGCCGATGCGACCATCGATGGTGCGAGCTTTGACATCCAGTTCCGCCAGCGCCTCGATCGTCCATGCCTCCAGGGCATGGACATAGGCGCGCACGTCGCCGAAGCGCCGCTTCACATCGAGCATCGCGTAGACCACGCGCTGCCCCGGCCCGTGGTAGGTGAACTGTCCGCCACGCCCCGTCGTGTGCACCGGGAATCGATGGGGTTGCAGCAGGTCGCCCGGCTGTGCGCTGGTGCCGGCCGTGTAAAGCGGCGGATGCTCGAGGAGCCATACCATCTCGGGCGCGCTGGCCGCGGCGATGGCATCGCTGCGCTGGACCATGAAGATTGAGGCCGCCTCGTAGGCCACCAGCTCCGGCGCCACCACCCACTCCACCGGGCGCGACGCCAGGTTCCCGTTCAAGACTGTCTGCGTGTCAGCGGTCATGCGTGTCGACGTGAAAGGCACCGGAGCCTGCCTGTCCCCCGGGATCGCAGGGATGCGTCTCTATATGAGGGGAGGCGTCTCTATATATAGTGTGATTTTTCCCCGCCAGACCGGCGCCACATTCTGCGACGAGCCCGGCCGGGCGGGGCTGCTGGCCCGCCCCCGCATGGCGGCGCTTGTTCCCCGACCTCGAGTTTGCTAACAGAGGCCGCCCATGACGTGCGGTCGTGGCGGAATTGGTAGACGCACTACCTTGAGGTGGTAGCGCCGCAAGGCGTGAAGGTTCGAGTCCTTTCGACCGCACCAGCCCTTTACAATCAGGCACTTAGAGACCGTCCCGGCCGTCTTGCAACTGCATCTCCTCTGTCTTTCGATTTGTCCAATTTGGACTTTTCCGGCTGCGAATTTTCGATCTCGGCATCCTGAGCACCGTTCAAGTGCTGAATTTCGTGGTAATGCCTCAAGACACGTCGTCGAGCAGCGCGACGGCCTCCTCCAGCATTTTCGGAGACGCGTGCGTGTAGACGGCCTTTGGTAACCCGGTCGTCGGCGTGGCCGACGAACTGCGCCGTGCGCTTGCTGTCGACCTTCAGCTCGTCGAGCCAGGTGACGACGGTGTGGCGGATCGTATGCAGCGTGACGTCGGTCTCGAACACCTTCACATCCGGCTTAGTCGGGTGTGAAACCCAGTCGCCCGGCCGACGACGGACATAGCCGCATCATCGCAGCCAAGAGCCGCAACGCGACAGTCGGCTCGCACACCGTCGTGCAGTCTGGCGATCCTGTGTTAGAGCTTCTGGCGCTCGGTTCAGACGGTGTCGAGTTCATCAACCTGGCGAGCATCCGCTTCGATGTTGACAGCACTCCCAGTGACGGCGACATGCCCGGCCGCATCGTATTCTTCACAACTCCGGACGGATCGCTGGCGCCGACCGAGCGCATGCGCATCAACTGCGACGGCCAGATTATCAGGACCTGGATCGACCACGCCGGTGACGCTCGGGACGAATGGTCAGTTCACCTTGACCCCGACGAGCAACACCAACTTCCGCATTTCCTATCGCGGCAGTCACGGCACCACGCGGGTCGGCAACATCACGTTGGCTTAGACACGCTGGCTGTGCAACAGGCAGAAGGCGCGCCGATCGCCGGCAGCGCCCCCGGCGAAGCACGCAAGCGCTCACAAAACTGTCGCCAGCATCCTGGCCCGCATCGCCGTGTCGGGCAGCAGGCCTTTGCCGGCTTCCGCGTTGTCGCGCATGTGCTCAGGGCTGCTCGTACCTGGTAT
>DASTOW010000347.1:0-4181 GCA_035762425.1 Hyphomicrobiaceae bacterium | reverse complement strand
CCATCGCCATGGCGCTGTTCAGCCTGATCGTGGCGGCCAGCGCCGTCGTATTCGGAGCGCTTGCGGTGCATCTGGTGCCGATCCTCGAAGCTACCGGCCTGGCGGCGGCGTCCGCCGTGCTGCTGGCATCGCTGAAGGGCGTTGCGCAGGTGCTGGGTCGCGTCTGGGACCTGACGCTGGCGCGCGCCTGGCACCCCATCGACGTCGGGCGTGTGTCGATCGCCTGCATCCCGCTGTCTTTTCTCGTGCTGATGCTGGGCGGAGCCAATTTCTGGTCGGCACTCAGCTTCACCGTGCTGTTCGGGATCGCCAACGGCCTCGTCACCATCATGCGCGGCTCCGTACCCCTCGCCCTGTTCGGGCCAGCCGGCTACGGCGAGGTGCTTGGCCTGCTGGCTACCCCCTATTTGCTGCTGGCCGCCATCGCGCCCTGGGCCTTCGCACTGGTTGTGGAGCACTACGGCTATGGCGTCGGCGAGGCCGTCCTGCTTGGCGCCGGCTTGCTTTCACTGGTGGCGATGGAAGTGATGGCCTTCTGGTACCGGCGACTGAGCAGGTAGCGGCCTTAGACCATCACCTGCGTGCCCACCTCGACCACGCGATCGCTCGGGATGCGGAAATACTCGGTCGCATCCTCGGCGCGTCCGGCCAGCCAGATGAACAGCCGCTCCTGCCAGCGTGGCATCTCGGATTTGATGGTGGTTTTGAGCGACCGCCGCGACAGGAAGAACGAGGTCGCCGAGATGTCGATGTTGAGGTCCTTGCGCCGACAGTGCTCCAGGATCTTCGGTACGCTCGGCGTCTCCATGAAACCGTAGTGCGCGATCACCCGAATGAAGGTGTCGGCGACGCGCTCGATCTCGATGCGCTCATGGCGCTGAACGCGCGGGGTGTCTTCAGTTTTGATCGTCAGGATGATGTTGCGCTCGTGCAGCACGCGGTTGTGCTTGAGATTGTGCATCAATGAGGTCGGCGCGGCAGTTGGGTCGCCGGTGAGGAAGACGGCCGTCCCGGGCACACGATGCGGCGGCTTGGCGTCGAGCTTGCGCACCAGCCAATCGAGTTCGGCCTCGCTCTTGCGCGTGGCTCGGGCAAGGCTGGCCGAACCGCGCACCCAGGTCAAAACAGCCAGGATGATCATGCCGGCCACGAGCAGAGGCAGCCAGCCGCCTTCCGGAATCTTGAGAATGTTGGCGGTCAGGAAGGCCTGCTCGATCATGAGCAGGGGCACGATCAGCATCGAGACCCTCCACACCGGCCAGCCCCAGCAGCGCCAGACAACGAAGAAGGCCATCAGGCTGTCGATCACCATGGTGGCAGTGACCGACAGGCCGTAGGCGGCGGCCAAATCGCTGGAGCTGCGGAAGATCAACGTCACCAGCAGGACGCCGACGAACAGCAGCTGATTTACGCGCGGCAGGAAGATCTGGCCGGCAACGCTCTCCGACGTGTGGCGGATGGCGAGGCGCGGCAGCAGTCCGAGCTGGATCGCCTGGCGGGTGAACGAGAAGGCGCCCGTGATCACGGCTTGGCTGGCAATGACGGTGGCAACCGTCGCCAGCACCACCATGGGGATCAGCGCCCAACTCGGGTACAGCCGGTAGAAGGGGTTCTCGATCGCCTCAGGCTCGGCCAGCAGCAAAGCGCCCTGCCCGAAGTAGTTCAGGATCAGCGCCGGCTGCACGATCCATAGCCACGCCACTTGGATCGGTCTGCGGCCGAAATGGCCGAGGTCGGCGTACAGGGCCTCGGCACCCGTCACGACCAGGAAGATCAGACCCATGACCGCAAGCCCGATCACGCCGTGCGTCATGATGAACTGCATGCCGAGGAGGGGATTGAGAGCCTGAAAGACGCGCACGTCATCGACGATGTGGATCAGTCCACCAATGGCCAGCGCCAGGAACCAGATCAAGGTCAGCGGCCCAAAGAAGCGCGCCACCTTCTCGGTGCCGCGCGACTGCACGGCAAACAGGGCCACCAAAATCGCAATCGTGAGCGGAAGCACCACCGATTCCATCTGCGGCGCGACCAGCTTGAGGCCTTCCACGGCCGACAGCACCGAAATGGCCGGTGTGATCACGGCATCGCCGTAGAAGAACGATGCACCCACCACGCCAAGTACCAGGATCAGCGACGAGCTACGCTGCGCCACGGACTGGCCGAGCGCCATCAGCGCGAACGTGCCACCCTCGCCCTTGTTGTCGGCGTTGAGCAGCACCAGCACGTACTTGACCGTGACGATCAGAAACATCGTCCATACGATCAGCGATAGAATGCCGAGCACGGCCTCGGTGTTGGCCGACGCTCCGTGCTTGGTGGCGGCCGTCACTGCCTCACGCAGAGCATAGAGAGGACTGGTGCCGATGTCGCCGTAGACGACACCGAGGGAACCGAGCGCCAAGACCCAAAAGCGCTTGTCGCTTTCCCCGTTCTCGGCGCCATGAGCGCCGGCGGCTGCTTGTGCCATGTGGGCGGGTTATCTCAGGTTGCGCGCGGTCCCTGCGCAGCGATGGGCGCGGCTTATACACCCCACTTCGCGACCGCGAAAGGGCCACCTGGGAAATTGGTCGACACGTGGTTTGTTCCAGCCGAATTGGCCGAAGCCACCCAGCCGATGATCCCCCGGCAACTTTATCCTGAACGTCGTTTATCGGCGCAACGGGGGATGATCCATGGCCTCCAGCTCGTCGATCATGCCCTCGATGACGCTTAACCCCTTCTGCCAAAAGGCAGGATCGGACGCATTAAGACCGAAGGGTGCAAGCAGCTCGGAATGGTGTTTGGAACCGCCGGCCTCCAGCATGGCGAAGTATTTCTTCACGAACCCCGGGTGGGCATCGAGGAACAACCCGTACAACGAGTTGACCAGGCAATCGCCAAACGCGTAGGCGTAGACGTAGAACGGCGAATGAACGAAGTGGGGCACGTAGCTCCAGAACGTCTCGTACCCTTGCTGCAGCTCGATGGCCGGACCCAGGCTCTCGCCCTGCACCTGCAGCCAGATCCGCCCCAGCTGCTCCGAGGTGAGTTCGCCTGCCTTGCGCTCCTCATGCACGGCACGCTCGAAGGAATAGAAGGCGATCTGGCGCACGACGGTGTTGAGCATATCCTCCACCTTCTGCGCCAGCATGGCCTTCTTTTCTTTGCCGTCGGTGGTGGACTGGATCAGCGACCGGAACGTCAGCATTTCGCCGAACACGGACGCCGTCTCGGCCAGCGTCAGCGGAGTCGGCGCCAGCAGCGGCCCCTGGGGGCCAGCCAACACCTGGTGCACGCCGTGGCCAAGCTCGTGGGCTAGCGTCATCACATCGCGCACCCGGCCCTGGTAGTTCATGAGGATATAGGGATGCGCGGACGGCACGGTCGGGTGCGAGAACGCACCCGGCGACTTGCCTTCCCGCACCGGCGCGTCGATCCAGCGGCCGTCGAAGAAACGCCTGGCAATGGTCGCCATCTCCGGCGCAAAGCCGCGATAAGCATCGAGCACTATTTGTTCGGCATCGGACCAGGGAATGATGCGCTCGGACTTGTCAGGCAGGGGGGCGTTGCGATCCCAGTGCGCAAGCTTGTCCTTGCCGAGCCACTTCGCCTTTATGGCGTAGTAGCGGTGCGCCGTGCGCGGATAGGCCTCGCGCACCGCGCTGACCAGCGCCTCAACCACCTCGCGCTCGACCCGGTTGGCCAGATGGCGGCTGTCTGCGACGTCCTTGAAGCCGCGCCAGCGGTCGGAGATCTCCTTGTCCTTGGCGAGCGTGTTGGTGATCAGGGTGAAGAGACGGATATTGTCCTTGAACACCTTGGCCAGCGCCTCGGCCGCCGCGCGGCGCTTTTGCTCCTGCGCATGCACGAGCAGATGCAGCGTCGGCTCCAGCGTCGTCGGCTGCGGCTCGCCCTCGACCTCAAAGCGCAGCGAAGTCATGGTCTCGCTGAACAGCCGGCTCCACGCCGCGCGTCCCGAGACCGACTTCTCGCTGAACAGGCGCTCAAGCCGCTCATCGAGCTGGTAGGGTTTTTCCTTGCGCAGGTCGTCGAACCACGGCTTGTATGCGGCAAGCGCCGGTACCTGCATTGCCGCGGCGAGATCAGCCTCGGCGATCTGGTTGAGCTCCAACTCGAAAAACACCAGCTCGGTGGAGATAGCGGTCAGCTTCTCCTGCACGTCGCCGTAGAACTTGGCC
>DASTOW010000346.1:0-18618 GCA_035762425.1 Hyphomicrobiaceae bacterium | reverse complement strand
TGGCGATTTGCTCGATGAGATCGATGGGGCTGTTTACGCGGCTGTGGCTCCGTTCGGCACTTGCCATTCCGTCCCTCGAATGTCCTGCCCGCACACGTTGCTTGCCGCGTGCCGTGCGTGTTGCGCCTCAGCGGGGATCGCAGTTGCACCTGCGTTGACCGCTGATGTCAGCGACTAGACTGAGCCTGCCGAGCGTTGCAAGCCGAGCGTCCGTTTGTCCACGACCATTGTGGTGGAGGCACGGCACGCTGCCGGCAAACGGTGAATGTTGGGGATAGGGTGTGAACCGCTTGTGGAAAGCCTGGGCGCAGCTGTGTGATGATCGAGACGGATGCCGCGTCGCGCCTGGGCGGTGCTGCGGACGTCTCGATCGCAATCACAAGTCTTGTCGATCTCAATCACAAGTCTTGCTCTCAAGCACGCAAGAAGACCAATCTTTCCAATCTCCTGGTCGCGAATTCGCGCCGAGCCGGCCGCACGCTGAGGCGAAGTTCGCAAGCGGGACACCGGCCGCTCAGGGCGTGCTGCGCAACGCCGCAAGCTCGCTCTCCAGTGCAGCAATGCGCGCGCTCAATCGATCATTCTCCTCGCGCGCCTTCGCCGCCATCTCCTTGACAGCCTCGAACTCCTCGCGCTGCACCACATCCATGTCGCGCAGGATCTTCTCGCCCTGCGCCCGGAGCATTGTTTGAAATTCGCGCTGCATGCCTTGCGCGGCGCCTGCAGCATCGGTCATCAGCTTCGCGAACTCGTCGAGGAAGCGGTTGTTGGTTTGAGTCATGTGCGCCTCCGGGGGCCGGCCCGTGCCTGCCTTCTACTATGGTGCGCGGGGCACAGTCGTTCAAGTCGGCGCATGTGTACCGATATGTGACGAGCCCGCGCCTCAATTGAAACCCGAATCCGGTGCCAAGCGTTTTGCCACGGTAGCAACAGCAACAGGAACCTTCATGACCGACCACGAATTGCATCGCGAGTCCGAACGCGTAATCGACGAAGCGCTGCGCGAGATTGAGGCCATCAAGGTGGCCCTGGAAGCCAGCCGTGCGAAGGCCACGCACGCCGACATGACCCTGTCATCACACGATCCTAAAGACGCGCGGACCAACTGACGCGGCGCCGGCGGGCCTTCCAGCCTTGACATGACCATGCGCCTGCCGGAACGTCCGCCGCCATGGGCCTGCTCAGCATCCCCTTCCCGGAAATCGACCCCGTGGCCGTGCAACTCGGCCCGTTTGCCGTGAAGTGGTACGGCCTTGCTTATATGGCTGGCCTGCTGTTCGGGTGGCTCTACGTCAAGTACCTGCTGCGGCAGGATCGGCTGTGGCCCGGGGGCAGGGCGCCGTTCAGCGCCGACAAGACCGACGATCTCCTTCTATACATGACGATCGGGGTTCTGCTCGGGGGCCGGCTCGGCTATGTGCTGTTCTATGAGCCGCGCTTCTTCCTTAGCCGCCCGTGGGAAATCGTCGCCATCTGGAATGGCGGCATGGCCTTTCACGGCGCACTGATCGGCTCGATTATAGCCATCGTCCTGTTTGCGCAGCGCGTGGGCGCTCTCCCCTGGAGCGTCCTGGACGCGTGTGCCGCGGCGACCCCCATGGGCCTGTTCTTCGGCCGGCTCGCCAACTTCATCAATGCCGAGTTGTGGGGCAGGCCGAGCACCGTGCCCTGGTCGATGGTATTTCCGGGCGGCGGTCCCGTTTCGCGGCACCCGAGCCAGCTCTACGAAGCAGCTCTGGAGGGAGCGCTTTTGTTCGCGGTGCTGTGGTGGCTCACGCACAACAGGCTGGCCCTGCGGCGGCCGGGGTTCGTCGGCGGCGCATTCCTTGCGGGCTACGGTGCGGCGCGCTCCGTCTGCGAACTGTTCCGCGAGCCGGACGCCGGGCACTGGCTGTCGGTTGGCCCTCTCACTGCCGGCATCTTCTACTCACTGCCGATGATCGCGTTCGGCATATACATGATGCGGACCGCGGGCCAGCGCACCCCGGCGACCAGCAATGCCGCCCCGTGAGGCAGGTGGCGACGCAAACCCGCTGTCGCTGAAGCTGCGCGAGCGCATTGGCCGCGACGGTCCACTGCCCGTCAGCGATTACATGCAGGTCTGCGTCAGCGATCCCGCGCACGGATACTGGCGCCGGCGGCATACCATCGGCGCAGCTGGCGATTTTGTCACCGCCCCCGAGATCAGCCAGATCTTCGGCGAGCTGGTCGGCCTGTGGTGCGCGGTTACCTGGCAGCAGCTGGGCAGCCCCCGGCCGGTGCGCCTCGTCGAGCTGGGGCCTGGTCGCGGCACGCTGATGCGCGATGCCTTGCGAGCCGCGCGCCGTATGTCCGGGTTCATCGAGGCGGCGACGTTGCATCTGGTAGAGATCAGCGATGCGCTCCGCCACCTGCAGCGGGCGACCCTGGAGGACAGCCGGGGTCAGACCGCCATCACGTGGCACCAGGATGTGGCCGAGGTGCCCGACGGCCTGGCCATCATCGTTGCCAACGAGTTCCTCGACGCCCTGCCGATCCGCCAGCTGGTTTACGCCGGGAGTGCTTGGCACGAGCGCGTCGTGACCCTGGACGCGACGGGTGCGTTGGTGTTTGCACAGGGGCGCACGATTGACCAACCGGCGAGCGTTCCCAGCGTTGCCCAGCCCGGCGACATCGCCGAGCTGCGTGACGGCGAACAGCATCTGCTTGCCCGCCTCGCCGGCCGCTCGCAGCCGCTGGTTGCGCTGTTCATCGACTATGGTCCCGCCAGCGCGACGCTCGGCGATACGCTCCAGGCGGTGCGCCGGCACGAGTACGCCGACCCCCTGGCCGAGCCCGGTACCGCCGACCTGACGGCGCACGTACGGTTCGGCGGCCTGGCGGACAAGGCACGCGCCCTCGGGCTGGCCGCCGACGGCCCCCTTACGCAGGCGGAGTTTTTGGGCCGGCTCGGCATCGCCGAGCGCGCAACCGTGTTGATGGCAGCCAATCCCGGCAGGGCCGCAGACATCGAGGCTGGCGTGCAGCGCCTGATGGCGCCGACCGGCATGGGCCAGCTCTTCAAGGTATTGACGGTGCGCTCCCCCACCCTTCCGCCGCCAGCGCCCTTCGGCTAGAAGGCACCATGCCCGTGCCGATCACCGCCCCTTGCCTGCAAGACTCTGCCGGTATCCGCCACGGCTTCTTCAATCGTCACGGCGGCGTTTCCCAGGGCATCTATGCCTCCCTGAATTGCGGTCTGGGTTCGAACGATGCGGCTGCAGCCGTTCGTGAAAACCGCAGTCGCGTGGCAGCGCACCTGCAGGCGGCAAGCCTTCTCACCGCACACCAGATCCATAGCCCGACCGCAGTCGTCGTCACCAAGCCATGGCCTCATGCCGAGCGGCCACGTGCCGACGCCCTGGTCACCACCGCGCGTGGCATTGCCGTCGGCGTGTTGGCGGCCGACTGCACGCCGGTCCTGTTTGCCGACCCGGTCGCCGGCGTGGTGGCGGCTGCCCATGCCGGCTGGCGCGGGGCGATCGGCGGAGTGCTCGAAGCGACCATTGCCGGCATGGAAGCTGTGGGCGCACGCCGCTCCGACATCCGCGCTGCGGTCGGCCCCTGTATCGGTCCCGATGCCTACGAGGTCGGCTGGGACTTCGAACGCGACTTGCTCGCCCGCGACCCCGACAGCCGGCCATTCTTCAGCCAGCCGAGCCCGGAGGCGCGCCCGCATTTCAACCTGCCAGCCTATGCCTTGCACCGCCTGCAGCGCGCCGGGCTCGGCCAAACGTCCAGTTGTACGGCCTGCACTTATTCTCACAACGTAGATTACTTCAGTTATCGCCGTTCGCAGGCGCGTGGCGATATTGACTATGGCCGCCAAATCTCTGCCATCGTCTTGACTTAGCGTTTGTTTTCCACAAGTTTAGCGGTGCTGGAGCATTCGCGCGCTTGGGAGACGCGAGTTTTCCCCTGTTCGAAACTGGACGTCCAGATCGTCAGCGGTTAGGGAATCCTTCGGGGTAGTACCGGCCGTGATCACCCGCCGCAGGGTTCGTACGTCGGCAGCCGGTTCAGCGGGGTATTTTTGAGAAGGGGGACGTCACTGTGACGACCACGGACGCTGCTGCGGCGCGGCGCCTACACCCTCGGGTGGCGCTCGCCGTCCTCATGGCATGGGCAGGACTTGGTCTCGCTGGTTGCGAGACCGGTGGTTCTTTTGGCTCGTTTTTTGGCTCGAGCAATAGCACCCAAATCGCTGAACCTATCGCACCGACCAAGCCGGCGGACACGCAGCCGGCGCTGGCCAAGGTCACTGTTGCACCGATCATCGGTGCACCCGACGGCGTCGCCAAGCAAATTCAGGAAGAGTTTGCCGGCGCCGTCGAGCGGCAGCGCGTGAACGTCTCGACCACCAAGGACGACCGTGTCGACTACACGCTGCGTGGCTACATCGTCGCAGCCAAGGACAAGAGCGGCACCAAGATTTCCTACATCTGGGACGTCACCGACCAGTCCGGCAAGCGCGTCAACCGCATCACGGGTGAAGAGGCCGTTGCCGGAAACGCATCCAAGGACCCGTGGGCGTCGATCAGCCCGACCGTGGCCCAGTCGATCTCCGGCAAGGCCGCCAGCAGCTTCGTGGCGTGGCTGCAGACGCAGGGTAGTCAGGGCGCGGTGGCGAGCAATTCGAGCAGCGGACAACCGGCCGGTGTCGGCGCCAACGAAGCGCCGCGGGCGCCGGCTGCCAAGAAGGCAGCTGGCGCGCAGGTGTCAAGTTCCACGGCGACCGGCAGCATCGGCAGGGACGAGCAAGTTGCGGCCTTAGTGCCGGCGGTAACGGGCGCGCCGGGCGACGGCAGCAAGTCGCTTGCCGCGGCCATCCAGCGCGAGTTGTCCGGCAAGGGCGTAACCGTGTCCGAGAGGGCAGCGCCGGGCACCTACCGCGTCGAGGGAACCGTGGTCATGGGCAAGGCCGAGGGCGGTAAGCAGCCGATCTCGATCGAGTGGCTGGTCCGTGACCCGCAGGGCAAGAAGCTCGGCACCGTTTCGCAGAAGAACGAGATTGCCGAGGGCTCGCTGGATGGGGCCTGGGGCAAGGTCGCCGATCAAGCAGCAGGCGCCGCCGTGCAGGGCATCGTTAAGCTGCTGCCGCAAGGCAAAGCCATCAATTAACTCCATGAAAACCGCCGCTTTCCACCGGGAAGGCGGCGGTTTGGCGTGTGCGGTAGCGAAGCCGCGCTGGCATTGTTTGCCAAGCTTGGCGTCGCTTGCTAGAAGCGCCTCGTGAACGGAGTGCTCGTCGTGCAATGACTGAGAAATTCGCCCGCTCGCGGCACAGCTTTGAGCAGATTTCTCGGTCTAAGTCACAAGAGCAGGAACGATTGTGTCTGGTGTCTGCGATGAGTCCGAAGTTCGCTCGGGACACTGGGATTGAGCAGAGGCGAACTTCGCAATCGGGACGCCAGCGATGCCCTTCGATTCGCGAGATGCCAACCGCGCCCGGGGGGCACCTCGCATGAAACTGGTGGCCGGCAACAGCAATCGGCCTCTCGCTGAAGAAATCGCGACCGCGTTGAAGCTGTCGCTCACCAAGGGTGTGGTCAAGCGCTTCGCGGACATGGAGGTGTTCGTCGAGGTGCAGGAGAATGTGCGCGGCGAGGACGTGTTCGTCCTGCAGTCGACCTCCTTTCCCGCCAACGACAACCTGATGGAGTTGCTGATCCTGGTCGATGCCCTGAAGCGGGCATCGGCGCGGCGCATCACGGCGGTGATGCCCTATTTCGGCTACGCGCGGCAGGATCGCAAACCTGGACCGCGCACGCCGATCTCGGCCAAGCTGGTCGCCAACCTGATCGAGCGCGCCGGCGTTGACCGGGTAATGACGCTGGATTTGCATGCCGGGCAGATCCAAGGCTTTTTCGACATTCCGACCGACAACCTGTTTTCCGCGCCCGTGATGGTGCGCGACATCCAGGAGCGCTACGAGCTGTCCAACCTGGTGGTGGTATCTCCTGACGTGGGCGGCGTCGTGCGCGCCCGCGGCCTTGCCAAGCGCATCAACGTGCCGATCGCAATCTGCGACAAGCGGCGCGAGCGAGCGGGCGAGTCGGAGGTTATGAACGTGATCGGCGACGTCAGCGGCAAGCGCTGCGTGCTGATCGACGACATCGTCGATTCGGGCGGTACGCTCGTCAACGCCGCCAACGCTCTGCTTGCCGAGGGCGCCACCGAGGTCAGCGCCTACATCACGCACGGCGTGCTGTCGGGTGGAGCGGTCGACAAGATCACCCGTTCCAGTCTGAAGACGCTGGTCATCAGCGATTCCATTCAGCCGACCGAGGTGGTGAAGTCGGCCCGCAACATCCGGGTTCTGTCCATTGCTCCGCTGCTGGCGGAGGCCATTGCCCGCACCGCGCGCGAGGAAAGCGTCTCGAGCCTGTTTTATTGATTCGACTGCTGGGGGCGCGCAGAAAGCGGTGCCCGGCTTGTGAGCATTGGGCCGACGCCAGCACTCCAGGCGTGTTCTCACCTTTCCAAAAGTTCATACCGGCCCGCAATCTTTCGTTGCTAGAACTACGTTGTTGAGCTTGGGAAATTGCGGGCGAGACGCGTTTGTGATGTTTGAGCCAGCAGGTTGGTCGTGCTACGGGAGCGGCCCATGTTCCGCTTCTGGTCAACGAGACGCCCTGACATGACTGCCGCCACTCCAGCCGCGAAGGTCGAGATGCGCACCGAGACCGACACTTTCGGTCCGATCCAGGTGCCAGGCGACAAGTATTGGGGCGCGCAGGCGCAACGCAGCCTCGGCAACTTCAAGATCGGCTGGGAAAAGCAACCAAAGTCGATCGTGCGCGCGCTTGGCATCGTCAAGCGGGCCGCCGCGGAAGCCAACATGGCGCTCGGCAAGCTCGACCCTAAGGTGGGCGAAGCCATCGTTGCGGCCGCCCAAGAGGTGATCGACGGCAGGCTTGACGAGCATTTCCCGTTGGCGGTGTGGCAGACCGGGTCGGGCACGCAATCGAACATGAACGCCAACGAGGTGATCTCCAACCGCGCGATTGAACTGATGGGCGGTGTAATGGGCTCCAAGAAGCCCGTGCACCCCAACGACCACGTAAACATGAGCCAGTCGTCGAACGATACCTACCCGACGGCTATGCATATTGCCTGCGCCGAGGAAGTGCAGCTGACCTTGTTGCCGGCGCTGCGCAAGCTGCACGAGGCCCTGCTCGACAAGCAGCGTGCCTTTGCACACATCATCAAGATCGGCCGCACGCATACGCAGGATGCAACCCCGCTCACGCTCGGCCAGGAGTTCTCGGGCTACGCCGCGCAGGTCGCCAACTGCATCGCGCGCATCGAGATGACGCTGCCGGGGCTGCTCGAGCTGGCGCAGGGTGGCACCGCCGTCGGCACCGGGCTCAACGCGCCGGTGGGTTTTGCGGAAAGGGTGGCCGAGCGCATTGCCGCCGTCACCGGCCTTGCGTTCGTGTCGGCGCCCAACAAGTTCGAGGCGCTGGCGGCGCACGATGCCATGGTGTTCGCGCACGGCGCGATCAACACGGCGGCCGTGGCTCTGTTCAAGATTGCCAATGACATTCGCCTGCTTGGCAGCGGTCCGCGCTCCGGCCTTGGTGAGTTGTCGCTGCCGGAGAACGAGCCCGGCTCCTCGATCATGCCGGGCAAAGTCAACCCGACTCAGTGCGAAGCGCTGACCATGGTCTGCGTGCAAGTGTTTGGTAACCAGGCATCGATCACATTCGCCGGGTCGCAGGGGCATTTCGAGCTCAACGTGTACAATCCGGTGATGGCGTATAACTTCCTGCAGTCCGTGCAGCTGCTTGGGGACGCGGCGCTCAGCTTCACCGACAATTGCGTTGTCGGCATCGAGGCCCGCGAGCAGAACATTGCCGCCGCGCTGGAGCGATCGCTAATGCTGGTGACGGCGCTGGCGCCGAAAATCGGTTACGACAACGCGGCCAAGATTGCCAAGACCGCGCACAAGAACGGCACCACCTTGCGGGACGAGGCCGTCGGTGGAGGATACGTATCGGCCGAGGACTTCGACAGAATTGTCGACCCGAGGAAGATGATCGGACCGGAGGCGTGATGGGCAGCGTTATCAATCTGAACCGCTACCGCAAAGATAAGCAGCGGGCCGCGCGTGAGCGTCGCGCGAACGCGAAGCGCGCGCTGTTCGGCATCCCCAAGAGCGAGCGTGCCAAGACCGCGGCCCAGCGCAGCTTGGAAGCGCAGCGGCTCGACGGTCTGCGGCGTGAGGAGCGCGGCGCGGATCGCGAGGACTGAAGGTTCACTGAGGCGCCGCCCTCTCGACCCAGAGGCAGCGCGCGCCTGCCGGCGCAGCCTGGGGAGCGACGATGAGGCCGGTCAAGCGCTCCTTCACCATCGCCGGGCACCGCACCTCGATCTCGCTTGAAGCGCCGTTCTGGGATGCCCTCAAGCAAGCAGCCGACGAGGAGGGGCTACCTGTGTCGCAGCTCATTGCGCGCATAGATGCCTCGCGTGGCGCGGGCGGTCTGTCGAGCGCTGTCCGGGTGTGGCTTCTGGCCCGCTGTACGGCACACCCTGCAGCGCGGGTTCAATAGCCAAGCGCCGCGGCCGGCATCAGCCCGGCGTTGCCGGCGAGGTGCCTTTTGGCAGGACGGGGGTGTTGGGCGCAGCTGGACGGGTCGGCAGCCACGGATCCTGCGGCGGTTGCTGGCGCTGACGCTCGAGCTCGCTGCGGCGGCGCGCCTCGTCGGCCTGGCGCAGCCGCTCCAAGTCTTCCAGATCGAGTTCCATCTTGCGCGCCGTCAGCTCGCGCTCCAGCGCATCCGTATTGATGCGCGGGTCGAGTGCCGAGAGTGCCGTGACGGGGCCGCGATACTGGATGATTGCGGCCGGCAGCGCCGCCTTCTCGTCGATCCTGTCCTTGAGCCGCTTGCGCTCCACGAGCCACTCGCTGTCGAGGGCAAACGTTCTCACATCGAGGTTGACCACTCCCGTGGCGCGACCTTCATCGGTCTCGGCAACGATCGACTTGGAGCGCAGCTGGCCGTCGACCACCTCAATGGCCAGCGTATTGGGTCCGAGCGCCAGTTGCCCCTCCGACATGCCGTCGAGCAACCGCTGACGCAACGTGGGCCCGACCTTGTCGGCCTCGACCTTCAAGGCCGCCTCGATCGCCGCCCCGAGCGCACCCGGCCACAGGTTTTCGAGCTTGGCTTCGCCGATTTCGACCACGCCCTTGCCCTGCAGCGATGCCATCAGGGCGCGTGGGCTCGCGCCTCGAGCGCTGTACTCGATCGTCCCCTTGAGCGGGCCGACGCCGCGCGGGGCCGCGCCGCTGCGGGGTGGGGCCAGCGCCTCCAGCGTGGCCTCGACCGTGGCGCTGCCTGTCAACTCAATGTTGCCGGGGCGCCTGTCGAGCACGAGCTTGGCCTGCAAACGCCCGCCCGGCAGGTCACCCGCCAGCTGTTTGACGTCGATCTTTCCAGGCGCCAACTCGATGTCGAGCGAGGCGCGGCTGAGCCCGAGCGCCGGCGTTAGGCCGACGCGCGGTGTCTCGAGTTTGATGGTGCCTTCGAAGCCCTCGAGCACCGCCGTGTCGAAGGGCTCTTCCGGCCAGGGGCTCTGCTGGCCCGCCAGAAGCGATTCCACCGCCCCGGTGATTGCCAGGCGCTGATCAAGCATCGGCCCCAGCAGGCGGGCCACGCTCAGCTCAGCGACCGTCAGGTCCGCGGCAATCCGGCGGCGCTCCCCAGCCGGCGCAATGGCGAGCTTTCCGCGCACCTCGCTGCCACCGATCGTCATGGCCAGCCGTTCGATGTCGAGGCTGCCTTCGGTAGCGGTGATTCGCATCGCTCCCGAGGCCGGCGCCGCGTCCAGTCTCAGCGGCGGAGCCAGGCCGGCAATCGCGGCAACGCGCGCTGCGTCCGCGCCCTTGATCTCAAGATCGCCGGCGACCTTGTTGCCGGCATCGCGCAGCTGGACCTGGCCGCGGAAATCCAGCGCCAGGTCCATGGCATCGATCGAGGCAATGGTCGTCAGCCCGTCCGCAGGCAGTCCGCCGGCCTTTACCAGAATGCGGCCCGGACGCGCACTGTTACTGGAGGATGTGGCGCCCGAACCCAGCAGCGCCGACACTAGACGGCCTGCCTCCGGGCCCTCTATGACACCGGCCACGTCGGCGAAGCCCTTGCGCCAGCCGGCCGCGTTGCCATCGAGGCGCGCGCTGGCCTTCACGCCGGCACCGTTGGCCTCGCCGTCGATCTGCAGGTCGGCAGAGGTTGGCGTGCGTCCGCCGAAGGCCATCGAGCCGCCGATGCGCAGAGGAGCGAGGCCCTGTACCCGCCGTTCGCTCGGGCGAAACGCGTTCGGCAGCCCGAGCAATTCGGCCAGCGGCAGGACGCCCTGCTGCGCTTCGCTCGCCGCAACGGCGCGGATCGACCCCTTGGGGCGTCCACCCACATCGTTGACCTCGCCCTCCAGCTCCAGGCTGTAGCCCTCGTCTCCCGATACGCGCAGCATCGGCAGCCGCAGATTCCCGCCCTTAAGATCGAGCTCCAGACCCACATCGCGATAGGTGCGCCCGCTCGTTATCAACTGCCCGGCGCTGACGCGGATCGACGTATCGAGCTGTTTGGACTGGGCCTGGCCGCCGCCTGCGGTAGCCTCGGCCTGTGCCAGCAGGTTGAACATGTCGAACAGGCTGGCGCCGGCCGGCACGAACGGGCGCACGTCGATCTGTGGCCCTTCGATCGTGAGCGCCATTTCGGGGCGGCCGTCCCACCGATAGTGCGCTGCGCCGTTGAGCGCGGTCCCGGACAGGTCGCCGACGATGTCACGCACGTCCACGCGACCGGTGGCGATCGACACCTTTGCGCGCGCCCCGAACGCCCCGTCGCCCTTGGCATCGGCGGGCAATGGACTGCCGCGTGCCCAGCCCAGGAAGCGAGCAATGCTGCCGCCGCGCACCCCGAAGGACCCGTCGAACACCGGTGCGCCGGCCGGCCCCGACATGGTGCCCTGCAGTTCGCCGCGGCTGCCGCCCGGCATGCCCAAGCGCAGCTCTTCGACCTCAAGCCTGTCGCGCGAGCGCACCAGCGCCAGGCGCAATCCACTGACCGCATCCCGTCCAATATTGGCCTGATCCACGGTGAAGCTGGCGCGCGAGCGGCCGTCGGCCGGCAGCAGGTCGCGCAGGCGCATGGCCAGCGGAACGATGCTGTCGAGCGGAGAGGAGTTTTCGGCGGTGCCGGCAATCCGGTCGAGGTCGAGCCAGCGCGATGCGAGGTCCATATCGACCGCCAACGCCTCGCGCCAGACGGCCCTGACGACCCCGCTCAGCAACTGTGGCTGGCCATCCTGCTCGAACGACAGGGCGACGTCGGACAGCGAACCGCCGGACGTGTCGGCGACCAGGTTGGCCTTCAGATCGAACGCCACGTCGCTCGTCTGAGCCTTGGTTTCGGCGGTAGCACCTTTGGCGTAGGACGAGGAGCCGGCGCGCGCCGGCGCCGGCTGCCAGATGCTGGCAACCGGCAGCCGGGCAGTCAGCTCGCCGTCCAGGCGGGACTTGCCCATCAGGTCGAGCAGGCGGCCGTCCAAGTTGTAGACCGAGCCGACATCGCCGAGGCGCAGGGCGAGTTTGAAGCGCACCGTGCCGTCGTCCTCGGCTTTGGCCGTCGATAGCCGGATCTCACGTTCGGCGCCGCCAGGGCCATAGGTGCCGCGGAAGCGATAGGGGCCATCGAGGGACGGCGATGACAGCTCGCCGTCCAGGCCCTCGAGGCGGGCGCGCTCGGCACCGTTGATGCCGTGCACGGCCAGCACACCGTCCTTGATGCGCAGCGAGGTCAAGGCGACGTTGGTTGGCAAGTAGGGGGCGTTGCTCAGCATCTGGCCGAACGTCTGCCAGTTCCAGCCGCCCTTATCGTTGAGCGCTAGGCGCAACACCGGCCGCTGAAATTCGATCTCGTTGGCCTCGATGGCGCCCCTGAGCAGAGGCGGCACCGAGAGCTTCACGGTCACGCTCTCGGTCCGGAAAAACGGCTCCTCGAGGTTGACGGACGTGTCGGCAATGCGCACCTTCTCGAAGCGGAAGTAGGGGGTCGGCAGCAGGTGCAGGTTGACGGCGCCGCCCACGCGGACCTCGCGGCCCAGCAGGCGCGAGCCCTCCTCCTCGAAAACCCCGCGGTAGCCGTTCCAATCGATGAAATGGGGGACCGTGAACAGGGCGCCGACGACCGTGATCAGGAAGACGGCCAGGGCGACGAAGAAGTTGCTCATCGGCTACCCCCACGTCCGTGCCGGGGCTGAAAACGGCAAACGCCTATCGGCGCAATGTTCCGGCGGCTCGTTTGTCCTGCAAGAACCCATGAACGTCCCTTCGCGCATGGAGGGGCCGGGCCTTGCTTGTATGGCCTCGCATCACGGTGCCGCTCTCCAGGTAGGATTATGACACAGTTGCGCTTAGTTTTGGCCCCTGAATTTGGCGGTCTGAAGGGCTACCCAGCGCTGTGGGCAGCCAGCCCGCCCCGATTGCCGCCAGGTTGAAGGTGCTATAGTCGCAAGCCATGCCCGCGAGTCGCAATAAAGTGTCGGAACTGACCGGTGCGCAGACGTGCGCCGCGCCGAAAATCCCTATCTCCGCGCGCGCTTTAGCCAGGCCTGGTGAGGCGCCCTACATGGGCGAGCTCAACGCCGAGCAGCGCGCCGCCGTCGAGGCGATGGACGGGCCTGTCCTGGTTCTGGCCGGCGCCGGCACGGGCAAGACGCGCGTACTGACGACGCGGATCGCCCACATACTGTGCACTGGCCGCGCCCACGGCTCCCAGATCCTGGCCGTTACCTTCACCAACAAGGCGGCCCGCGAAATGAAGGAACGCATCGGCGTTCTGGTGGGCGGCGCCGTGGAAGGCATGCCCTGGCTCGGCACCTTCCACGCCATGGGTGTAAAGATCCTGCGCCGGCATGCCGAGTTGGTAGGCCTCAAGTCGGGCTTCACGATTCTCGACACCGACGACCAGATCCGCCTTATCAAGCAGGTCATCGAAAGTGAAGGTCTGGACAAGGACCGCTGGCCGGCGCGCCAGTTCGCCGCCTTGCTCGACAGCTGGAAGAACCGGGGGCTCAGCCCCGACCAGGTTCCGCGCGGGGAGGCATTCGGTTTTGCCGAGGGCAAGGGCGCGCAGCTTTATGCAGCTTACCAAAAGCGCCTGAAGGAGCTGAACGCTGCAGACTTCGGCGACCTGCTGCTCGAGGTGCTGCGTCTGTTCCGGGACAATCCCGACATCCTGGCCGAGTATCAGCGCCGCTTCCGCTACATCCTGGTCGACGAGTATCAGGACACCAACGTGGCGCAGTATCTGTGGCTGCGGCTGCTGGCCGGTGGCGGTTCGCCCAACATCTGCTGCGTCGGCGACGACGATCAGTCGATCTACGGCTGGCGCGGTGCGCAGGTCGACAACATCCTGCGCTTCGAGAAGGACTTCCCCGGCGCAACCGTCGTTCGCCTGGAGCGCAACTACCGCTCGAAAGGCCACATACTGGCCGCCGCCGCCGGGCTGATCGCCCACAACCAGGGCCGCCTCGGCAAGACGCTCTTTACCGATGATGACATGGGCCGACCGGTGGCCGTTGCGGGGGTGTGGGACGACGAGGAGGAGGCCCGCGGCGTCGGCGAGCATATCGAAGCCTTGCGCAAGGGCGGGCAGCGCCTGGAGGGCATTGCCATCCTGGTGCGCGCCTCGTTCCAGATGCGCGCTTTCGAGGATCGCTTCGTAACGCTCGGCCTGCCGTACCGCGTGATCGGCGGCCCCCGTTTCTACGAGCGCCAGGAAATCAAGGACGCCATCGCCTACCTGGATGTGACGCTCAATCCGGACAACGACCTCAAATTCGAGCGCATCATCAACGTGCCCAAGCGAGGCCTCGGCGACACCTCGCTCAGGCGCATCAGCGAGCTGGCGCGCGCCCGCAGCATCAGCCTGCACCAGGCCGCGCGCGAGATAGCCCAGACCGAGGAGCTGGGCGGCAAGGCGCGCAAGGCGCTGGCCGACCTCGTCCTGTCGTTCGAGCGCTGGCGCCGCCAGGTCGAAGCCATGAAGCATACCGAGCTGGCCGAGCTGATCCTCGACGAGTCGGGCTACACGCACATGTGGCAGCAGGACAAGAGTCCGCAGGCCCATTCGCGGCTCGAAAACCTGAAGGAACTGATCCGCTTCATGCACGAGTTCGATACGCTGCAGGGCTTTTTGGAGCACGTGTCGCTGGTCATGGACGCCGATACGCAGGATGGCGGCGACCGCGTGTCGCTGATGACGCTGCACGCCGCCAAGGGACTGGAGTTCGACGTGGTGTTCCTGCCGGGCTGGGAGGAGGGCCTGTTCCCGCACCAGCGCAGCCTCGACGAGAGCGGCGTGGCGGGCTTGGAGGAAGAGCGGCGGCTCGCCTACGTCGGACTGACGCGGGCGCGCCGTCAGGCCAAGGTGAGTTTCGCGCAGAATCGCCGCAACCGGGGTCTCTATCAGGCGGCGGCTCCCTCGCGCTTCGTCGATGAACTGCCCGAGGCGCATGTCGAGGTGGTGGAAGCGCAAAGTCCGTACGGTGGTGGCAGCGGTAGCGGAGGGTTCAATCCCTACGGTCGGAGCCGGTTCGACGAACCGGCTGCCGGCTTTCAGAGCGGCTACGCGACGCCCGGCTGGCAGCGCGCCAAGGAGCAATGGCAGCGCGAGGACCGTACCAAGAAGCGCACGCCGTTGACCCTGGACGGAGAACTGGTCGCATCCTCCACCGGGCATGGCGCGGGCTATGCGCTGGGTGAGCGCGTGTTCCACGAAAAGTTTGGCTACGGCATCGTGGCTGAGATCGAGGGCAACAAGCTGACCGTCGACTTCGACAAGGCCGGCCGCAAGCGTGTGGTCGACAGCTTCGTTGCCCGTGCGGATGCGGTCTGACGAAAACGCCGGCGCTGTGGCTCCTTTGCCATCGGCTCTCGACAAATCCGATCCTAAAGCCTTAGAACCAACGCATTACAACCAATAGGAATTCTTGCTGCTCCAGCGCAGGGGGTGGCGGGAGGTATTGTTGCGCGGAAGGGGATGCGGGCGGGGAGCCCCGAAGGGGAGGTCAGCAATGGTTGCAGCCGCCATCTCTACGACCGCCAAAGAGGTCGAGTTCATCGCCGCTGACCCCCATGCCGCCAGCGCCTTGCAGCGCGAGAAATTCCTGCCGGTGACCCGGTCCGCGCTCGCGGATCGCCTGACCGTGCCGAGCGCTTGGCCAAACGGCGATGTCATGCAGGTGCGGCGCTTTCTGCGCTATCTCGACTACTGGCGCCGGCATTCCTACACGATGCGCCTGCTCGAGCTGGAGCAGAGTTACGAGCCGTTCAGCCCCGACAGCGATCTGCTGACGACGCGCAAGTACTCCGCCGAGGAGCGTACGACACTGCGCAAGCGGTTCGTCGCGCAGATCTCGGCCTTCCTCGAGCAGGCCAATTTCACCCGCGTCGACCCCAGTGAAGTGCACGTCATCCTCACCAAGGACTCGCACTATGGGCTCGACCTGCAAGTGGATCTCAAGGCCTTCGAGGAGATTTTGATCTTCTATCGGGGCGCTAGCACGATCACAGAGCGCCGGCGCGATCCACTGAAGGCCTACATCGGCTGGAAGGAGGTGAAGATTCCGGTGTTCCAGCGGCTATTCCTGCTCTTCAAGCTGAAGCCGTTCGAGGAACGGGTGCGCGAGGTGATGCAGGAGCAGAACATCGATCGCAACGATGCCGAGCGCTATGTCAAGCGCCTGCGCGGCATGCTGCCGGCGGCCGTCAGCAGCGACTACGTCTACCTCAAGCTGTTCAAGAACCTACCCCGCAGCGACGTGGAAATGATCTTCCCCAATACGAAGGTCAAGTTCCGCCTGTTTGACAAGATCAAGTTTGGCGTGACGGCCGGTGGCGGCCTCGGCATGGGTGTGTTCGGCACGGCCAGCAAGGTGGCGCTATTGACCACCAATCCGATCGCATTCGCCGGCGCCGTGGTCGGCCTGGGCGGAGTGGCAGCCCGGCAAGCCACCAACTTCATCGCCCAGCGCAACCGCTACATGGTGGTGATGGCGCAGAACCTTTACTTCCACGCCATGGCTGACAATCGCGGCGTGGTGACGCTGCTCGCGGATCGTGCGGCCGAGGAGGATGTGAAGGAGGAGATGCTGCTCTACAGCGTGCTGGCCAAGGCTCCGGCCAACATCGCCGAACTCGGGCATCTCGACGAGGCGATCGAGCAGTATCTGGCCAGGACCTTCAACATCGATGTCGACTTCGATGTTGCCGATGCCCTGCAGCGGCTGAAGCAGGATGGGATTGTCTCCGAGTTCGCCGACGGCACGCTGCACACGCTGTCACCACACCAGGCGGCGCTGCGTATCGATCAGCTTTGGGATGCCTCCCTCGACCAATTGCCGGATATCGCGGCGGAGGAAGGACAGGAGATGGGTGTGGACTGCGGCGACGCGCCACGTGCATGAGGCGCTCGCCTCAATCCCTCGGTCTACAGGCCCTTACAGCCAGCTCGGCCCGTTGCCCGTGGCTTGACTGCGGATCGACTTGATCTGCGCCGTGCTGTAACCCAGTCCGGTCAGATGCTCGTCGCTTTGGGTCGCCAGATACTCGCGCACCATGGCGCGCGCCTTACGTTCTTGACCTTCGATGATGCGCCTCAGCAGTCTGTCAACGAACCCGTCCGGCTTGCGCACGCCACCGGCGACGACACCGTTCACTGTTTGCGTACCCGTGCTCATGATCATGCTCCACTCTGAGTTTGTTTTTTGGTGGTGCCCGACACGTAGTCGGCGTCGCACGATTGAGATAGACGGCATGCTGCACCGCAGCAATGCAGGATCCGCATGCCATAGGCATAGGCGGACCAGCTGCTTAGAAACGCGTCATCGCCTGTGTTGAGAGTATCGGTGGTGGCATTTGCAGCCGCCCGTCTTGTTCACCTATGAAAGATCGCCATGTTCCAGACCTTCGAAAGTCCTGCGGCGGGCACTGATCGGTCCGAACGCCTTGCGCGGCTGCGCGAGGCCATGGCGCGGCTGAATGTGGACGCATTCTTGGTGCCGCACGCCGACGAATTCATGAACGAGTACGTGCCCCCATCGGCGCAGCGGCTGGCATGGCTCACCGGCTTCACGGGCTCGGCCGGCCAAGCCGTGGTGACGCGCACGACCGCCGCCTTGTTGGTTGACGGCCGCTATATCCTGCAGGCGCCCAAGCAGGTCGACACCAAGGTTTTCGAGGTGCTGCAGGTGCCTCCTGCCAAGCTCTCCGAATGGCTCGTCAAGCATCTGAAGTCCGGCGCGGTGGTTGGCTATGATGCAAGGCTGCACGCATCCCACACGTTCGACGAGCTGCACAAGGAACTGACGGGCAAGCGCATCAAGCTGAAGGCACTGGCCAGGAATCCAATCGATCGCATATGGGGCCGGCAGCGGCCGGCTGCGCCGCACGGCGCAGTAACCCCGCATCCACTGCGCTATGCAGGCAAGCCCGCCGAGGACAAGATCGCCGAGCTGCAGGCGGCCTTGAAGGCTGACGGGCAGGATGCGGTGGTGTTGACGTTCCCGGATTCGATCTGCTGGCTGTTCAACATTCGCGGCTCGGATGTTGACCACAATCCGGTTGCGCTGGCGTTGGCGATCGTGCCGGCCAGCGGCAAGCCAGAGCTGTTCATCGATCCCGCCAAGCTCGGAGCCGAGGCCAAGGCCTACCTGGCGCCGCTCGCCAAACTCCGGCCCATGCCCGACGTCGGCCGACCGACGGTCCTGGAGCAGAGCCTCGCTGCGCTCAAGGAGGCCGGCAAGACCGTGCGTCTCAGCCCAGCAGCGCCGGTGTGGTTCCATCGCAAACTCAAAGGCGGCAAGGGGCGCGTGGTAACGGCCGCCGATCCCTGCAATCTGCCCAAGGCACGCAAGAACGCCACCGAGATCAAGGGAGCGCGAGTGGCACACAAGCGCGACGGTGCCGCCGTCGTGCGCTTCCTGGCCTGGCTCGATCGCGAGGCGCACAAGGGCGGCGTCGACGAGATCGGCGCCGCCCGCCAGCTGGAGACCATGCGCAGCGAAACGCAAGCCTTGAAGGAGATCAGCTTCGACACCATCTCGGGCGCCGGCGCCAACGGTGCCATCGTGCACTATCGCGTCACCGCGGCCAGCAACCGCAAGCTGAGGGCGGGCGAGCTGTTCCTGGTTGACTCCGGCGGCCAGTATCTCGACGGCACCACCGACATCACGCGCACCGTTGCCATCGGCAAGCCGACGCGCGAGATGCAGGAGCGCTTCACGCAGGTGCTCAAGGGACACATTGCCATCGCCAGCGCGCGCTTTCCCAAGGGCACACGCGGCATCGACCTCGACCCGTTCGCGCGCCGCGCCCTGTGGGATGCGGGGCTCGACTTCGACCACGGCACCGGCCACGGTGTGGGTAGCTACCTCTCGGTACACGAGGGGCCGCAGAGCATCTCAAAGGGCGGCATGGTCGCGCTGGAGCCCGGTATGATCGTCTCCAACGAGCCGGGCTTCTACAAGACTGGCGCCTACGGCATACGCATCGAGAATCTGGTGCTGGTTACCGAGCCCGAGAAGCCT
>DASTOW010000345.1:0-8598 GCA_035762425.1 Hyphomicrobiaceae bacterium | reverse complement strand
CCCGGCCGACGTCGCCCGCTATATCGCCTACTTCAAGAGCGCCAAGCCTGCCACGCCCGGCGGCGAGGTGCTGACCCCCGGCGAGCCCGAGGAGCGCACGCGCCGCCAGCGCCTGGCCGAGGGCGTGCCGCTGCCCGACGACACCTGGGCCTCGATCGTCAACGCTGCCCGCCAGGTCGGCGTCGACGAGCGCCGCATCCAGCAAGTGGGGGCAAACTGATGTGAACCCCCGTTCCCCGTGCTTGCGGGGAGAGGATCGGGGTGAGGGCAGCAACGAGCGCTGGAACGAGCGTCCGCCCTCACCCTAAGCCTCGCGTCATGAAGTATGGGGAGAGGGAATAGAAGGAGACCGGTCTGTGATCGACATCGATCTGCTCGAGAAGCTGAAGAAGTACGATACGCCCACCATCTGCAATGCGCTGGAGATCATCGATCCGGCGCGACGGCTGACCGGTTTCACGGTCAAGCCTTTGGTGTGTCCGTTCCCGAGCCTGCCGCCGATCTGCGGCTACGCCAAGACGGCGACCATCCGCTCCACGCACGCACACGAGTTCGACGCCAAGCAGGCGCGTGAGCAGCGCATCGCCTACTACGAGTACATCGCCTCCAAGCCGGCGCCCGGCGTGGTCATCATCCAGGATCTCGACGGCGCAGAGGTCGGCTTCGGCGCCTTCTGGGGCGAGGTGATGAGCGCGGTGCACAAGGGGCTCGGCTGCCTCGGCGTGGTCACCGACGGCTCGATCCGCGACATCGATCAGTGGGCGCCGGGCTTCCAGGCGCTGGCCGGCTCGATCGTGCCGAGCCATGCCCACGTACATCTGGCAGGCTTCGGCCACGAGGCCCGGGTGGCCGGCATGCTGGTGCGCTCAGGCGACCTCGTGCACGCCGACCGGCACGGCGCCGTCACCATTCCAGAGGCGATGGCCGCAAAGATCCCGGCGGCCTGCGATCTGCTGACCCGCAAGGAGGCCGTCATCCTCGACATGGCGCGCGCGCCCGGCTTCAACATCGCCAAGCTGCGCGAGGCGCTGGCCAAACAGGACGAGATCCACTGAGCGCCATGAAACACCGGGTCATCGTCATCCAGCCCATCCATGCGGAGGGCATGAAAATCCTGCATGCGCGCGACGACCTTGAGGTGATCGTGCCGGAGAATCCGGACCCGGCCACCTGGTCGAACTTCCTGCCGGGCACCGAGGCCTTGTGCGTGCGCCTCACCAAGATCCCGCGCTCTCTGATCGAGGCCGCACCGAACCTCAAGATCATCTCCCGGCACGGTGTCGGCTGCGACAACATCGATGTCGGCGCTGCCACCGAGCGCGGCGTTGTAGTCGCGACCGTCGGGCTGGCCAACGCGCCATCGGTGGTCGAGCACACGCTGTCCTTGATGCTAGCGCTGGCCAAGCGGCTGTTCGACGTCGATCGCGACACGCGCGGCGGCGACTATATGCGCAAGCTCAAGCTCGACGCGCAGGATATCGGCGGCCGCAGGGTGCTGATCATCGGCCTCGGGCGCATCGGCAGCCGCCTCGCCAAGACGCTGAACGCACTCGGCATGAAGTGTCTTGGCGTCGACCCGGCGTACACGCCGGCGCAGATAGAAGCGATGGGCTGCGAACCGGTTGACGATTTCCGCTCGGCATTGCCGCGCGCCGATTTTGTCACCTTGCACACGCCGCTGCAGGATGACACGCGCAACATGATCGGCGCGCGCGAGCTTTCCATGATGAAGCCGACCGCCTACCTCATCAATTGCGCGCGCGGTGGCATCATCGATGAGAAAGCGCTGATTGAGGCGCTGAACAGCCGGCTGATCATGGGCGCAGCGCTCGACGTGCAGGTCGACGAGCCGCCCAAGCCGGATGATCCGCTGCTCACATGCGAGCGTCTGATCCTGACACCACATTCGGCCACCGCAACCAGCGAGACCTACATCCGCTCGGCCAAGACGGTGGCGCAGAACGTGCTCGACATGTTCGATGGCCGCCTGCCCGAGAGCCACGTGTTCAACCCGGAAGTCTTGAAGAAGCCAAAGAAGTAGCGTCGTCCCCGCGCCGGCCGGGATCCATGCAAGAGCATCGTCGACGGAAAGACCAAGTTAGCGTGGATGCCCACCATCGTGGGCATGACGCAACCAAGGAGACACGCATGAAGCACAACACGCTGAAGAAGAAGATCGCCGACGGCGTCCAGGTGGTGGGCGGCTGGGCCGGCATCCCCAACGCCTTCTCGACCGAGATCTACGCCGCGCAGGGCTGGGACAGCGTCACCATCGACATGCAGCATGGTGCACCCACCATGAACGACCTCGTATCGATGCTGCAGGCGGTATGCACCAGCGACGCCACGCCGCTGGTGCGCGTGCCCTGGAACGATCCCTCCTACATCATGCGCGCGCTCGATGCCGGCGCCATGGGGCTGATCTGCCCAATGATCAACACCAAGGCAGAAGCCGAGGCCTATGTGCGCGCCGGCCGCTATCCGCCGATGGGCGAGCGCAGCTTCGGCCCGTTCCGCGCGGCCCAGTACGCCGGCGCCGACTACTGGCAGCATGCCAATGACGAGGTGCTGCTGTTCGCCATGATCGAGACACGGCAGGCGGTCAGCAACCTGTCAGAGATCCTGTCCGTGAAGGGCCTCAACGGCGTCTACATCGGGCCGTCCGATCTGTCGCTCAGCATGGGCAAGACGCCAACGCTGGATCCGAGCGACAAGACCGTGCTGGAGGCCATGGGTATCATCTTGAAGGAGACGCGCGAACGCGGCCTAATCGCTGGCGTGCACACCGACGGCGCCAAGACGGCCATCCGTCGTTTCGAGGAAGGTTTCCACATGTGCACCATCCTCAACGACGTGCGGTTGATGGCCAATGCCGCGGCTGCGGCCGTGCGCGAGGTGCGCGGTCAGGCACCGGCGGCGAAATCCAAAACCTACTGAGAAGACCTAGCGGGCTGGGGAACTCTGCAACCCCAGCCCCGTACTAGGACGGGGGCGGCGAACCTCCCCGCCGAAGCCCCACAGCGCCTGCAGGCGCTTCGTCAGCTCCTCGTCGCGCTCCCTGACCTGGACGGGCGTCCACTGCTTCTGGCGGCGCACGAACTCGTTAATGGCCAGCGTCGGCCCGCCGGACGGCGGGAAGTAAATGGCGTGCTTGCGGGTGAAGTCGAGGTTGCCGGCCTTGTCGTTCTGGGCCTTGCTGACCAGCACAAGGTTGCCGAGCGCCTCGGTGCACTGCTCCCGCTCCTGCGTCTCGGGAAAGGAGCCACGCCAGGCACTGCCGTGGCCGTGCTTGCGCGGCAGCACATGCTCCACGGTCAGCTCACCGATTGTGAGGCTTTGCGGTCGGCCCGCCATCTCGTCGTTGATACGCAGCAGCACCAGCTTGCAGAGCGGTGCGCTGCGGGCGTGCAAATCCCTCAGACTGTGCTCGATGTTGCGGATTTCCTCGCGCTGCAGGTTGAGCGGGCTGCTTGTGGCCGCCAGATCGCTGCCGTCGCGGATGGCGGTAATGACGGCGCCGAAGCGCTTGGCACGCCGGTTGGCGCCGAGACCGAGAATGCGCATGCCGTAGGCGAGCCGATCCAGGCGTTGCAGGAACCAAGCGAGCTCCGCGGGGTCCTTGCCCTTGGTAAGCCACCACAGCATGGCCGGCGGTATCCAGTCCGAGGCCGGCAACCAAGCCAGGTAAGTCAGCAAACGCGAGATGTCGGCGGACTGCACCGAACCCGCATGCCGCGCATGGCGCAGGTCATCGAGAATGGTCGCGGAGGGAGCCAGCACATTGCTGGTGAAGGCTTCGGCCCCCCCGCATTCCGCAACCACCGCGCGAATCCCGGCGATCACTTGGCTGTTGCCGCGGCCGTACATGGTGCGGACGTGGCTGAACAGGCTCTCGAACTCCGAACCGAGCCGCGCCTCGACGGCATCCCAGGTGGCGCAGGCGGCGCCGGCCACGCCGCCAGGGATGCTGCCCAGCAGTTCAGCCTTGAGGATGTCGTTACGCGCGAGCGGCTTGCCCGTTTCGTTCAGGACCATGAACATGCGATGCGCGCGGTCGATGCCCATGGTGGCGACCATCACCACGGCGCAGTGGTCGAGCAGGAACTCAGCCAGCCGCCGGCGCTGCGCGGCATCAAAATCGAGCAGGGCCGTCAGGAAGTGCTCGCGCACCTCTAGAATGCGCTCCTCGGCGGGCGCCAGCCGGTCGCGATCCGGCATGGTGCGGCAGGCGCCGGCCGCGCGTACGTAGGCCTGGAAGAACCTCTCGTCGGTGCCCCGAAGCGTCAGCCGCGGCACGGCACCGGCACCACTGCCGGCCCGGATGGCAGCGGCGAGCCGCGCGTGCGGCGTTGTTCGGTCCTCTGTGTCGAGGTCGCGCAGGACGCAGAACAGGATCGTTAGCGTGGTCAGCCGTTGCAGGCCGTCGATCACCTCAAAGGCACGCTGGTTGCCGGTCAGCGGCCACCCCTCGCGCAGCAAGGCATCCTGATCGGAATCGATAAACAGCATGGTGCCGAGGAAGTAGTCCGCGGCTTCGGCGCCGTCCGCCTCCATGGCCAGCGTGATGTCGTCGAGCAGCCGGCTGGCTTCGGTCGACGTCCAGGCATAGGAGCGTTGGTAGGCCGGCACCTCAATGTGCATCGGATCGGCAAAAACCTGGCCCAGCCGGACTGAACGTGCGGCAAACTGCGACGACATTGGCTGCCCTTCCTGGAGGCCGGCGCGCCGCAATTTGCGCGCTGGAGATTTCATCCAGAGCACAAATCATCTGGCACGTGCAACTCTCAATTCTGCGTGTCGTCCATCCAATTGTCATGGTGCGCATTGACAAGCGAGCCGGTCCTTGTTTTCCGGGTGCGGCCAGTTGCAGAGGACCTACAGATGCTTGCAGCCGCATTCGATTTCGCCCGACCGCTGCTGTTCGCGCTCGAGCCGGAGAGGGCGCACGAGTTGACGCTCAAATCGCTCGAAGCCGGCATCTATCCGCGACCTTCCGTCCCAGACGATCCGCGACTCGCGCTCAACGTGTGGGGAATGGAATTCCCCAACCCGCTCGGCATCGCCGCAGGCTTCGACAAGGATGCGCGGGTGCCCGACGCCGTGCTCGACATGGGGTTCGGCTTCGCCGAGGTCGGCTCTTTGACGCCGCTGCCGCAGGCCGGCAATGCGCGCCCGCGCGTGTTCCGCCTGATCGAAGACGGCGCGCTGATCAATCGGCTGGGCTTCAACAACGGCGGGCATGCACGGGCGCTGGTGCGTCTGCATGCGCGACGGGCCAACGGGGTGGTCGGCGTCAACGTCGGTGCCAACAAGGACGCTGCCGATCGCGCCGCCGACTATGCAGCCGGCGTACGCCTGTTCACGGACGTCGCATCCTACTTCACGGTCAATGTGTCATCGCCCAACACGCCGGGCCTGCGCGACCTGCAGGCGCCGGCCGCGCTCGATGATCTGCTGGCGCGCGTGCTTGCCACGCGAGCCGAGTTGGCGGCCACTGGCAAGCCGTCGCGGCCGATCGTGGTCAAGCTGGCGCCAGACATTGCCGAGGACGACCTGGAGCCGATCGTGCGCGTGCTGGTTGCGCATGGTGTTGACGGCATAGCCGTATCCAACTCAACGCTCGCCCGCAACGGCGTGAGCGATGCAGCTTATGCCGCACAGCCTGGTGGCCTGTCAGGCCCGCCGTTGTTTCACCGCTCGACGGTGGTGCTGGCGCGCGTGCACGTGCTGACCGAGGGCCGCATTCCCCTGATCGGCATCGGCGGTATCGACTCGGGCGCGGCAGCCATTGCCAAGATCGAAGCCGGCGCCAGCTTGCTGCAGCTCTACACTGGTCTCGTGTTCCATGGCCCGAGCCTGCTCGCGCGCATCAAGCACGACCTCGTTTCCTACGCCGAGCGCAACGGCCTCGCTTGTGTCGCAGATACCGCCGGCAGCCAGGCCGAGGTGTGGGCGGTCAAGCCCGTCGAGGCGTGACGCCCTGCAAATCCGGGATGACAGGTTACGGCCGAGGATCGCGCGGCCGACTGAGCAGGCGCATGATGAACCAAATCGGGATCACGATCACGGCGCCAAGCAGGAAATATTCAAACACCGAGCGGAATGCATCGAAGCCGAGCTCAGTGATGCGCCGGATGATCTGCTGCAGGCGTTCGACCAGGTTGAAGGGCGTAATGCCGAGCGCCGAAAACACGACGCCGACCACGATCGACAGCAGCACCAGGCGGATGATCGTGCCGGAGACGCTCTCGCCGAAGAACTGGCGTCGGTCCATGATGTCGCTCTCCTTCTGAGGTCGGCGCAGCGCGCCCGAAATGGCATTAGCATAGGCCTGTTGCTCGTAACAGCCTGAGCCTGAGCTGGAGTGGCGCGTGCGATGCTCGAGAAGTCCGCTGGCACGTGTGCGGCAAGATCGAGAGGTGGAACTTGTCGATGTCAATCGCACTAGGAGCTTGATTCAACTAGTGTCCTTCCGATCGCGGAGCTCGTTGAACTGCAGCCGCGCCTGGCGAGGAATTTCGCGGTCAGGAGACTAGGAATGGCAGCCCGCGGCACGTCCGCCAAGCACGGTTTGCTGCGGCAGCGGCGCGCAGACGCAGTGCTCGCGGTCGCACCGCCACCTCTGCTGCCGCCCCCGTTCCGGACCTGGTTCGAAAAGCGGGGTTGGCAGCCACGCGAACACCAGATCGCCCTGCTGGAAAAGGCCGCGGCGCGCCGTTCGACCCTGCTGATCGCCCCGACTGGATCGGGCAAGACGTTGGCCGGTTTCCTGCCGAGCCTCGTCGCATTGTCGGGCCGCAAGCGCGCAAACGGCGAGCACAGCGTGCACACGCTGTACGTGTCGCCTCTCAAGGCGCTGGCCGTGGACGTGGCGCGCAACCTGCTCACGCCGCTGGAGCAGATGCAGCTGCCGATCCGCGTCGAGACGCGCACTGGCGATACCTCCACCTCGCGCAAGCAGCGCCAGCGCGCCCGGCCGCCCGACATCCTGCTCACCACGCCCGAGCAGATCGCGCTGCTGCTGTCGCATGCCGACGCGCCGCGCTTCCTGGCCAGCCTCGACACCGTCATCCTCGACGAGTTGCATGCCCTGAGCCCCACCAAGCGCGGCGACCTGCTGGCGCTCGATCTCGCCCGCCTGCAAACGATAGCGCCCGGCCACATGCGCATCGGTCTGTCGGCCACCGTGGCACGGCCGAGCGAACTGAGGTCCTATCTGATGCCGCAGCCAGGTACGAGCGTCATGCACCTCGCCGACTTGGTACAGGTCGAGGGCGGTGCGCGACCCGAGATCCGCATGATGGAGACCGAGGCGCCTCTGCCGTGGTCGGGCCACACCTCGCGCTACGCGCTACCCGAGATCTTCGCGGCCATCAAGTCGCACAACCTGTCGCTGGTGTTCGTCAACACGCGCAGCCAGGCAGAGCTGTTGTTCCAGGAGCTATGGCGCATCAATGACGACAATCTGCCGATTGCGCTGCATCACGGCTCGCTCGACGCCGTGCGCCGCCGCAAGGTGGAAGCAGCCATGGCAGCGGGCATGCTGAAGGCTGTGGTCGCCACATCCACGCTCGACCTGGGCATCGACTGGGGAGACGTCGACCTAGTCATCAATGTCGGTGCGCCGAAAGGCGCAAGCAGGCTGATCCAGCGCGTCGGCCGCGCCAACCATCGCCTCGAGGAGCCCTCGCGCGCCGTGCTGGTTCCCAGCAACCGCTTCGAAGTGCTCGAGTGCCGCGCCGCCATCGATGCCGCCACGGAGGGCGCCCAGGACGCCGTGCTGAACCGCACTGGTGCCCTCGATGTATTGGCCCAGCACGTGTGGGGGACGGCCTGCGCCGGACCGTTCCACCCGGATGATCTTTATCGCGAGGTGCGTTCGGCCGCCGTCTATGCCGGGCTGACGCGCAGCCAGTTCGACCGCATCGTCGATTTCGTGTCGACCGGTGGATATGCGCTGCGCGTCTATGAACGCTATGCCCGCCTCAAGCCGACGCCGGACGGAGCCCTGCGGCTCGCCCATCCACGCCTCGCCCAGCAGTACCGCCTCAACGTCGGCACCATCATCGAGGCGCCGATGATCAAGGTCCGCCTTGTCGGCCGACGCTTGGGGCGCAAGGCCGGCACGCCGCGTCCTCTGTTTGGCGGCCGGGTGCTGGGCGAAATGGAGGAATCCTTCATCGAGCAGCTCAGCGTCGGTGACACGTTCGTTTTCGCCGGCGAGGTGGTGCGCTTCGAGGGCCTGCAGGAGACAGAGGCTCTGGTCTCGCGCAGCAGCGATCCCGAGCCCAAGATCCCATCCTATGCCGGCGGCAAGTTCCCGCTGTCCACCCACCTCGCCGAGCGCGTGCGCCGCATGCTGGCGGACGATCGGCAATGGGCAGGATTGCCCACCCCGGTTGGCGAGTGGCTCGTCCTGCAGGCCGAGCGCTCAGTGATCCCTGATGCCGGCGAGGTTCTGGTCGAGACCTTCCCGCGCGGCAACCGGCATTTTCTGGTTGCCTATCCCTTCGAAGGCCGGCTTGCGCATCAAACGCTCGGCATGCTGCTGACGCGCCGCCTCGAGCGCATGGGTGCGCAGCCCATGGGCTTCGTCGC
>DASTOW010000344.1:0-2545 GCA_035762425.1 Hyphomicrobiaceae bacterium | reverse complement strand
CTGCTCGTCGGTTGCGTGGCCTTCGCCGCTGCGCTCGTGTTCGCGACCCGCACCGACGCCGTTGCGTCTGCATTCATCGCCATCGGCCTGGCAGGCGGCCTCGCCGCCGCTCCGATCCTGAGCCTTCCCGTGCGCGTGCTGGAGCCGGCTGCGCGCGCCGTCGGCATGGGCATATTCTTCACCCTCTTTTACCTACACGTCGTGGTCGGTCCGTGGATCGGCGGGGCGCTCGCGACGATGGCGGGAACCTCTCGTGTGACGTTCGACCTGGGAGCCGCAATGCTGGTGCTGTGCTGCGCTGCTCTCTGGGTGTTTCGGCGGATTTCCGCGACCTCGCGATAGCGCCCGCGTGCCCCGCGCATTTACCTTCGGTTATCTATGTGCCGCGCAATCGGCACGCGCAAATACTCCGGCAGGGAGCCGTTAGGTCTAGTTGGCTAAGAGGTTCCTGCAACGAGTCGATCCGACAGAAACTCCGTGATGCCGGCCCCATTGAAACGTCCCGCGTCTGCGCGCCGTCGAGCGCGTCCACAGCCCACCGCAAGGACCAGACGTACGGACACCCAGGGTGCGCCCTTGGAGATCGCCTGGCGTGCCCTCAACATCGGCAGGGACGTCAAGTGCATCATGATGGCCAGGGCCGGCGTTGTTCTCAAGGTCAACGAGAGGCTCGGCCGACTGCTTGGATGTTCGCCTGCCGACCTCGAGGGCAAAAGGGTGTTCGGCCACCTCTTTGCGCGCCCGCAGCGAGGCGACATGCGCAAGTCCGTCGCCCGCTGGACCACGACTATCGCGGTGGCCAAGACCGGCACCCGCATTCCAGTCGAGGTGACGCGCGAGCGGCTCAAGGTCGCAACCGATACCATCGACGTCTATGCGATCCGCGACCTTCGCCAGAGACGCGAGCATGCGCGCACGCTGAAGCGCCAGAGCACGGCCCTGCAGCAGCGCGAAGAGGAGCTGTACGCGCAGTCCGAACGCTTCGAGATGGCTGTTAGGAGCCTGTCCCAGGGCGTGTGCGTCTTCGATGCCGACCAGCGGCTGTTGCTCTGCAACGAGCCCTATCTGCGCATGTATGGCCTTTCTCCCGATAAGACCAAGCCTGGCACGACCTTGCGCGAAATCCTGCAGCAACGCATCGTCAATGGCCTCATTTCGGGGTCGGCGGCCGAGGACTACATCCGCGAGCGGCTCGATACGGTGGCGTCGCAGGTAGCGGCCATCCACACACACACGTTTTCCGACGGCCGCATCATACGGCTAGGCCATCATCCGATTGCCGCCGGTGGATGGGTCGCCACGCACGAAGACGTCACTGAGCAGCAGGCGCTGAGCGCTCGCCTCGAACAACAGAACCGACTTCTGAAAGAGCAGGAGCAACAGCTCAGGCTGCAGAACCTGCAACTCGATGCCGCCCTCAACAACATGTCGCAAGGGCTGGTGCTGTTCGACAAGGATCGCCGCGTCGTCATCTGCAATCGTCGCTACCTGGAGATCTACGGTCTCAGCAGCGAGCAGGTGGGGCCAGGCACCCCGATTAGCAGCCTCATTCAGCATCGGCTCGCGCTGGGCCTCAAGGTGCTGTCCGAGCACGGCGACTACGTACGCACACGTGTCGAGGGGACGATCGCACCCGCCAACGAGTTTCATGAATTTGCCGACGGGCGCACCATTGCCTACGCGATCCGCCCGCTGCCCGAAGGCGGCGGCGTGGCGACCCACGAAGACGTCACGGAGCAGCGGCGCATCGAAGCGCGCATCAAGCATATGGCGCACCATGATGCGCTCACCGACCTTCCGAACCGCCTGCTGCTGCGGGAACGGCTGGAGCAGGCACTGAAAGGCAATGCCCCAGTGGCCGTGCTGTGGCTGGACCTCGATCGCTTCAAGGAGGTCAACGACACGCTAGGCCACGCCGTCGGCGACGCACTGCTGCGAGCGGCCACCGAGCGACTGCAATCGTGTGTCAGGGAGAAGGACACCATTGCACGGCTGGGCGGCGACGAGTTCGCTATCATTCAGGCCGATGCCGGCCAGCCCGTGGGCGCTACCACCCTGGCGCTGCGCATCATCGAGACCATCAGTGCGCCCTATCAGATCTGCGACCACCAGATCGTCGTTGGCGTCAGCGTCGGCATCTCGGTAGCGCCGGACGATGCCACCGAAGCGGACCAGCTGCTGCGCAACGCGGACCTTGCACTCTACCGTGCCAAGAACGAGGGCCGCGGCACCTACCGCTTCTTCGAGCCCGGCATGGATGCACGCATGCATGCCCGGCGCCAGATGGAGCTGGACCTGCGCAGCGCGCTCGCCAACGACGGCTTCGAGCTGCACTACCAGCCGGTCTTCAACCTGGACACCAACACCATCACCGCATTCGAGGCGCTGCTGCGGTGGACCCATCCCGAGCGTGGCAGCATATCGCCGACGCAATTCATCCCGCTGGCGGAAGAGACCGGCCTCATTGGCGCGATCGGTGCCTGGGTGCTGCGGGAAGCCTGCCGGCAGGCGCAGACCTGGCCGGACAGCATCAGAGTTGCCGTCA
>DASTOW010000343.1:0-19307 GCA_035762425.1 Hyphomicrobiaceae bacterium | reverse complement strand
GATCCCCAAGCCGTTCGACCCGCGCCTTATCGAGCGGATCGCCCCGGCGGTGGCCAAGGCCGCCATGGACAGCGGCGTGGCGACGCGCCCGCTGGAAGACCTGGAAGGCTATCGCCAGCGCATGGAGCGCTTCTCCTATCACTCGGGCAACAGCATGAAGCCCGTGTTCCAGGCCGCCAAGGCCGCACCCAAGCGCGTGCTTTACGCCGAGGGGGAGGAGGAGCGCGTGCTGCGCGCCGTGCAGGTGGTGGTCGACGAGGGCATCGCATTTCCCGTCCTGCTCGGCCGCGCCGACGTGATCGCGCGGCGCATCGAGACGCTGGGGCTCAGATTGAAGGTCGGCCAGACCTGCGAGGTGGTCAACATCCTGAGCGACCCGCGCTACCCGAGCATCGTGACGGAATACTACGAGCTCGGCCGCCGCCGCGGCGTCACGCAGGCCATCGCCAAGGAGGCGATGCGCAGCCGCGCCTCGCTGATCGCCGCCATGCTGCTCAGGCGCGGCGATGTGGATGCCATGCTGTGCGGGACGGTCGGCACGTTCGACGAGCACCTCAAGGGCGTGCGCGAGGTGATCGGCTGCCGCAAGGGCGTCTTCACGCTGGCGGCCATGAACATGCTGATGCTGCCCACCCGCCAGATCTTCATCTGCGACACCTATGTCAACCGCCATCCCAAGGCGGTGGAGATCGCCGAGATGACGCTGCTGGCGGCCGATGAGATGCGCCGCTTCGGCGTGACGCCCGCAGCCGCACTTCTCTCGCACTCGAGCTTCGGCAGCTCGGAGGCGGCGGAGGCGCAGCTGATGCGCGAAGCGCTAGCCATTCTCCCGGAGCACGACCCGGACCTGGTGGTGGACGGCGAGATGCAGGGCGACGCCGCCCTGTCCAAGGTCGCGCTCGACCGGACGTTCCCCGGTTCGCGTCTGCGCACCGAGGCCAACCTGCTGATCATGCCCAACGTGGACGCCGCCAACATCGCCTACAACCTGCTCAAGGTGACGGCCGGCAACGGCATCACGGTCGGCCCGATCCTGCTCGGGCTCGCGCGGCCGGCGCACATCCTGGAGCCTGGAGTGACCGTGCGCCGGATCGTCAACATGACTGCACTCGCCACCGTCGATGCCGGTATGCAGCGCTAGCACCGGCACACGGCCCATTCCCCCTGACGCACGCGCTGTGCTGTCGAGCGCGTTGTCCACTCCCCATGAGAAATGGGGAGAGGCGGAGGTGCACCGATGCCTCAAGGCAGCACGTAGCCGCCCAGTGCAAGCCATCCCGCCCAGCCGCTCAGCACTCCAATCGTCATGACACAGAGTAGCAAAAAGCGTTGGCGGGCCGGGATGGCCAGAGCGAGCAGGATGAGCAGCGGACCTGCAACGAGCCGTTGCAGCCAAACAATCAGGTGGTCAGGAAGGCTGAGGAACCGAGCAAGGACAACTGCATCGGCGCCCCGCAGGCTCCCGCCAAGGCCAAGGTAACCGAGGTCCACCCCCATCAGCGAAGGCAGGAATTGCAGCGGCCGTGCCAGCCAGATCGCCAACACCAGCCGTAGCGGCGTGGCGCCCCTCAAGACGAGCAGCAATCCGGCCAGACCGACGATCCAGTCGACCATGGGGCCGGCCGCGACGAACAACAGCTGTTGCAGATGGCCGAGTGCGGCGCCACCAGGCAGGACCACGTGATCGAAATGCAAAGCGGCCGGCACGTCAAAACTGCGGGCAACGCGAAGCGCCCGCTCTCGTGCGCAAGAAATTCAACTGTGCGGCCAGTACCGATAACACCAAGAGTGGCAGCAGCGGCGCCGGCGTCATTGGCCTGACTTGCTGGGCGGGCATCAGTGGCCAGCTGGGTTGATCCCACCGTCGGGCAGGCCACCGGTCTGGCGCAGAGCTTCGCCCAGCACCATGGCTGCGGCGACGGCAACGTTAAGCGAGCGCAATCCCGGCCGCATGGGGATGCGCACGCCGGCGTCGGCGGCCTGATGCACCGCCTGCGGCACACCGGCGCTCTCCCGCCCGAGCAGCAGCGTATCCATCTGTACAAAGGCAAAATCGCTGTAGGCCACCGGACTGCGCGTGGTCAGCAGCACGAGACGCGAGCCACGCGACCGCCGAACCGCATCGAAGGCGGCAAAGTCTTGGTGCTGCTCGATCTCCACGTGGGCGAGGTAGTCGAGACCGGCGCGCCGTAGCGCCCGGTCCGTCATGTCGAAGCCGGCCGGCTGGATCACATCCACGGCCACGCCGAGGCAGGCGGCCAGCCTCAGGATGGTGCCGGCGTTCTGCGGGATGTCCGGTTCGTATAATGCGAGGCGCATGCTCAGGTTTTCCGAGCCATCAGGACCTCGGCGGCAGGTCCCTCGGCCCACTTCGCGTCCGCGAAATGCCCCTGCCGGACGTGCGCCAAATTGCCCTCGCATTGCCCGTCCGACAGTCTTGTGTGCAGCTTAGAACAATGCAAAAAGACCACGCGTCAATACGTCCTGTGGGGGAGGCGGGGCCGATCATCGACAATCTTAAAGAGCCTCGCAGTGCAGCCCTTGGGGTGCTTGGGGCGCCTCGAAACACGGGGGTTCGGGCAACCGGGCATCCGCTTCTTTCTGTGCCCTGATGGCGCGCAAGCCAGTCGCGCGGCATCGGAAAGCAAATCCAGCCTGAGTCTCTAAGGGAGGCAACCTTGGCGTCGCACACCACCGAAAACCCCAACCGGCGCGACTTCATCGTGATCGCCGCGCAGGCCTTTGCCGGGGTCGGCGCCGCGTTGGCATTGTGGCCGTTCATCAGCCAGATGAACCCCGACGCTTCCACGCAGGCCGCAGCCTCAATGGAGGTCGACCTCAGCCCCGTTAAGGAAGGCCAGGCCATCACCGTGCTGTGGCGCGGCAAGCCGGTGTTCGTGCGTCACCGCACGAAGGAAGAGATCGCCAAGGCGGTGGATGTCAAGATTTCCGAGTTGATCGATCCGAGCGCTCGCAACGACGACCTGCCGGAAAGGGCGCCCGCTACCGACGCCAATCGCACCAAGAAGGGCCACGAGAACTGGATGGTGCTGGTTGGCATCTGCACGCATCTGGGCTGCATCCCCAAGGGCCAGTCGATTGGCGACGCCCGTGGCAACTTCGGCGGCTGGTTCTGCCCCTGCCACGGCTCGCACTACGACACGGCAGGCCGCATACGCCTGGGCCCGGCACCGCGCAACCTCGAGGTGCCGCCCTACGATTTCACGTCCGACACCAAGATCAAGATCGGCTGAGGGTTCCGCAATGGCCAGCCACGAGTCCACGTATCAGCCGTCGAGCAGCTTCGAGAAATGGCTCGATGCACGGCTGCCCGTGATGCGCATGATGCATGCGCAGTTCGTCGACTTCCCGACGCCCCGCAACATCAACTACCTGTGGACCGCCGGCGCCCTGCTGACCTTCTGCCTCGCCGTGCAGATCCTGACCGGCGTGGTGCTGGCCATGCACTACGCACCCACCGCGGCTGACGCCTTCAACAGCGTCGAGCACATCCGCCGCGATGTGAACTACGGCTGGCTGATCCGCAACATCCACGCGGTCGGCGCCTCCATGTTCTTCCTGGCCGTCTACATCCACATCGGCCGCGGCCTGTACTACGGCTCCTACAAAGCGCCCCGCGAGGTCCTCTGGATCATCGGCGTCGTCATCTTCCTGCTGATGATGGCCACCGCCTTCATGGGCTACTCCCTGCCGTGGGGGCAGATGAGCTTCTGGGCGGTGACGGTCATCACCAACCTGTTTTCCTCGCTCGACTCGGTCATCCCGGGCCTCGGCACACGCATCGTGCAATGGCTGTGGGGCGGCTACTCGGTGTCGGGCACCACGCTGAACCGCTTCTTCAGCCTCCACTACCTGCTGCCGTTCGTGATCGTCGGCGCCGTCGGGCTGCACATCTGGGCGCTGCACGTGGTCGGCCAGAACAACCCGACCGGCCTCGAGATCAAGACGGCTTCCGACGGCGTGCCGATGTCGCCGTACGCGGTCATGAAGGACACCTTCGCGCTCGCCGTGTTCGTGTTGCTGTTCGCCTGGTTCGTGTTCTACCTCCCCGACTACCTGGGCCACGCCGACAACTATATCGAGGCCAACCCACTCTCCACGCCGCCGCACATCGTGCCGGAGTGGTACTTCCTGCCCTACTACGCGATCCTGCGCGCCATCCCCAACAAGCTGCTGGGCGTGGTGGCGATGTTCTCCTCGATTATTCTGCTGTGCTTCGCGCCCTGGCTCGATACCTCGCGCGTGCGCTCGGCCAAGTACCGCCCCGTTTACAAGTGGTTCTTCTGGCTGTTCATCTTCACGGTGATCGCGCTTGGCTATCTCGGCTCCAAGCCGCCAGAGGGTGCCTACGTGATGTGGGCGCGCATCTTCACGGCGTACTACTTCATGCACTTCCTGATCGTGATGCCGATCGTCGGGGTGATGGAGACGCCCAGTCCGTTGCCGCGATCCATCACCGATTCGGTGCTGGGCAAAGGGGCGGGCTCCGCCTCGTCGAAGCAATAGAGCGGGGGGACGCAATGTCGACGATGCACCGCGCCAAAGCCGGTCTGGCTGCCCTCCTGATCAGCGTCGCGCTGGCGGCGGGCTCCGGCGCCGCGCTGGCCGCCGACCCCGGTCACGTGACCATTCCGCGCCAGAAGTGGACGTTCGGCGGTCTGTTCGGCAAGTACGACGATGCCCAGCTGCAGCGCGGCTTCCGCGTCTACATGGAGGTCTGCGCGCGCTGCCACGGGCTGTCGCGCATCCACTTCCGCAATCTGGTCCAGGCCGGCGGACCAGGCTTCCCCGAAGCCGCCGTCAAGTCGCTGGCCGCCACCTTTCAGTACGACGATGCGCCCAACGACCAGGGCAAGATACTCAAGCGCCCCGGCTTGCTGACTGACCGGCTGCCATCGCCCTACAAGAACGAGCAGGAAGCTCGCTACGCGCAGAACGGTGCGCTGCCGCCCGATCTGTCACTGATCGCCAAGGCGCGCGCCGCCGAGTCCGACACGCCCTTCTACCGCCTGCCCGACAAGATGCTGACCGACATCGTCACCGGCTACCAGGAAGGCGGCCCCGACTACGTCTACTCGTTCCTGATCGGTTACGCAGATCCGCCGGCGGGCATGAAGATGGGCGACTTCATGAACTACAACAAGACCTTCCCCGGGCACCAGACGGCCATGCCCAACCCGTTCCTGGGCGGCGACGGCCTCGTCAAGTACGACGACGGCACGCCCACCACGGTCGACAATTACGCGCGCGACGTGACCGCCTTCCTGGCTTGGGCCAGCGATCCCACGCTGGAGGAGCGCAAGCGCATGGGCTGGCTCGTCATGTTCTACCTGATCATCACCGCCGTGCTGTTCGGCTTCGCCAAGCGACGCATCTGGCGGAAGGTGCACTAGGCCCGCCTCACCGGAGCGCGCTTCGGCGCGCCTGGCGCTTGCCACACCTGTAGCTCTCATTCCGCGGCTCGCCATGCGAGCTGCGGCATGGCCGGGGCCGCTTAGCACGCGATACAGTTTGCAGGGGAGCGAACCGCCAAGGCAGGCAATGACTGTTGACGTTTTTATCATTTCTTGGACTGGCCAACACGACAATGCCCGCTCGATCGCTCAATCGATCGGCAGCCTCGTTGACCGAGTCACGGTCATTTATTCCGACCGGGACGACCTTAAGCGCTCCGGCCCCGGGGATTGGGTGCAGGTGCGGATGATTGGTTCTACGGACGCAAGTTCAAGGCGATCCTGGACCGCTCTAAGGGCAGCATACTTCTGCAGATCACCGCCGATGTTTCCTGCCAGAATTGGCCGGAACTGGTCCGCCGCATGACACAGCAGTTTGGCGAGATGGATGTCGGCGTCTGGTCACCCCTAATCTCGTTTTCCGGAAACAGCTTGAAGAAGGTCTCGATCGGGCCGGTCCATGACGGAACTACACATCTGGTGACTGCGACGGACTCGATCGTCTGGGCCATGCGGGCCGACGTCGCCGAGCACATGCGCCGCTTCGACTACCTCTGCAACAACATCGGCTGGGGGATCGACCTTGCCGCCGCGCTGCACAGCCACGCTTCGGGAACGCTGGTGCTCATGGATACGGGCAGCGAGGTGGAGCATCCCCCGGGCCGAGGCTACAACAACAAGCCGGCTCGCAAGCAGTGCCGGGCATTCCTCTGCCAGCTGCCACTGTGCGAGCAGATGCAGCGCCTCTACCTGACGAGAGCTCTGCGCAAGTATCCGCGATGGCGGCGCGCCCTCTACAGGTGGACCCGCCGGCATCCGGAAGTATTCGTCGAGCCGGCGGCTGAACGCTGCGTGCTCGCTAGGCAAGACAGCCCTACTTGACGGACGAGAAGGCCGTCGGCTGCAGGATCATGCTGTTGATGTTGGCCACGATCGGGCCATCCTTCTCGCTGTCGGCGCGCGCCGAGATCCAGGCCGGGTCGGACATGAACGCGCCCCACTTCTTCTCGCGCTCTGCCAGGGACTCCCAGGCCAGCAGATAGTACAGGTCGTGGTTGCCGTTGCCGATCAACATGGTCCAGAATCCCGCCTGCTTGATGCCGTGCTTCTCCCAGATCTTCAGGGTGGCGCTCTCGAAGCGCTTGAGCAGGGCCGGCAGGCGGCCGGGCAGGCAGCTATAAATGCGCAGCTCGTAGATCATGACGCTCTCCTTGGGCTAAGGGTGTAATTCTAGGTGCGCGGCACCACATGGCAATGGCCGAGCTGCCGCGGGCGAATCCACGCACGGCATCCGATCGACACTGCGAGAGGAACTCCATGACCAAGAGCGTGCTCGGCATCGTCGGCGGCAGCGGCCTCTACGACATCCCGACCCTCAAGAAGGTGCATTGGGAGACGGTCGCCACGCCCTGGGGCGAGCCGTCCGACCAGATCCTGTTCGCTGAACTGGACGGCCTGCCGGTCCGCTTCCTGCCCCGCCACGGACGCGGCCACAAAGTGCCGCCGTCGGCGATCAACTTCCGCGCCAACATCGACGCCCTGAAGCGCGCCGGCGTCACCGACCTCGTCTCCGTCTCGGCCTGCGGCTCGCTCAAGGAGGAGCTGCCGCCCGGACACTTCGTCCTGGTCGACCAGTTCATCGACCGCACCTTCGCACGCGAGAAAAGCTTCTTCGGCACCGGCTGCGTCGCACACGTGACGATGGCCGACCCGGTCAGCCCGCTGCTCGCCATCGAACTTGAGAAGGCCTGCACCTCCGAGAAGATCGCCTTCACCAAGGGCGGCACCTATCTCGTCATGGAAGGCCCGCAATTCTCGACCCGTGCCGAGAGCAACCTCTACCGCAGCTGGGGCTGCGACGTGATCGGCATGACCAACATGCCGGAGGCCAAGCTCGCCCGCGAGGCGGAGATCTGCTACGCGACGGTGGCGATGGTCACCGACTACGATTGCTGGCATGCCGAACACACGGACGTGGACATCGCCGAGATCATCAAGGTACTCACCGCCAACGTCGACAAGGCGCACCGGCTGATTGAGCGGCTGGCGCGCGAGTTTCCACGCCAGCACCCGGTCTGCCCGAACGGCTCCGACCGCGCGCTCGATGTGGCCATCATCACCCCGCCCGACGCGCGCGATCCGGCCCTAATGGCCAAGCTCGATGCCGTGGCGTGTCGCGTGCTCGCAGGCAAGTCATGACAGCGATCGAGAAGCGCGCGCTCAATGCACCGGATGCGGTGCAGCCGACCGGCGCCTATCCGCAGGCGGTAGAGGTTGTCGGCGCCAAGCGGCTGCTGTTCGTGAGCGGCCAGATCCCCGTCCACGCCGACGGCACGCTGCCCAGAGAGTTCAAGGAACAGGCCCGGCTTGCCTGGGCCAACGTCGAGGCGCAACTGTGCGCGGCCGGCATGAGCCTCGACAACCTCGTGAAAGTGACGATCTTCCTCTCTGACCGGGCCTACAATCTAGAGAACCGCGAGGTGCGGCGCGCGGTGCTGGGCGACCGACCGGTGGCCCTGACGGTCATCATCACCGGCATCTTCGATCCGGCCTGGCTGCTCGAGATCGAGGCCGTCGCTGCCGCGTGACCCGGCTTTGCGTCTTGTCGTTTGGCGCGCAGGCCCTCGGCCGGACCAAACCGGCAGCACGTGGGCGAGGGCCGTGGCATTGCCGGTTCGAGCCGCGATGGCCGTCCTGTGCGGCTACCGGCCCGTGCGACGGTCGTATGGGCCGTGGGTGCGGACCACCCCGCCAACTACCTGGTAGCGCGCGATTGCCCACGGGCTCAATTTGCCGCCGGGCCGTACAGCACCGCGGCCGACCTCCCGTTGCATCGGGCCGCAGCGCACGGCGCGTTGCCGCGGTCGCGCAGAGCCGGCGCAAGGCGCTAGAAACCTGCCGACGGCATTGCCACGACGTGCCCCGGCGAGAGCTTGGTGCTGCAAGACGCGGCTGCCGGGCACGGGGTGGCGCGACACCGGGTCGTCCTGCTGCGCTGCCGTCCCTAGCCAACGCGCCCGCCGTGCCGGCGCGGAGCTGCGCGTGCGCGCAACCCTTTGCGGGCTGACGATGCCGTGGCGGCATCGTGGCTCGGCTTTTCGATGATGCGGATGGTCAACCCTGCGCCGCCTATTGCGGCACGTAGATGAGGATCTTCATCTTGAGCAGCTGCGGGAACGTCGATTGCAGGCCCTGCCCGAACAGCCAAAGCAAGGCCGTCAGCAGCAACAGTGCCGGGATGGCGGCGAACACCGCCTTGATGAAGAACATCACCAGCTTGCCGAACGGCACGTCAAAAGCGGTCACCCTGGCCGCGGGCGTCGGTAGGTGGAAGTCGTGGCCACTGCGCTCCAGCAAGGTCGGCCCCGTCGGTACCACCGGCGTCTTTTCACGCGCCTCACGATCCCGGGCCTCCCGCTCGCGCCTGATGGTGCGAGGCAGATCCTCCTCGTCGGCAGCAATTGTCAAAGTAGGCTCGGGCATGACCGTGCGATCCCAGAGTGGGCGCGATCCTGCTGCGCCCGAAGCACCAACCTGATTCTGCCTTGCTAGGCCAACCGTCGCGCCCATAATCTAGGCGGCGCCTACGCTTGCCTGACTGACACTCTGCTTTGCCAATTTGGCGGATTCGGGATTGGCGCCGATGGCCCGCCATTCAGGCTTTGGACGGCTGAACGGACGATGAACCCTGCACCCGTCGCCGGCCGAGCGCCGGCCCGCTTTTCCGATCCCGATCAGGCCAGGGCAGCCGCCCGCGACTTCGACTTGCGCCACCTACCGAGCGGCTTCTACGACAATCCCTATCCGGTCTATTGCGCCCTGCGCGAGCATGCGCCGGTGCATCGGATGCCGGACGGCAGCTACTTCCTGTCGCGCTATGCCGACTGCGTCGCCGTCTACAAAGATGCGCAGCGCTTTTCCTCCGACAAGAAGCGCGAGTTCAAGCCAAAGTACGGCGACGGCCTGCTCTACCAGCATCACACCACCAGCCTGGTGTTCAACGACCCGCCGCTGCACACGCGCGTGCGCCGGATCATCGCTGGCGCCTTCACGCCGCGCGCTATCGCCGACATGGAGACGTCGGTCACGGTGCTGGTGGATGGCCTGCTTGAGCACATGGCGCAGAAGCAGGAGGCCGACCTGATCGGCGACCTGGCGGCCGCCGTCCCCATCGAGGTGATCGGCAATCTACTGGCCGTACCATACGAGGAGCGCGGCCCCCTGCGCGCCTGGTCGCTCGCCATACTGGGCGCGCTTGAGCCGGTGCTGACGCCTGCACAGTTCCAGCGCGGCGAGCAGGCGGTGACGGATTTCCTGGCTTACCTGGAGGGCCTCGTCGCCGATCGCCGCGCCAACCCGGGCGATCCTGAGCGCGACGTGTTGACCCGGCTCATCCAGGGCCAGGAGGACGGCGAACGGTTGTCGCACACCGAGCTGCTGCACAACATCATCTTCATCCTCAACGCGGGCCACGAGACCACCACGAACCTGATCGGCAACGGCCTCGTGGCGCTGCTCGAGTGGCCGCAGGAGAAGGCGCGGCTGCTTGCCCAGCCGCATCTGATCCGCACCGCGGTGGAGGAGATCCTGCGCTTCGAGAGCTCCAATCAGCTTGGCAATCGCCTCAGCACCGCGCCGACCGAGGTCGGCGGCATGGCGATGCCCGCCGGCACCTTCATCACGCTCGGCATTGGCGCCGCCAACCGCGATCCTGCCGAGTTCGCCGATCCAGACCGCCTCGACGTTGGTCGCCAACCGAACCGGCATCTGGCCTTCGGCTCCGGCCCGCATGCCTGTGCTGGCCTCAACGTCGCGCGCCTCGAAGGCCGCATCGCGATTGGCCGCTTCCTGGCGCGCTTCCCAAACTATGCGCTGGCCGGCACACCCATCCGCGGCGGCCGGGCCCGCTTCCGCGGGTTCACCTCAATTCCCGTCATTCTCAACTAGATGTGCTTGCCGCTGCCGTGGAAAAGCGGGTCAACTGGCTTGTCCACGCCGACCCTTTTGCTCATGTTGGGCACACAGAGAGTCATCCGCCCCTGCCCGGATGCAGCCACAAGTATCGGCATAGTTGACCGAATCAATGGGCCAGCGGTCCGTTGCACGGGGTCCGTCGGCAGCTTCCGATCGACATGCCATGGATGGGGGGTCATGAACCTTATAACGCGCCGCAAATTCATCGGCTCGCTCGGAGCCGCCGCGACCATACCGGCATGGTCCGAGAGCCACGCCGCCTCCGGGCCGATCATCACACGCGCCATTCCCAAGTCGGGCGAGAAGGTGCCGATGATCGGGCTTGGGACCTGGATCACCTTCAACGTTGGCAGTGACGAAAAGCTGCGGGCGGCGCGCGCGCAGGTAATGCAGGCCTTCTTCGATGGGGGCGGCACGCTGATCGATTCTTCGCCGATGTACGGCTCCTCCGAGGGCGTGGTCGGCTACGGCCTGGCGCATACCAAGCGCCCTGCGCTGTTCGCCGCCACCAAGGTTTGGACCATGTTCAAGCCGCTCGGCGTTAACCAGATGGAGAACTCGCGCAAGCTCTGGGGCGTGGAGCGCTTCGACCTCATGCAGGTGCACAACCTGCTCGACTGGAGCACCCACCTGGCGACGCTCAAGGAGATGAAGGCGCAGGGCCGCCTGCGCTACATCGGCGTCACGACATCGCAGGGCTGGCGTCACGGCGACCTCGCCAGCGTCATGCGCAGCGAGCCCCTGGATTTCGTGCAGTTTACGTACAACGTGGCGGACCGCGAAGTGGAGGACGTGCTGCTGCCGCTGGCGGCCGAGCGCGGCATCGCCGTCATCATCAACCGGCCATTCCAGGAAGGCGCGCTCATCAACAAGATGAAGAACTTTCCGCTGCCGACCTGGGCCTCCGAGATCGACTGCACAAACTGGGCGCAGTTCCTCCTGAAGTTCATTATTTCGCATCCCGCCGTCACCTGCGTGATACCCGCCACGCGGCGCGTGGACCACATGCAGGAGAACCTGGGCGCCATGCGTGGCCGGCTGCCCGACGCCAGGATGCGCCTGCGCATGCTGCGTCACGCCGAGAACGTGTAGGCGTCTCGTGTGATGGTCGAGACATTCGCCGGAGCTTGCGGCGTGGTTTGGCGAACTTCGGCAGCAGGACACTAGCCGCATGATCCGCTCGTTTCCCTTCACCGGGGAGAGCTACTTTTCCCTGTTCGAAGCCTACAACGACACGATCTGGCCGGCACAGATTGCGGCCTACCTGCTCGGGTTGCTGGTGCTATTGCTCGCCCTGCGGCCGACGGCGGCCGGAGGGCGCATCGCGCTGGCCGTCCTTGCCCTGTTCTGGCTGTGGAACGGGATCGTCTATCACTTCGGGTTCTTCCTGCAGATCAACTTCGCCGCGGTGCCGTTCGGCACACTGTTTACGCTGCAGGGTTTGCTCTTGGCAGGAAGCGCCATGCGTGGCGGGCGGCAACTGCGTTTCGTGCCCGATCCCACCGGCTGGGTGGCCCTCGCCTTCGTGCTGTTCGCACTATTTGCCTATCCGCTGCTGGCCTGGCTTGCCGGTCATGGCTGGCCAAGGGCGGCGATGTTTGGCGTGGCTGCGACGCCCATGACCATCTTCACCTTCGGCGTGCTGCTGATGCTGCAAGGCCGCTCCGCGGTCCTGCTCGGCGTGCTGCCCCTGCTGTGGGCGCTGGCGGCCGGCCTCGCAGCCGTCGTCCGTCTCGGCGCGCCGGAGGACTGGTCGCTGCTGCTGGCCGGCATCGTCGGCTTCACCCTGCTGGTGTGGAAGCGCCGGCAGGCTCAGGCCTGACTTGGGCCAACCCTCAATTTCCACCCGACCCCTGCCCCCTTTCCATCAAGGCAACGGGAATGAGTTGCCTGTGCCACCCGATTCAGCTCCAAAGTGCCGGATGCGGAGCAGTCGATCATGAGCCGATGCAGTCGAGGCACCTGGGCGTTGGCGGTGTTGTTCGCGCTCGGCTGTGCGGGCCCGGCGCTCGGCACGCAGCTGCCGGCGGGCTTTGTGTACCTGCGCGAGGTGGCGCCGGACATCCTGCAGGACATGCGCTACGCGGGGCCGGACAATTTCACGGGGCGCAAGGTGCCGGGCTACGATGCGCCACAATGCATCCTCCGGCGCGAGGTGGCGGAGGCGCTGAAGCGGGTACAGGCTGAGTTGCGCGAGCAGTCACTCAGCCTGAAGCTTTACGACTGCTACCGGCCGGCGCGGGCAACGCGCGCCTTCCTGAAGTGGATCGGCGACGAAGCCGCGCCTGGCAGCAAGCGCTATTTCCCGCGCACGGACAAGGCCACCCTGCACATGCAGGGCTACATCTCGCCCAACTCGGCGCACTCGCGCGGCATCGCCGTCGACCTGACGCTGGTCAGGCTGCCCGCCGCCGACTTGCCAGCCTTCGATCGCAGCGCGCGCTACGGCGCGTGCAATGGGCCCGCGGGCGATCGGGCTCCGGACAACTCGCTCGATATGGGTACGGGGTTCGACTGCTTCGACGTCATGAGCCAGACGGAGTCCCCGGCCGTGGGCGGCGAGCCGCGCGATAGGCGCAGGCTGCTGCGCACCGTGATGCGAAAGTACGGCTTTGAGAGCTACTGGCGGGAGTGGTGGCACTTCTCGTTTGCCACGCCGACGCCCGGTCCGGCCCGCGACTTTGCGATAGAGGCACCGCGTGGCGCGCCTTGATCAGTACGTCCCTGCAAGTCGCGCTTTGTTTGTGGTAGCGACGCCGGTCCAGCATTTGCAGAGCGCTCAACACATCGCTTTGCAACTCGAAAGCGTGATGCTGGGCTTGGCGTCGGTGTCGGAACTCTGCATGAAGCAGAAAAAATCCAACGTCTTGCTCTGACCGAGGATTGCGACCACATTCACTGCATTCACGTATTTCTCAATTCTCCGCCCAGTCTGCCAAGCGGCCGAAGAAGCGGAGGCACTTGTCCAGTTCCTCAACGCGCAGGAACTCGTTGGGGGTGTGGGCCTGGGCGATGTTGCCGGGGCCGCAGACGATCGACGGCGAACCGCCCAGCTGGAACAGGCCGGCCTCGGTGGCGTAGGACACGGCGTAGGTCTCATTCTGGCCAGCCAGCTTCAGCGTCAGCGGCACGATGCCGGACTTGGTATCGGCGCCAAACGCCGGCACCTGGTTGGTGATGGTGATGTCGATGGCCGCCTCTGGCGCAACGCTGTACATTTCCGGCAGGCAGTGCTGGGCGGCGAAGCGGCGCAGACGCTCATCGAGCGGCCGGTGATCGAAGCCCGGCAGAGCGCGGATCTCCCAGCCGAACCAGCACGGCACCGGCACGATGTTGGAGGCGGTGCCGCCAACGATCTCGGTCACCTGCAGGCTGGTGTAGGGCGGCTCGAAGCGTAGGTCGCGCGGCTGCGCCTTGAGCTCCTCCTCCATGCGCGCGAGTTCAGCGAGCATGCGGCCAGCGTAGGTAATGGCGTTGACGCCCAGGTGCGACATGCTCGAATGCGCAGCCCGCCCCTGCACATCGACCCGCCAGCGCACCGGACCCTTGTGCGCATCGACCACGCCCATCTCGGTCGGCTCGCCGACCCACACCATGCGCGGCAGCGGCAATGTCTTGCCGAGTTCGGCGATCATCGGCCGCACGCCAGTGCAGCCAACTTCCTCATCGTAGGAAAAGACGATGTGGAACGGTGTCTTGAGCGGGCGGGCAACGAGGTCGGGCACCATCGCCAGCACGCAGGCGAGGTAACCCTTCATGTCGGCGGTGCCGCGGCCGAACAGCTTGCCGTCGCGCTCCACCATCGTGAAGGGATCGGTGTCCCAGGCCTGGCCGATCACCGGAACCACATCGGTGTGACCCGACAGGCCAATGCCGCCTACTCCCTTTGGTCCGATGCTGGCGAACAGGCTGGTCTTCTGGCCGTCCGCCGTCGGTACGCGCTGGCTATCGATGCCGAAGCCCTTCAGGTAGCCCTCGACGAAGCTGATCAGCGGCAGGTTGCTGTTGCTGCTCGTCGTATCGAAGGCGACGAGACGCGCCAACAGCTCCTTGGCCAGGGTTAGGGAGTCGCCCATGCGGATGGTGTACCTCAGTTCAGGCTGCGTTTGGCGTGTGGGCTGTCGAGCGAAAAGGCAGGGATAGCCACGTTGAACAGCTGGCCGCCGTCGGTGGTCATCTGGTAGCTGCCAACCATAATGCCGGACGGGGTCGGCAGCGGACACCCCGACGTGTAGCGGAACGAGGTGCCCGGCTGGATGGTGGGCGTCTGGCCGACGACGCCCGGCCCCCGCACCTCCTCGGTGCGGCCGTCGCCATCGGTGATGCGCCAGTGCCGCGAGCGCAGCTGCACGACCTCGCTGCCCTCGTTGCTGATCTCGATGGTGTAAGACCACAGGTAGCGGCGCTCGTCGGGCGCCGACTCCTCCTCCAGGTATTGGGGCGTGACGCGGACGCGGATGTCACGGGTCACGGCTTCGTACATGAGTGATCGCGGTCTGGCGGTTGCAGCCTAGGTCGAGGTTAGCCGATTCTAGACGCCGCCAGCGCCTGGTCAATGTCGGCAACGAGATCGGCATGGGCCTCGAGACCGACCGAAAGTCGCACCATGCCATCCGAGATGCCCAGTTCCGCGCGGGCCTCCGGCTTGAGGCGCTGGTGCGTGGTGGTGGCGGGATGCGTGATCAGGCTCTTCGCGTCGCCGAGGTTATTCGAGATTCTGATCAATTTGAGTGCATTGAGGAAGCGGAACGCCGCTGCCTTGCCCCCGCCAATCTCAAACGTGACGAGCGTGCCGAAGCCCGACATCTGCCGCTTGGCGAGCGCCGCCTGCGGATAGTCTGGGCGGCCCAGGTATAGCACCTTGAGACCCGGCTGCCCGGCCAGGTGATCGGCGAGCTTGGCCGCCGTCTCAGACTGCGCGCGCACGCGCAGGGGAAGCGTCTCCAGACCTTTGAGCAGCACCCAGGCATTGAAGGGGCTGAGGGCCGGCCCGGTCTGGCGCAGGAAGGTGTGCAGGTGGTCCTTGAGGAACTGCTGCGAGCACAGGATGACGCCGCCCAGGCAACGGCCCTGGCCGTCGATGTGCTTGGTGGCCGAATAGACGACGATGTCAGCGCCGAGCTTGAGCGGCTTCTGCATCAAGGGGGTAGCAAACACGTTGTCGACGATCACCAGCGCGCCGGCGGCATGGGCAATCTCCGAGACCGCGGCGATGTCGACGAGATCGAGCGTCGGGTTGGCCGGCGTCTCGAAGAACAGCGCGCGGGTGTTGGGACGGATGGCGCGCTGCCAGGCGGCGGTGTCGCGACCGTCGACCAGGGTGCATGCGATGCCGAAGCGCGGACACAGGTCCTGTGCCACGTAGAGGCAGGAGCCGAACATGGCGCGTGCGGCGACGATGTGGTCGCCGGCTTTGAGGAAGCACAGCAGCGCCGATGTGACCGCGGCCATGCCGGTGGCGGTGGCGCGCGCAGCCTCAGCGCCTTCGAGCTGGCGCATACGCTCCTCGAACATGCCGGTGGTGGGGTTGGAAAAGCGCGAGTAGATGAAGCCCGGGTCCTCGTCCTTGAAGCGGGCTTCGGCCTGCTCAGCGGTGTCGTAGACGAACGACTGGGTGAGGAACATCGCCTCGGAGGTCTCGCCGAATTGCGACCTGAGCGTGCCGCCGTGCACGAGCACGGTCTCGGGGCTCCAGGTGCCGGAATTTACCGATTGCGGTGCAAACTTGTTGGATGTGTCGGTCATGCGCGCTCCTCGCCTGCCCCTCGGCAGGCAACAAAAAACCGGCCAATCCTGCACCGCACTATATATGCCGCGGCGCTGCTTGGTCGGTTCCCGGGCGGTCACCCTGCGCGCGGCCTTTTAGCGAGTTGTTTTGCGTGGCTGCAAGCCGGCCGGCCAAATCACCACGTATGCACTGGGGGATTACCGCGTTCCCCCGCTTGGCGTCAATGGGTGATTCCTCTAGACGACAGGGAAGCGAGGTTTAGATGGCCAAAGCCCAGCACAAAGTCGCTCCCAGCAAAGGGCCCGCGCCCGCCGCCGGCATCCTGCCGGTGCAGGCGATCCGCGGGTTGATCGACCAGGGCTATGTGAAGTTGGCCGAACCGCCGCTGCTCAACCAGCTGCAGCCGGCCAGCCTCGACCTGCGGCTCGGGGCGAGCGCCTTTCGGGTGCGGGCAAGCTTCCTGCCGGGCGCCGGCAGCAAAATCGCCGACAAGCTGCATGACCTCAAGCTGCACGTGATCGACCTCGCCGAAGGTGCGGTGCTCGAAACGGGCTGCGTCTACATCGTTCCGCTGCTGGAAAGCATGGCCCTGCCCGATCATCTCGCCGCCGCTACCAATCCCAAGAGCTCGACCGGTCGGCTCGACGTGTTCACGCGCGTGATCGCGGACGGCGTCGCCGCCTTCGATCAGATCCCCGCAGGGTATCAGGGCGCGCTCTACGCCGAGATCTGCCCGCAGACTTTCCCGATCGTGGTTCGCAAGGGCTCGCGCCTATCGCAAATCCGCTTTCGCGTCGGACCCGCGCAGGACAGCGACAGCTCGCTGATCGAGCTGCACCGGCGCGAGAAGCTGGTCTCCGCCGAGCAGCCCAACATCGACGACGGCATCGCCCTGTCGGTGGACTTGGTCGGCGACAAATCCGGCCTGGTCGGCTATCGGGCCAAGCGGCACACCGGCCTCGTCGATGTCGACGCGCCGGGCTCGTGCGCCGTGCTCGACTTCTGGGAGCCGATCCGCCTGCGCCAGCCCAAGCGCCTGATCCTCGATCCCGATGAGTTCTACATCCTGGCCTCCAAGGAGGCCGTACACGTGCCGCCTTCGCATGCGGCCGAGATGGTGCCGTTCAATCCGCTGGTCGGGGAATTCCGCGTGCACTACGCCGGCTTCTTCGATCCGGGCTTCGGCCATGCGGCGGCGGGCGGCAGCGGCGCCAAGGCCGTGCTGGAGGTGCGCAGCCACAAGGTGCCCTTCATCCTGGAGGACGGCCAGATCGTCGGTCGCTTGATCTACGAGCGGGTCACGGACGTTCCGGAAATCTTGTACGGCGGCGACCTAAAGTCCAACTACCAGGGCCAAGGCCTCAAGCTGTCCAAGCATTTCAAGTAGTATCGGGAGACTGAACAGCCCGTCGCGTTGCCACAAACGTGACGTATGTGCACGCTGTCGCCTCGATCGACCTGACCCATGTGAGCCTTCCATGCCAAGAGCCTGCAAATTCGCGCTGGCGGCCGCCTTGCTGACCGTCCTGCCGCGCATGGCCGCCGCCGATAGCCTGCAAGACTGCCAGGGCCAGGATGTGGATCGGCGCATCATGGGCTGCTCGGAGCTGATCGAGCGCAACGAGTCGGCTACCGACCTTGCCCACGCGTACGCCCTGCGCGGCCTGGCCTACTCGCTGCAGGGGTCCTACGACCGCGCCATTGTCGACTTCGATGCGGCCATCGAGCGGCGTCCCAACTTCCCCGCCGCGCTGAACAACCGGGCGTGGGCATATTTTCGGTCCGGGCGGGTACGGCAGGGCCTGCCTGACATCGAGCGCTCGATCGAGCTGGAACCTGGCAGTGCCTTCGCCTACGACACGCGGGCGCATATGCGCCAGGCGTTGGGCGATCAGGCTGCCGCCATGCGCGACTATGATCGCGCGTTGTTTTATGGCGCGAGCCAAATGGCCAAGCTCTACCAGTGCGGCCTGAGCGACCTGGGTATTTATACCGGCCCGCTCGATGGGGTGGGCGGACTGGTGCTGTTCCAGGCACTGGAAAAATGTGCAGCCATGCAGGACTGCGATCCCCTGCCGCCGAACGACAAATGCCGTTGATCATATGGCCGGCTTTGCCTTATTCGAGGCGCGGAATTGGTCTATTGGGCCAGTCACTTGGCGTAGGCTCCGCCTCGTGCAAGAGTTGCAACGCGCGCCGGAGAACTGCACGCAAGGGGGGATTTGATCCTGTGGGTGTGCTGCTGACGGGTAAGAAATGGATCTTGGCGCTGGCCGCGGTTTTGCTGCTGGCGGCGGGCGGATCCTCCAGCGGTCGTGCCGACAGCGCCGCCGATTGCTTTGGCGAGGATATCGAGCGCCGCATCGAGGGCTGCACGGCACTGATCCAGAGCGGCGACACACGCTCGGCCGACCTGAGCTTGGCCTATGCCATGCGCGCGCTGGCCTATTCGCTGAAGGGTAGCTACGACCGCGCCATTCCCGATTATGACGAAGCCATCCGCATGAAGCCCGACTTCGCGGTGGCGCTGAACAATCGCGCCTGGGCCTACTACCGCTGGGGCAAGCCGGCGCAGGGTCTGCCCGACGTCGAGAAGTCTCTGGAGTACAGCCCGACCAGCGCGCACTCCCTCGACACGCGCGCCCACATCCGCCAGGCGCTCGGCGATCCGGAGGCGGCGCTGCGCGACTACGACCGGGCCATGTGGTACGGCGGCGGGCGCATGATCAAGCTGTACCAGTGCGGACTGACCGAGCAGCGCCTCTACACCGGCGAGATCGACGGCATCTGGCGCCAGGAGCTGGCCGATGCGTTCAAGAAGTGCGTGCGCGATGTGACCTGCGACCCCCTGCCCGCCGACGAGCATTGCCGCGCCGCGACGTCTTAGCGAGCGCAGCCCTGCCAGACCGCTGCTTGACTATGCCGCGGCGCGGCCCGCGCACCAGGCGTCGAATACCGGGGGCGTGATCGGCTGCGAGATCAGGTAGCCCTGGCCCTCGTCGCAGCCGAGCGAAACCAGGATGTCGTAGATTTGCTGCGTCTCGATGCCTTCGGCGACGACCGTACAGCCAAGGTCGTGCGCGATCCCGATCATGCTGCTGACGAGCGTACGGGCGCGCTGCGAGCGGTCC
>DASTOW010000342.1:0-5063 GCA_035762425.1 Hyphomicrobiaceae bacterium | reverse complement strand
GCACCCATCTATATGCGCAAGCGCGAGGAAGGCGCCGAGTGGCAGCGCGTCAGTTGAGTCCCCCAGTATCGGTAACGTCGGAGTTCTAGAGCCTGCAGAAAAAAAAGGGGACAGACATGGTTCCGCCGAAGCTCAACGTGGTGCCGCATCGGCAGGATCACGAGGACAGCGACGACGATGTGATGCGTGATCTCACGCACACGCCGGCGCAGGAGAACACGCGCGGCCTGCCGCCCAACATTGCGCAGTTGCCGTCGGCCGACCGCCGCGAGCAACTGCGGATCCTCGAAGCGCTGCTGTTTGCTGCCTCCGAGCCGCTCGCGGAAGCATATCTGGCGGGCCACCTGAAATCGGAAGACGACGTCTTAGCGCTGCTGGAGGAGCTGAAGGGCTTCTACGCCAGCCGCGGCATCAACCTGGTGCGCGTGGCCGGCAAGTGGGCGTTCCGTACGGCGGAGGACCTTGCTTATCTGCTGGAGCGACACGCCACCGAGCAGCGGCGCCTGTCCAAGGCCGCCATGGAGACGCTGGCCATCATCGCCTACCACCAGCCGGTGACGCGCGCCGAGATCGAGGAGATCCGCGGGGTGGCGGTTTCGGGCGGCACCATCGACGTGCTGATGGAAGTGAACTGGGTGCGCCCGCGCGGCCGCCGTCGCGCGCCCGGCCGGCCCATCACCTATGGCACCACCGATCAGTTCCTGGAGCACTTTGGCTTCGACGGCATCAAGGACCTGCCGGGCTTGGCCGAGCTCAAGGGCTCGGGCTTGCTGAGCAGTAATCTGCCTCCGGACTTCACCGTCCCCGAGCCCAACGACGCGATGGCGCTGATGCCCGACGAGCTGCCCCTGGATGCGGGCGAGGAGGAAACGGGCGAGCTGCCGCTGGGCGACGGGGACGACGATCGCGGCCCCAAGGGCGCCGCCTAGCGCGGCCTGTTAACCCCGGCACGCGCGTCATGCCGAAGCGCATGCGTCCGGCATGACGCATATCCGGGACCCAGGTCTTGGTCATTCCTTCGCCAGACCCAGCTCCTTCAGGAGCTGACCGGCCGTCGTGCTGAACTTGGCGGCGAAGGCGCGCGCTTCCTCGGAGGTTTCCCACACCGGCGTGATGCCGCGCTCCTTCATGGGCGCCTGCACGTCGTCGCGGGCATGCGCCTTCTTGGCCAGTTCGGCGATCTTGGCCCTGACGTCTGCGGGCACGCCCTTGGGCAGCGTCAGCGCGAACCAATTGACGAACTGCCAGTCGAGGCCGGTCGCTTCCTTGAGCGTGGGAACATTGGGCATGCTGGCCATGCGCTGCCCATCCATGACGGCCACGACCTTGACCTTGCCGGCGTCGGCGAGGGCCTTGGCCTCGATGGGAGACACCGTGAGGAAGCTCAGCTGACCTGCGACCAGCTCCTGGAGCGCGGGAGCGCCGCCCTGGCTCGGGATGTACTTGATCTGGTCGGTTGGAGCGCCGGCGGCCTTCGACAGACCTGCGACGGCGAGATGCCAGGCTCCGCCGGGGCCCGTGCCGGAGGCAGACAGCTGGCCCTTCTGCGCACCCTTGATGGCCGCGACCACGTCCGCCGCCGTCTTATAGGGGCCGTCGGCCTGGATGCTGATGCCCGAGGGAATCGTGACAATGCGCGAGACGATATCAAAGCTGTCGGGTGTGATGTCGGCAAGGCCGATGGTCTTGAACGTGGCGATCTCGGACGTAGCGACGCCGAACGTGTAGCCGTCGGGTGCGGCGGTCATGATGGCTGTGTGGCCCGTGACACCACTGCCGCCGGTGCGGTTGACGACGTTGACCGGCTGACCGAATTCCTTTTCGAGGCCGGCCGCCAGGATGCGGGAGACGAGGTCGGCGCCGCCGCCGGCTGCCCACGGCACGATCAAGGTGATGGGCCGCTCCGGGTATTTCTGGGCCGCGGCCGGGCCGCCAAGCGCGATGGCCAAAGCTGCTGCGCTGAACGCGGCAGTCAGCAAACGTCGCGAAAGCATAGGCATTTCCTCCGATAGTTTTTGGTCTGAGGCCGGGAAAGTACCAGCAACCCGGCAATCGTACTACGCCGGATGGGGTCATATCTGATCTGCCGCCGCCGTCGGCTCTTGCAGTGGGCGTTGGCTCTGCGCATCTCGTTAAGCTAGAAGGCCCGTGAGCGAGGTCAGCAGCCGGTGAACGTTTCAGACAACTTTCGCGCACGGCGGCGCGGGGCGGACATGCCGGCGCGGCCGGCGACCGGGCGCGCGGCTGCGACCATTGCCGCCCGGCTGACCTTCGAGGGCGTCGAGCGCGCGTACGATACGGGCGAGGCGCTAGACGGGTTTTCCCTCGACATCGCGCCGGCCGAGGTGGTCTGCCTGCTCGGTCCGTCGGGGAGCGGCAAGACCACGTTGCTGCGCATCGCCGCGGGCATCGACAAGCCGACCGCCGGTCGGGTGCTGATCAACGACCAGGAAGTGGCCGGGCCGGCCCGCTTCGTGCCGCCCGAGAAGCGCAACGTCGGCCTGATGTTCCAGGACTTCGCGCTGTTCCCGCACCTGACGATCCTCGACAATGTGGCGTTCGGGTTGAAGTCGCTGCCCAAGGAGGAAGCCCGCCGCGAGGCCCTGGCGGCGCTGGCGCGCGTGGGGCTTGAGCGCACCGCCCACGATTATCCGCACATCCTGTCGGGTGGCGAGCAGCAGCGGGTTGCGCTGGCGCGCGCGATCCTGCCCCGTCCGTCGGTGATGCTGATGGACGAGCCGTTCTCCGGCCTCGATGTGCAGCTGCGCGAAAAGATGCAGGAGGAGACGCTGCGCCTGCTGCGTGAGACGCGCGCCACCTGCCTGATCGTCACGCACGCGCCGGCGGAGGCCATCCGGCTCGGTGACCGCATCGCCGTCATGCGGTCCGGCAAGCTGGTGCAGGCCGGCAAGGCTGAAGAGCTCTACCGCAACCCCGCCGACCTGTTCGTTGCCCGGCTGTTCTCGGAGATCAACGAGATTCCGGTGCGGGTGGAGGGCGGGGCCCTGCGCACGCCGATCGGGGTGTTCGTGGTGCCGGAGCTGAGCGAGGGCGAAATTGCCACCCTGTGCATTCGTCGCAGGGCCATCCGCGTGTTGCCGGCAGGGCAGGGACTTGCAGGACGTGTCCTGCATGCCAAGTTTCTGGGAGACCTCGCGGTGCTGGAGATTGCGGCGCAGGGCTTCGAGCGGCCGCTGCTCACCCTGGTGCGCGAGGGCGAGGAGCCGGCACGCGGCATGGAGGTGTCGATTGCGGTCGATCCGGCGAGCGTGCTGGTGTTTCCGGCCGAGCCTGCGCACAATTATGAAGCCGAGTTAATCGACGAGCGACCGGAAACGGCTTGAATTCAGGTGCTTAGGCCGCATCTTGAGTGGTGTGGCAAACTTGCCCCTGGATGGCCTTTCTGCGATAGTGCCGTCAAATCGCGATAACGCGGCGAAGTCCGCAAGGGAGTGGGAAAGACATGGGTGGCTTGAGCGTCTGGCACTGGCTGATCTTCCTGGCCGTTGCCCTCCTGCTGTTTGGCGGCAGCGGCAAGATTTCGTCAATCATGGGTGACGTGGCCAAGGGTATCAAGAGCTTCAAGAAGGGCATGTCCGAGGACGAGGAGACCGTCAAGAAGGACGAGGCTCCCAAGAAGGACGAAGCGCCGAAGGTGATCGAGGCCACGGCGGCAAAGCCCGTGCAGACCGCCGCCACGGAGACCAAGAAGGCCGGCTAGTGCCGGGGCGGCGTCCTAACCAGGGCTACGGGCGGCGCGCTTGGTTGGGCGCGCCGATGTGCATCAGGACGACCTGTGGGTTGAGCGGATGTTTGATTTCACGTCCAGCAAACTGCTGATCCTTGGCATCGTGGCGTTACTCGTCATCGGTCCGAAGGAGCTGCCGGGATTGCTGCGTACGCTCGGCAAGTACATGGGCATCATCCGCAGGCACGCCAACGAGTTCCGCGCCCAGTTCGACGAGGCTATGCGCGACAGCGAACTGGAGGCCCTCAAGAAAGAGGTGGAGACGATCGGCAGGGATACCGAGGCCAGCATCCGCTCGGCTGAGCAGACCGTGCACAACGAGGTGGATGCGGCCCGCGCCAGCGTCGATACGGCCATGCAGGATCCCGTCCAGAACGCCACAGCGGATGCCAGCACGCCCGCCGATCCCCTGCTGGAGGTGGCGAGCGGCGGCGCATCGGCTGCGACGACGCCGCTCAACGGCGCGTCGCATCCCCAAGAGCCGGAGCCGGCGGTCAAGACCGCAGGTCAGCCCGCGCATGCTCCCGACAAGCCGGGGGCCTAAGCCGTGCAGGAAAGCGTCAACCGCGAAGGGCACGATGAGGTGGAGGCGTCGAAGGCGCCTTTGATGGACCATCTGATCGAGCTGCGCACGCGGCTGATCTACGCCCTGATCGGCGTCGGCATCGGCTTCGTCATCTGCTTTGCCTTCGCCTCCGACCTCTACAACCTGCTGGTCTGGCCGTACCAGGTGGCGCGCGGCGAGGGCCAGAAGATCGAGATGATCTACACCGCCCCGCACGAGTTCTTCTTCACCAAGCTGAAGCTGGCGCTGTTCGGCGCCGTGTTCCTGGCCTTCCCAATCATCGCCACGCAGGTCTACAAATTCGTGGCGCCGGGCCTCTACAAGAACGAGCGCCAGGCGTTCCGGCCCTACCTGTTCGCCACCTTCTTGCTGTTCATCCTAGGGGCGATGGTCGTCTATTTCATCGTCATGCCGCTGGCGATGAAGTTCTTCCTGTCCATGGAGCAGACGGGCGGGCAGGTCGAGATCCACCTGCAGGCCAAGGTCAGCGAGTACCTGTCGCTGATCATGACGCTGATCCTGGGCTTCGGCGTGATGTTCCAGCTCCCCGTGGTGCTGACCCTGCTGGCGCAGGCCGGCATCATCGGGGCGCAGAACCTGAGGGACTTCCGCCGCTATGCCATCGTCGCCATCACGGCAGCGGCCGGCATCCTGTCGCCGCCCGACCCGTTCAGCATGATCGCCATGGCGTTGCCGACCATCCTGCTCTATGAGGCCTCGATCTGGGCGGTGGCGCGTGTCGAGCGATCG
>DASTOW010000341.1:0-2301 GCA_035762425.1 Hyphomicrobiaceae bacterium | reverse complement strand
CGATGCGGCCCAGCACGGGCAGGTTCTCGAGCAGCCACACGCCCATCAGATTGAGCGATCCGGTCAGCATCAGCACGCCCGTCAGCACCAGCACCGCGCCCATGGCCATCTCAACACGGCGCAAGTGATGGCGAAACCGCTGCACGAAGCCGAGGAACGGACCGATCGCAACGGCCGCCAGCACGAACGGCACGCCTAGCCCCAGCGAATAGACGAGCAACAGGCGCACGCCAGCGCCGAGCGTGGCCTCGCTCGCTGCCAACGTCAGCACTGTCGCCAGCACCGGCCCAATGCACGGCGTCCAGCCGAACGCGAACGCCAATCCCATCACGTAGGCGCCGGCAAGACTGGCACGCTCGACGTTGGCGCGCAGGCGCGCGTCCCGGTAAAGCAGCGTAATGCGCAGCAGGCCTAGGAAATGCAGGCCAAACAGGATGATGATGCTGCCCGCTACGACAGCCAGTTGCGCCTTGTAGGTCTGCAGCCATTGTCCAAACAGCGAAGCGCCGGCGCCCAGCATGACGAACACCGTCGTAAAGCCGAGCACAAAGCAGACGGACGCCAACACCACCCGTCGCCACGGGCCCGCATCGACCGTCTCGCGGCCGGTCATCTCCTCGATGGTGGTGCCGCCGAGATAGCCGAGATAGGGCGGCACCAGGGGCAGCACGCACGGCGACAGAAAGCTCACCAGCCCCGCCAGCGCCACACCCAGGTGGATATAGATCTGTGTCAGCATCACCCTGCCGAGGTAGGACGAAAGCCCGGCTCCGGCAAGAGACCGCAGCGCTCAAGGCGACGCACGCACGAAGCCGACCGCCTGCCCTCTGCGCGCGGTAATGGCCGGCCGGTCCTTGAGATAGGTTGCCAGGACATCCCAGACCGGGGGGCCCTCGACGGCCTGGTTCACCGATCCCCACCCCGACACGACGTAGTCTCTGCCTGCCTCGATCGGCACACTGGTCGCCGTTAGTCGCATGTCGGCGATGCGCCGGCCCATCGGCGCATCGACATTGACGGTGAAGCTCAAGCCGCCGACGCGCACCATGTCGCCGCCCTGCTGGTAATAGGGGTCCGGGCTGCACAGGTTGTCGGCGACGTCCTCAAGGATGGTCTTGATCATCTCGCCCTGCATCCGCACGCGGTAGGCCGCGGGATAACTGATGGCGGTGGCGTTGTAGACATCCTCCCAGGTGACGGCTTGGCCCGGCAGCAGCGTGCCGCCCCAGCGGAAGCCCGGCGACAGGGCAATCTCGGCCTCGCGCACCGTCAGCAGGGCATCGCAGATCAGATCATCGAGCGTGCCGCCGAAGGTGCCCCGGCGGAACAGCAGGGCTTGGTTACGCGCCAGCTCGGTCGCCAGCATGGCCTCGTGCGGCGCGCGAATCTCGGCGATCAGACGCGCCATGTCTGGGTCCGGCTCGATGGCATCGGCCAGGATCGGGATGAGCTTGTAGGCGAAGTCCGTGACGCGACCGCCCACAACGTCCAGATCGAGCCGCGACAGGAATTTGCCGTGCGAGCCCGAGGCGATCAGTAGCGTGCGACCGACTTTCACCGGCGCCGGCAGAGCATCATGCGTATGCGCGGTCAGGATGACATCGATGCCCTCGACCCGCCGCGCCAACTTGCGGTCGACATCGAAGCCGTTGTGCGACAGCAGCACGACGACCTGGGCGCCGAGCCCGCGTGCGTTGGCGACGGCCCGACGCAGATCGTCCTCGCGAATGCCGAAGGTCCAGTCCGGCATCATCCAGCGCGGGTTGGCGATCGGCGTATAGGGGAAGGCCTGGCCGATCACAGCGATACTGACGCCACCCTTCTCGAACAGGCGCATGCCATCAAAGATCGGATCGCCGAAATCGGTGTCGCGCACGTTGCCGGCCAAAAACGGCACACCAGCTGAGCCCACCGCACCGGCTTTGCCGAACAGCTCGCTGACACGATCGGCGCCCAGGGTGAATTCCCAGTGGCCAGTGGCCGCCTCGATGCCGAGCTGGCGCATCACGGCGACCATGTCGCCGCCTTTCGACTGCAGCGCGGTGTAGGAGCCCTGCAGCGTATCTCCGCCGTCCAGCAGCAGCACCCGCTCGGAGCCGCGCTCGGCCCGCACCGCCTTGACGACGGTTGCCATGCGATCCATGCCGCCAACCCGACCATAGGTGCGCGCCAGCGCCTCGTAGTCGGCCGAACTCAGCATATAGGCTTGGTGCGAGCCGGCCGGAATGTCGAGCTTCGCCAACAACTCGCGATCGGTCAGGTGAGGCAGCTGCCCGCGCGCTTCGCCGACGCCGATGTTGA
>DASTOW010000340.1:0-28988 GCA_035762425.1 Hyphomicrobiaceae bacterium | reverse complement strand
TACCGCGAGAACGGTGCTCTGTACGGTGGCGATGCGCTGCCATTCCTCGCCACTTCGCCATTCGGATTTGGTGGCGCCGGGTTCATCGGTGGGGGCGACGCCAAGGGCGACGGCGTGTTCCTCGGTACGGTTGGCTACGGCGCGTACTTCACGCCGCGCTTGCGCGGCGACCTGACGGTCGATTTCCGCAGCAGTGCCGATGTGAAATCGCAGGCCACCTACAGCTATGCGTCCGATAGCGGCGGTACGATCGTCAACGGTCTGGTGACCGACAAGGTCAGCATCAACAATGCCGTGATCCTGGCGAACGTGTACTGGGATCTGCTGCCGCGCGGTTTCTTCACACCGTATGTCGGCGCCAGCCTCGGCTTCGTCTACTACGATGCCACCCGCACCTACATCGACTATGCGGCGGCATCCAACGGCATGTCGCAAACGACGACGTTCAACGACAAGGGGACGGGCGTCTCGCTGGCGGCCGCGCTGACGGCCGGCACCACCCTTGCTATCGACCAGCATTGGCTGGTCGACGTGAATTATCGTGCCCTCTAGCTGGGCGAGATCGATCTCGTGACGAGCGTCGGCGGCCTGTCGTTCAGCAGCTCGCGCATCACCCTCGGGCACCTGGGAGCACCAGGCGCGCATCGGTCTGCGCTACAACATTGGGTAGCCAGCGTTCTCCTCGGGCATGGCGGAAGGGCGGGCGTCGTGTCCGCCCTTTTGCCGTCGCGGCAGCGGCCGCAGCCTGTGCTCGGATTGACAAGGCTCGGCGACTTGCCTAGACCCCGCGACGGGACACTCCTCCCCAACGAGGAGCAGCTATCTGGAAGGGTAGGCACATGACCACCGCGACCAAACCGGCCAAACGGCCGGGCAATATCTGCTTTTCTTCCGGCCCCTGCGCAAAGCGCCCCGGCTGGTCTCTCAAAGCCCTTGAAAACGCATTCTTGGGCCGCTCGCATCGCGCCAAGGACGGCAAGGCGCGCCTGAAGCTCGCCATCGACAAGACCAAGGCGCTGCTGGGCCTGCCGCCGGGCTATCTCGCCGCCATCGTGCCGGCCTCCGACACCGGCGCCTTCGAGATGGCCATGTGGAGCATGCTGGGCGCCCGCGGCGTCGAGGCGCTGGCCTGGGAGAGCTTCGGCCAGGGCTGGGTGACGGATGCTGCCAACCAGCTCAAGCTCAAGGACTTCAAGGCGACGACGGCCGAGTACGGCCAGCTGCCTGATCTCGCCAAGGTCGATTTCGAGCGCGATGTGCTGTTCACCTGGAACGGCACGACATCGGGCGTGCGCGTGCCGAACGGTGACTGGATTGCGGCCAACCGCGCCGGCCTGACGTTTGTAGATGCGACCTCCGCTGTGTTCGCGCAGGCCATCGACTGGTCGAAGGTCGATGTTCTCACCTACTCCTGGCAGAAGGCGCTGGGAGGCGAAGCTGCGCACGGCATGCTGATCCTGTCGCCGCGCGCCGTGGAGCGGCTCGAGACTTATACGCCGCCGTGGCCGTTGCCCAAGATCTTCCGCCTGACCAAGGGCGGCAAACTGATGACCGGCGTATTCGAGGGCGAGACGGTCAATACGCCGTCGATGCTGTGCGTGGAGGATTACCTCGATACGCTCGTATGGGCCGAGGCCATCGGCGGGGTGCAGGCGCTGGTTGGGCGGGCCGACGCCAACGCCAAGGTGCTCTACGACTGGATCGCCAAGACGCCCTGGATCGAGAACCTGGCGGCGGACCCGGTGACACGCTCCAATACGTCGGTGTGCATGAAGATCGCCGATCCGGCCATCGCCAAACTGCCACTCGAGGCACAGTGGGCATTCGTCAAGCAACTCGAGGCGTCGCTCGCCAAGGAGAAGGCGGCCTACGACATCGCCGGCCATCGCGATGGGCCGCCGGCCTTGCGCATCTGGTGCGGCTCGACGGTGGAGGCGGCCGACCTCGCAGCCCTGACGCCGTGGCTCGACTGGGCCTTCGCCCAGACCAAGGCCGGCCTCGCCAAGGCTGCCTAGTCCGACACATCCCCCTTGCCCCGCTTGCCGGGAGAGGGTCGGGGTGAGGGGCAGCGACACATGCCACGTCGGCGCAAGCTCCTGCCCCTTACCCTAACCCCGTCCGCACGGAAGGAGTGGGAAGAGGCAATCCCTTAACCGGAGCGCATTGCATGTCTGCACCCCGCGTACTGATCGCCGATCAGCTATCTGCCGCCGCCGTCGCCATCTTCAAGGAGCGCGGCATCGCCGCCGACGTGAAGGTGGGGCTCGCCAAGGAGGAGCTGGAAAAGATCATCAAGGACTACGATGGCCTGGCCGTCCGCTCTGCCACCAAGGCCACCGAGAAAATCATCGCCGCCGCCACCAGCCTGAAGGTGATCGGCCGCGCCGGCATCGGCGTCGACAACATCGACGTCAAGGCTGCAACCGCCAAGGGCATCATCGTGATGAACACGCCCTTCGGCAATTCCATTACTACTGCCGAGCACGCCATGGCGCTGCTGATGGCGCTGGCCCGCCAGGTCCCGGAGGCCGACCGCTCCACGCAGGCCGGCAAATGGGAGAAATCCAAGTTCCTGGGCGTTGAGCTGTATGCCAAGACGCTGGGCGTGATCGGCTGCGGCAATATCGGTTCGATCGTGGCCGACCGCGCCATCGGCCTCAAGATGAAGGTGATCGCGTTTGATCCCTTCCTGTCGCCTGAGCGCGCCGTAGAGCTGGGCGTCGAAAAAGTCGAGCTTGACGAGCTGTTGAAGCGCGCCGATTTCATCACCCTGCATACGCCGTTGACCGATAAGACACGCAATATCCTGGATGGGGCGGCGCTCGCCAAGACCAGGAAGGGCGTGCGCATCGTGAACTGCGCGCGCGGCGGGCTCATCGATGAGCGCGCTCTGGCGGCCGCGCTGAAGTCGGGGCATGTGGCGGGCGCGGCGCTCGACGTGTTCGAAGTGGAGCCCGCCAAGGACAGCGTGCTGTTTGGCCTGCCGAACGTGATCTGCACGCCGCATTTGGGGGCCGCGACAGGCGAGGCGCAGGAGAACGTCGCCCTGCAGGTTGCCGAGCAGATGTCGGACTACCTGCTGAAGGGGGCCATCTCCAACGCGGTGAATTTCCCGAGCATCACCGCCGAGGAGGCACCGCGCCTCAGGCCGTGGGTGAAGCTTGCCGAGCAGCTCGGTTCGTTTGCCGGCCAGCTCACGGAGACCTCCATTAAGGGGATCCGCATCGAGTACTCGGGCGATGTGGCCACCTTGAACACCAAGCCGCTGACTGCGGCGGCACTGGCGGGTGTGCTGCGGCCGCTGCTGGCTGACGTCAACATGGTGTCCGCCGCGCTTAACGCCAAGGAGCGTGGCATACGGCTCGAGGAGGTGACACGCGGCCAGGATGGCGCCTTCGAGAGCTATATCAAGCTGACGGTCCGGACCGACGAGTACGATCGCTCGTTGGCCGGCACCGTATTCTCCGACGGGCGCCCGCGCATCATCCAGGTGCGCGACATCGGCATGGAGTTCGAGCTGGCGCCGCACATGCTGTTCGTGCGCAACGCTGACAAGCCGGGTTTCATCGGCCGCTTCGGCATGGTGATGGGTGAGGCGCAGGTGAATATCGCCACGCTCAACCTCGGCCGTGACAAGCCGGGCGGTGACGCCATCTGCATCGTGGCCGTCGACGAGCCGGTATCGGACGAGGTGATGGCCAAGGTGCGGGCGTTGCCGCAGGTGGTGCGTGTGAACCGGCTGGCGTTCTAGAGCCTGTCTCCGCAACCGCAGCGAAGTGAAGCGCACGAAACCTCTCCACTTGCGTCCCCGATCGGAGCGCACGAATTTGATGAGAGATCAAGTTCAATGGGTGCGCTGAGTTGGGGTCCTTGCCCTTCGGGCAAGAGGTGCCCAATGCGCGGGAACGCTCCCCGACAGCCTCACCTCGGTTAGAGCCGAGCTCTTAGCGTCCACGAACCAATAGAGGCCGGTCGCGTCAGGCTGGCGGGATTGGCGTGTCGGTCCGGGCCACGATGTCCGCCATCACCTTTGCCGACATCGGCGAGGAGGTGCGTGGGGCTCCTTGTAGAGCTTCAGGGCTTTGTCCTTGGTGCCGGCCGTGTCGGAGAAGACCTGCCTGCACTGACGGATCCTCGCCGTCGTGCGTGCCGTGCATGATCAGCACCGGCAGCGTGAAGAACGGGAAACTCCTTGCGCAGCCGCGCGTCGGCCCGCATCAGCGCCGCCACAGTGATCGCCGGCCGGGTGCGTGCGAGATCAACGGAGCGCTGTTGCGCACCTGCACGGCTCTTGGACGGCGACAGGCGCCGGATTTCGCCGACCTGCACCGTTCTTGTGCCAGGTCAACCTTGCGCACTTGTAATCCGGCAGCCGAAATTCCGGCGCGCCGGCGCCCAAGTTGCGACATGAACCGGGATTGAAGATCGGCGGCCGCAATTGCCGGCGGCCATCGAAGGAGGAGCCATTCCATGCGTTGGCAGATTGCACTGGCGCTATTGCCTCTTATTGCAACAGGGGCGCATGCTGCGGACATCAAAGGCGCCTCGAAAATCGAGAGCGTTACGGTCTATCCGCAAGGCGCCGAGGTGACGCGCGTCGGCAAGGTGAAGATGGAGCGGGGCGAGCACGTCATCCTGTTCAACGACCTGCCGAACAATGCGGTGACCGGCTCGATTCGCGTCGAGGGCAAGGCCTCCGGCCGACTCGAGATCGGCTCGGTCGACACGCGCCGCGTCAAGGTACCGAGCACGGATGAGGCGGTCGCCGCCACCGAGCGCAAGCGCATCGAGGATGCCATCGAGAAGCTGCGCGACGAGCGCGCGCAACTGAGTGCAGCTGTTGAAGCGGCAGAGACGCAGAAGACACTCATCAACAACCTGACGCAACTTCCGACCAAGTCCGCGCCCGCCAACGGTGGTGGCGTGGTGCAGCCCGACTGGGCGCAGCTCTATGCCATGATCGGCCAGCGCATCGCTGAGGCGCAAAAGATCATCCTCGACACGCAAGTCAAGATCCGCGAGGTCGACCTGCAGATCCGGGACCTGGAAGGCAAACTCGCTCAGGTTGCGCCGACGCAGCAGGAGCGCACCGAGGTCAAGGTGTTCGTCAACGCCGGTGCGGCGCTCGATGCCGACCTCGTCATCCGCTACCAGGTGACGAGTGCGTCCTGGACGCCCTTCTATGACGCGCGCCTCGCCACCGGCACGAAGGCCCAGGCACCCCAACTGCAACTGGTGCGCCGCGCCAGTATCCAGCAGCGCACTGGCGAGATCTGGGACAATGTGGCGCTGTCACTGTCGACGGCACGGCCTGGTGCCGGCACCGCGGCTCCGCAGCTTGGTACGATGACCGTCGACTACGAGGGCGACGTCATCGTGCGTCCGCGCAGCGAACTCGCGCCGACCGCCATGTCGCGCGGCGTTGGCCAAGCGCGTGTTGCCGTCAGCGAGGATGAGGACGGACGCCGCGACCGGGCTGTTGCGCAAACGACCGCCGAGGAGGTGCGTGCGACGGTCGACACGCAAGGCTTCCAGGCCGTCTATGGCATTCCGGGCCGCGCCACGGTGCCGGCCACGGGCGAGATGAAGCGCGTGCAGATCGACGACATGGCGCTTGATCCCGCCCTGACGGTGCGCACTGTGCCCAAGCGCGACGAGAAGGCCTACTTGTATGCCAAGCTGACCATTGCGCGCGGCACGCCGATCCTGCCCGGACCGGTCTCGCTGTTCCGCGACGCTACGTTCGTGGGCAGCGGACGCCTGCCGCTGCTGGCGCCGGGCGAGGAGCACGAGCTGGGCTTCGGCGTGGACGACTCGGTGAAAGTGCGCCATGCCATTGCCGAGGAGAAGCGCGGCGAGTCCGGAATTATCACCTCGTCGAAGACGGACACGCGCAATTTCCGCATGACCGTCAAGAACCTGCGTGAGCGGCCCATCAATCTGGTGGTGCTGGATCAGGTGCCCGTCTCGCAGAATGCCGACATCAAGGTCGAGGTGACGGGCAAGACGGCACCGACCAAGCAGAACCTCGACGACAAGCGCGGCGTGGTGTCTTGGGAGATGAAGCTCGAGCCGGACGAGGAGAAGGTTATCGAGCACGGTTACCGCGTCACGTGGCCGTCCGCCAAGAAGGTGATCTACGGGAACTGACCGGGCAGCCGGTCATGCCGGAAATCGCGTCAGCGAATAGCTGGGACCAGCCCGTCCGTCCGCCTTGCCTGAGCCCTGGATCCCGGCTCCGTGCTTCGCTCGGGCCGGGATGACAGTCATCGGTGGCGCCATTGCTGGCACCGGGGCGCCAGGGGCGCTATACGTGCGCCTGCTATAGGCCTCCCGCCTTGGGTTGGCCGGCGGACCAGAGGCACGCATACCGATGGCAAACGTGGTGGTGGTCGGCGCCCAGTGGGGTGACGAGGGCAAGGGCAAGATCGTCGACTGGCTGTCGGAGCGCGCCGACGTGGTGGTGCGCTTTCAGGGTGGGCATAACGCCGGCCACACGCTGGTGATCGGCAACCAGACCTACAAGCTATCGCTGCTGCCCTCGGGCGTAGTGCGTCCCGGCAAGCTGTCGGTGATTGGCAACGGCGTGGTCATCGACCCCTGGGCGCTCAGCGATGAGATCGGCCGGCTCGAGGCGCAGGGCGTGAAGGTCGATGCCGCCAACCTGCGGGTCGCCGAGAACGCCACGCTGATCCTGCCACTGCACCGCGAGCTCGACCAGCTGCGCGAGAGCGCGGCCGGGGAGGGCAAGATCGGCACCACGGGGCGCGGCATCGGACCGGCCTATGAAGACAAGGTAGGCCGCCGGGCGATCCGCGCGCAGGATCTCAAGAATCTGGGCACGCTCGGCCCCAAGATCGATCGGCTGCTGGTGCACCACAATGCGTTGCGGCGCGGGCTTGGCAAGCCCGAGATCGAACGGGACAAACTCGAGGCCGAGCTGCGCGAGATCGCGCCGCGCATCCTACCTTATGTCGCCAACGTGTGGGCGCTGCTCGATGGCGCGCGCCGCGCCGGCAAGCGCATTTTGTTCGAAGGCGCACAGGGCGCCCTGCTCGACGTCGACCACGGCACCTATCCGTTCGTGACGTCGTCCAACACGGTGGCGGCGCAGGCAGCAACCGGCTCCGGCATGGGTCCGCGCGCCATCGGCTACGTGCTGGGGCTCGCCAAGGCCTATACGACACGCGTCGGCTCGGGGCCGTTTCCCACTGAGCTGACCGATGCCATCGGCGCCAAGCTCGGCGAGCGCGGGCAGGAGTTCGGCGTGGTGACGGGCCGCAAGCGCCGCTGCGGATGGTTCGATGCCTGCCTGGTGCGGCAGGTCTGCAAGGTGTCGGGCATCGACGGCATCGCGCTGACCAAGCTCGATGTGCTCGACGGCTTCGACGAGATCAAGGTGTGCATCGGCTACACGTTGGACGGCGAGCGCATCGACAGCCTGCCGGCCGGCCACAATGCCCAGGCGCGCGTCAAGCCGGTCTACGAGACGTTCGAGGGCTGGACGCAATCGACGCGCGGGGCGCGCAGCTGGGCCGACCTGCCAGCACAGGCCGTCAAGTACGTGCGCCAGATTGAGGAGCTGATCGAGTGTCCGGTGACGCTGTTGTCCACCAGCCCCGAGCGTAACGACACTATCCTCATGCGCGATCCGTTCGAGAACTGAGCGCATAAACCACGATCAGCTGCATGCGCAACGCGCTCTGGGCCGGCTGCCGCCCGTTCCGAAACGGGCGGTCGCTGCCCCGCGTGGTCGCTGTGGTAATCCAACATCAGATAGCCAACATCACAATTCCGCTTACTTCCATCTTGCACCGAATCGGTAGCTATTGCGCGCCTGTGCTCGGCTGATTGCTCAAGCCTGCTGTCCCGAATGACGAGGGTCCCTGCGGGGCCCCGCACGGGAGCCTGCGTGCGATGCGTGAACGAGAAAATGGGGGAATACGAATGTACAGGATGATGCTTGGGTTGGTTGGGGGCCTGACGCTGCTGAGCGGCGCGGCGCTGGCCGACGGAATGGGCTCTCGCAAAGCCGCCTCGTGCTGTGATGCGGCGCGTCCCTGGACCGGGTTCTACATCGGTATCGGCGCTGGTGCGGCCTCTGTCGTGCACGACGTCTCGTTCGGTGATTTCGTCGGTTTCGACGGCGTTGGCGGGGAAGGCGTGTTTGGCACGGTTGTGGTCGGCTACGACCGCATGCTGACCTCGCGCATCGTTGGCGGCATTTTCGCCGACTATGATTTCGCCTCCAATGTGTCCAGCGACCTGTCGATCGGTTTGGCCAGCTTCTCGGCCGAGCAGAAGGATACGTTGTCAGTAGGTGCACGCCTCGGCGTACTTTCGAGCCCGACCACCCTGTGGTATGGCACGGTGGGCTATACGCAGACCGAGTTCGATCTGAAGGGCATCAACCTCAGCGTGCCGGACTTCAAGGGCTATTTCGTTGGTGCCGGCGTCGAGAGTCAGCTGGTTGGCGGCTGGAACCTACGTGCGGAATACCGCTTCAGCCAGTTCGACAGTGAAACGGTGCTCTTCGAGGGCATCACCGTTGAGCCGTCTACGCATTCGGCTCGTCTCGCCTTGACGTACAAGTGGGGTCGCGACGAGCCTTCGCATGCTCACGCTCCGATGAAATAGTCAACAACGCGCCTGCCTCTCGTCTGTGTGGGCCGCTCCTTTGGGAGCGGCCCAGCTTCGCTTCCAGATCTACCGAGGGCCTTAACGGTGCTCGGGCCGTGTGGAGGGGGGGTGGTATGCGTGGAGGGTTGGACCTTGAGACAAAGCTCGAGGATGAGCGCGAGAGGCAGTGCTTGAGCTATTCAACTAAGCCGCGCTGGCCGGTTTGCGCACTGACGTCCTGAGCAGGCGGGTGATCTCCTCGGCGGGGGCCGGCGCGCAGACATAGAAGCCCTGCATTTCCGTGCAGCCTTCGGCTCGCACTTTGTGCATCTGCTCCCTGGTCTCGACACCTTCGGCGGTCGTAGCCATGCCCAGTGTGACGCCAAGGCGGGCCACGGAACGCACCACGGCCAGCGCATCGACATTGGCCGACGACAGATCGCTGACGAAGCTGCGGTCGATCTTGATCTTGTCGAACGGGAACTTGCGCAGGTTGCTCAGCGACGAATAGCCCGTGCCGAAATCGTCCAGCGCGACGCGCACGCCAATGTCATGCAGCCGCCTGAGCGTGCCGAACGCTTCTTCCTCGTCCTCCAGCATCACGGTTTCCGTGATCTCCAACTCGAGCCGCTGCGGCGACAATCCGGCTGCGGCCAGCGTGTTGATGACCATGTCCGCCGGGTTGCGCGAACGGAATTGGGCCGGCGAGACGTTGACGGCGATCTTTAGATGCTCGGGCCATGCGGAGGCGTCCTTGCATGCCTGGCGCAACACCCACTCGCCGATCGGAACGATGAGGCCGGTTTCCTCGGCCAGCGGGATGAAGTCGGTCGGTGGCACGTCGCCGCGCTCGGGAAGCTGCCAGCGGATCAGGGCTTCGCAGCCGCAAACTTCGTCGTGCTCGAGATTGATGAGAGGCTGGTAATTGACCGAGAACTCGCCCTTGAGCAGCGCGTTTCTCAGGTCCTGCTCGAGACGGCGGCGGGCCTGCATGCGTTGGTCCATCTCCGGCTCGAAGAAGCGGTAGGTGCCGCGCCCTTCGCTCTTGGAGCGGTAGAGCGCGAGATCCGCGTTCTTCATGAGGCAATCGGCATCGCTGCCGTCGGCTGGTGCCAAGGCTATGCCGATGCTCGTGTCGATGGAGGCCTGGTGCCCGCCCAAGTCGAACGGAGCCTGTAGGACTTCGAGAATGCGTTTGGCCAGCACGACCGCTTGGCCGGCGGGATCCCTGACACACTGAACGATGGCGAACTCGTCTCCGCCCAGGCGCCACCATATCCGTCTCCCGCGCAGCCACGCAGGCGGCCGGCTACATCCTTCAGCAGGGCATCGCCCGCCGGGTGTCCGAGGGTGTCGTTCACTTCCTTGAAGCGATCGAGGTCGAGCATGAGCACGGCCAGCGAGCGATCCTCGTGCCGCTCGTCGCTCAGGGCTTCCTCTAGTTTCTCTCGCAGGAGCATGCGGTTGGGCAGATCCGTCAGGGCATCGTGCCGCGCCATGTGCGCGATCTTGGCCTCCGAGCGCCGCCGCTCGGTGATGTCCTCGTGCGTCGGGACCCAGCCCCCGTTCGGCATCGGCCGGCGCGAGATAGCTATCACCCGCCCGTCGCTCAGCACGTGGGTAACATCCGACGCGGCTACGATGGGAGCCGTGCGCTCGCGCATGTATTCGGCAGGCGTGGCACCCGCATAGAGGCCGTTGTCGATGCGCATCAGCACGATGTCGCGCAGTGTGGTCTTGCCGAGCGTCACCTGCTCGCGCCGCAGCCCGTATAAATGCAGGTAGCGGTCGTTGCAGACCACCAGGCGCTGCTCGGCATCGAACATGCAAAGCCCTTGCGACATGTTGGCGAGGGCGGCGTCGAACTGCAGGTTCTGCAACTGCAGAAGCTTCTCGTGCTCGGTGAGCAGGTGGTTCTGCTTTTCGACCTGGGCGTGCAGCCTTTGGCGTTCGGTGATGTCCTCGTGCGTACTGATCAAGCCGCCGTTGGCGAGCGGTCTGCGCATGACCGCGATGAACCGCCCGTCGGCAAGCGAGAGGACCGCGCTGACCTCGCGGTGAAAACCGGCAACCCCTTGCTCGACAAATTTCTGGCCTTCGGCATCATTATAGACGCCCCGAGCGATGCGGGCCTGCAGGATCTCCCTGAGCGTGGTGCCGGGCTGCACGGACTCGGGCGGCAGTCCGTACATGTCGGCGTAGCGCTGGTTGGCAACTACGACACGCTGCTCCTTGTCGAACAAGCAGAGGCCCTGTGCCATATTCGAGAGAGCGGTCTGCAGCCGCCCGGCCTGCTTGGCGATCTCCGCTTCCGATGTGGCAATGAGCTGGCGGCGCGCCCCGGCTAGCTCGCCCAGCATCGCGTAGAAGGAGGTGGCGAGCGTGCCGACCTCGTCACGGCGGCCCGATAGGGTCGCATCGGGCTCCAGATCGAGGCGGCCGCTCTCGCGAATGCGCAGCACGTCGCCGGTCAGCCCGAGGATCGGCTGCACCAGCTGTCGGCGTATCAGCCACAGGCCAAAGCCTATCGCGGCCAGCGCTGCGATGAGTGCGAGCGTCGTCAGGCTCCAGGCCCACTGCGAACCGTCGCGCAGGCGCTGGCGCGCTTCCTCCACGATCCGGTCCACGTTGCGACCGACCGCATCGAGCAAAACGAAAAGCTTTACCGAGGCGCTCTCGAATGGGCCGTGTACCAATTCGAGCGCCGCCGTCTGCGAGAAACTGCGCGCGGCATCGAGGATGCGCTGCGCGGCCTGATCCATTTCCAGGCGCGCGGCGCGGATGTCGTGAAGCATGGCCTCGCTAACGACGCGATTGTTGGTCGCGAGTTGGGCCAACTCGGCCTTGATGTCGCCGCTGGCGGCAGTGATCTGCGCGGCGAACTGGTTCACCCTATCTGCAGGGCGTCTTTGATCAGGCGATGCGGCGAGCTGGTCGGCTCGGCGACCACGAGCACGGGCTCGTTTGCGCCACCGATCTCGGACCAATTTTGGATGCGCCCGGACAAGACATCGGCCAACTGGGCGTTGCTGAGGGTGTGCAGCGGATTGCGGGGGTGCACGATGATCTGCACATAGGCGTCGGCGACATGCCGTCCGACATAGTTGGCCACGTCGATGAAGCCCGGCTGCCGGGTGTTCATGACTGCGGCGATGTCTGCGAGCGGCTCGGCCAGCATGGCGATGTCGGCCTTGCCTTGGACGAGATCAGTCAGGCCGTGACTGGTGCTGCTCGGCAATATTGCCAGCTTCACTCCGGCCAGCGCCTCGATCTCCGATTGGTACGGGCGCATCAGTCCATAGGTGACAGTGGTGGCGCCGTGCACCTTGATCTCGGCGCTGACGGCGCCGGGGATCAGGGCGATGAGGCCGACCAGAGTAAGAGCTGCAACTTGCAGGTACGTGCGGGCAACCGTCATGATCTTCTATCGCGCAATGCCCCCAGCGCCGACGCAGGCAGATCAGAATTAACTCTAAGTTGCGCAACGAGTTTAATTACGGGTTGCCCGCTGCGCCGATGCGCACACCAGTCCGCGGTAGTGGGCGAGCCGTCCTGGAGTCAGCTCGGCGGCCAGCAGGCGCTGCGGGTTGACGGGCCCCGGCAGGGTGATGTGGCCCGCAGGCACGCGCACGAAGCCGAGCCTGGCATAGTAGGGCTCGTCGCCGACCAGCAGGACAAGGCCGAGCCCGTCGGCGCGCGCAGCATCCATGCCATCGCGCACCAGGCCACGCCCGTGCCCGCGGTTGGCAAACTCAGGGTCGACGGCGAGGGGGCCGAGCAGCAGCGCCCCATCCTTCCCGCCGATGCTGATCGGCGTGAAGCGGACGGCGGCAATGATGCGCCCGTCGATCAGGGCGACGCGGCAGTAGCGCGAGAAGGCGCCGGCGCCTTCGCGTATGCGGTAGGCGGTACGGGCGAAGCGGCCAGGCCCGAAGGCGCGTGCATGCAGGGCCGAAATCTGCGCGCCATCCTCGGGACGCACCTCGCGAACGGCGACTACCATTTCTCGCTCCTCGGCGCGCCGCCCAGTACCTCGGCGATACGCTGCAGCGTGCCCCGGGTGGTGTCATCCGGCAGGCCGTCGGCGGCGAAAAAGCGCTGCTCGGCGATCTCGCGGTTGGGAGGCGGCACGTTCGGCTGACGCCAGTCGCGCACGATGAACAGGGCGATGTGGTCGGCGGGGAAGCTGTCGAAATGAGAGTAGACGCCGAACAGCTCCGCCTCGGCTGTCAGCTCCACGCCGACTTCCTCCCGCAACTCGCGGGCCAGCGTCTCGGCGATTGTCTCGCTTTTTTCAACGCCGCCGCCAGGCATGTGCCAGCCCGGTCGATAGCCGTGTCGCACCAGCAATACCCTCTGCTGCTCATCCAGAACCATGCCCTGGGCGCCCATGGTGAGGCCGCGGGTGAAGCGCCAGTAGCGCTGCATCGCTTTGACCAGGAGGCGGTTTGTAACCATGGCGTGACGGGAGAGGCATGAGTTGGCACTGGCTGCCGCGTCATAGAGGCAGATCGACCGCGATGGAAGCACTTAGGCTTTGCGGGCTGCCATGTCCCGCACCCAGGTGAATTGGCAAGCACACGCGAAGGCGATACTGCTGGCGCCCTGTCTGGACCTCACGCCAACTGACCACCGATGCCGAAGCTGCTCACCGTCGCCCACCTGACCGACGTGCACCTAGGGCCGATCCGCGGCTTCACCCCGCGCCATTGGAGCCTCAAGCGGCTGACCGGCTACGTCAACTGGCAGAGGAACCGCCGCAACGCCTATCAGCGCGAGGTGCTCGACCGGCTGGTGGCCGACCTGCGCCAGCACGTGCCCGATCACATCGTGGTCACCGGCGATCTTGCCAATATCGGTTTGCCGGCCGAGCTGATGCACGGCCTCGATTGGCTGCGCAGCATCGGCGAGCCGCATGCTGTGAGCGTCATCCCCGGCAATCACGACATCTATGGGCGCCTGCGCCGCGATCCTGGCACTGATCGCTGGGCCGCCTACATGGCCTCCTGCGCCCAGGGAAAGGCCTGGACTGGTGGCCACTCCGGCTTCCCCTATGTGCGCCAGCTCGGGCAGGTGGCCCTGATTGGGGTGAATTCTGCCGTCGTTACGCCGCCGATGATGGCCTGGGGTGAGGTAGGGGCAGAGCAGCGCGAGCGGCTCGGCCGGCTGCTCGACAAACTGGGTGAGGCTGGACAGTTCCGGCTTGTGCTCATCCATCACCCGCCGCTGCCAGGTCAGGCCAAACCGGCGCGGGCATTGCGTGATGCGGCCGCCCTCGAGCAACTCCTTACGCAGCATGGCGCAGAGCTCGTCATTCACGGCCACAATCACCTGAACTCGCTCGAGTGGCGGCAATCGTCAAGCGGGCCGCTGCCGGTGGTCGGCGCGCCCTCCGGGTCTCTCGGCCGACCGCACAAGCGCGAGCCGCTGGCGCGCTACAATCTCTATCGCATCCAGGGACCGCCCTGGCGCATCGAACTGATCGGCCGCGGTCTGACCGAACCTGGCAGTCAAGTACAGGAACTGGAGCGAAGGACGCTTGCGCCGCATGAGCCGGGGGCATAGCAGTCCTTAGAATTCTTCAGCGGGCATGGCGTGCCCGAGCCGGTATATTCCCGGCAACTCGGAAAAGGGAATCGCACCAATGCAGAAGACCGTTGCGCCTGCGCCGGGCACAGCCAGGCCGCTTTGGGTGGTCGTCCTGTCGGCCGGCTTGATCGTCGGCATCGCCATGGGCTTGCGCCAGGTGATGGGCCTCTATCTGCCGCCCATGACCAAAGAGCTCGGTATTGGCCGTGAGCCGTTCTCCACGGCCATGGCGATTGCCAATCTGGTGTGGGGGCTCGGTGCGGTGTTTGCCGGCATGATCGCCGACCGCTACGGAGCCGGCCGGGTGGTTGTCACCGGTGCGCTGTGCACGATGATCGGCACCTACCAGATGTTTACTGCACAGACGGGCGCGGATCTGTTGATCAGTGGTGTGTTCCTCGGTTTCGGCGTGGCCGGCACCGGCATCACCTCGCTGGTTGGTGCTGTCGGGCGTGCCGCTCCGGCCGAGCGGCGCACCGCTGCCATCGCCTCCCTCGGCATGGCGGGCGGCATCGGCGGCTTTGTCGCCTTCCCCTACACGCATTTTCTGATCGAATTGCTTGGCTGGAAGACCAGTCTGCTGGTCCTCATCGCCACAATGTCGGTCATGCTGCCGCTGGCTCTGCCGTTGAGTGGCAAGCCCATGGCCGATGCCGGCATCGCCAAGCCGCAGTCGCTGGGCGAAGCCTTCAAGGAGGCCTTCACCCACCCGAGCTACCTGCTGCTGACCGTAGGCTTTTTTGTGTGCGGCTTTCATGTTGCGTTCTACTCGGTGCACCTGCCGGCGTTCGTCGCCGACATGGGGCTCGACGCTAGCGTTGCCGTTATTGCGCTGACCATGGTCGGTCTCGGCAACCTGGCCGGCACCTATATCGCCGGCCAGTCGGGACGCTTCATCGAGAAGCGGCGCGGCCTGAGCCTAATCTACTTTGGCCGCTGCTTCGTGTTCCTAGGCCTCCTGTTCCTGCCGATGACGCCGCTTACGGTGATCGGGCTCAGCACGCTGCTTGGTCTGTTCTGGCTGTCGACTGTGCCGCTCACATCCAGCTTGGTGGCCACGTTCTTCGGCACGACCTGGATGTCGATGCTGTTTGGGGTGGTGTTCCTGTCGCACCAGCTCGGCTCGTTCAGCGGCCTGTGGCTGGCCGGCTATCTTTACGACGCCACTAAGTCGTATGATGCTATGTGGTGGGTATCGATCGCGCTCGGCCTGTTCGCCGGGCTGATCCACTGGCCGATCCAGGAGCGCCCGGTGGCGCGGCTGCTGCAGCCGAGCCCGGCGTAACGCACATGAGCATGCAGGGCGAGATCAGGCATGACGCAGCGCGCGGCTCAATGCCCGTGGGCGTGCGGCTTGCGGTGCTCGCCGTTGCCGGCCTGATCTGCCTTGGCGCGCTGTACCTGATTTCGGTGCGCGGCGAGGCCCTGCTGCTTGACCTCTCCGCCCTCGGCGCCCGCATCTTCTGCTTCTGAACGGCAGCGATTGCGCTTGCTCGGCCCGCGTGCTGATGCAGCGTTGCCCGACGCCTCCTTGACCGGCGCGCACGCCATTGTGCTGGATCGGGTGTTTCGCCGATGCTGGTGGGGACTCTCCCTAGTGCCGCCGCGTGAGCCGGTCGCATAGGTTGGCGCGCGCCACGGCGACCAGTCTGCAAGGGCTGGCGTTCCACCTTCCATCACGCCAGGAGGATTGCATGGTTAGGTCTACGTTGGTCGGCCTTGCAGCGCTCGGTCTGATGGCTGGCGTGGTGGCAGCGCAAGGCAAGATGGATTGCAGTGCCGCCTACAAGGGCTTCATGGACAAGTTCCAGCAGGGACAGATTGCGGCGACCATGGGCGGCGACCAGCTCGCCAATGTGCATCGCCTTGCCCTGCGGGCCTATGATGCCTGTCAGGCTGGCGACGAGTTCAGTGCCAGACAGCTGTTCGATGATCTGGCGAAGTCCGCCAGGTAAGACCGAGCATGCGCAGTCGCAGGCGTGTGGGCTTCCCATCTGGGAGAGCCCACACGTTCGTCCGGCTCTTCGCTGCTGATGCAGCGCGTCGGCACCGTGCGCTGCGCTGGTAAGGAGTATCGTCATGCCGTACTCGCGCGCTCTTCTCGCTTTTCTATTCGGTCTCGGCACCAGCCTTGCCGCGGCTCAGGCGCTTGCCCAAGCCGAGGACGAGCGTGTGGATCTGATCGTTTCGAAGGGTCCCCTGCAAGGCAAACACGCCAAAGGCAAGAGTGGCCGGCCTTCAGACGCGCGCGCTATGGCCGAGGTCAAGAAGGCTGGAGATGCATCCGGCCATGCCATGAGCATGACCAAGGCCGAGACCTGGTCGGTGCCCAAGCACAAGGTCGAGGCTGTGAAGCAGGCGGCTGCCAAGTTCGGCCTGACCGTGACCGAGGCGGGCGAGGGCTCGAGCCATATTCTTCAGGCCAAGCCCGCGGACGACGTGACGCTGACCGACAAGCAGAAGGCCATGATGGACCTCGCCAAGTCGACCAAGGGTAGCATGGGTGTCCGCCTGGTGCTGGGGCCGACTGCGCAGATGTTGGAGCACGCGCTGAGCAGGAAGGGGAAGGACGGATCGCCAACGGATGATCTTGCCAAGATCTTGATCTGCGTTAGCGAGGACAAGACGCTTACGATCAACCGCACGAGCGTCGACATCAAGCCCAACCGGAGCGTTTGGCGTGGCACCGTCGAGGGCTCCGGCGCCAACGTCACCTTGATGTGGTGGCCGAGTGGAAAGATCTCCGGGACTGTGCAGCATGACGGGCACATGTACGGCATCCGGCATCTGGGCGGTCGCGTCTATGCGATGGTCGACATGCGCGAGGAGCATATGCCGGAGGAGCATGCTCCGATGTCCTCTTCCTCGGGTGTGCGCACCGATGATCCCAACTTGCGCGACGATCCGCTGGTGCAGCAGGGCGATGCCAGTGTCCTGCGATCGCTGCTTCAGCCTCCCTCGGCTCAACGTTCTCCTGCGCCGGCGCGGAAAGATCAATTGGCCTTGGCAACGCTCCCGAAGGCCCATTTGGCAGACAAGATCAAACGACTCGCTCCACAGGACGGTTCCAAGGCCGGCCAGCCGCCCAAGGACGTCGTCATCGACGTGATTGTTGCCTACACCAAGAAGGCGGCCGGCAACTATGGCGATGTGCGGCAGGAGCTGGTCGAACTCGCCATCGAAGAGAGCAACGAGTCGTTCCGCAACAGCGGGCTCGGCCACGTCAAGCTGCGCCTGGTGCACGCCTACCAGACCAACTACGACGAGACGGGTGCGGGTCACTTCGACCATGTGTGGCGGCTTGCCGACAGGGGTGATGGCTACATGGAGGAGGTTCACAAGCTGCGCGACAAGTACCGTGCCGACGTCGGCGTGCTGCTCGTCGACGATCCGAGCGGCTGCGGGCTGTCGACACGCGTCTATGCCGATGCCAGCGAGGCTTTTTCCGTCGTCCACCACGCTTGCGCCGTCATGACCTATTCGCTGGGGCATGAGGTCGGGCACCTGATCGGTGCGCGCCATGACCGGTCGATGGATACGAGCACCGAGCCGTTTCCCTATGGCCACGGCTATGTGCACGGCACCAAGTGGCGCGATATCATGAGCTACAAGCAAAGTTGCGGCGGTTGCCCGCGGCTGCCGGTGTGGTCGAGCCCCAATGTTCTGGTGAAGGGCGAGCCGGCCGGGGCGGCCGATGCCGACAACGCCCGTGTCATTGCCGAGCAGGCGGCCAGAGTGGCGGCCTTTCGATAGGGCCCGCTTCCAGCCGGCGGACGTAAGCTAGCCTCATTCCCCTTGACTCATGGCGCATCGGGCGTAGGGTCCCGCGCGCTTCGCGCACCCGCGAGGCGGATTCTCGAGCTCCAACGAGGCAGCCATGGGCTTTTTTGCCGACAGCGTGAACCGCATCTCTCCGTCCCAGACCATTGCCATGTCGACGAAGGCGCGCGAGCTGAAAGCCCAGGGTCGCAATATTATCTCGCTGTCTGCCGGCGAGCCAGACTTCGAGACGCCTGCCAACGTCAAAGACGCGGCCATCAAGGCTCTGCGCGAGAACAAGACCAAGTACACGGACGTCGACGGTATTCCGGAGCTGAAGGCGGCCATTGTCGGCAAGTTCAAGCGCGAGAACGGCCTCGAGTACAAGACGAGCCAGGTTTCGGTGGGCACGGGCGGCAAGCAGGTGCTCTACAACGCCCTGCTGTGCACGCTCAATCCGGGCGACGAGGTCGTCATCCCGGCGCCGTGCTGGGTGTCGTATGCCGACATCGTACTACTCGGCGGCGGCAAGCCGGTGTTTGCCAACTGCAAGATCGAAGACGGCTACAAGCTCAAGCCCGAGACGCTTGACGCGGCGATCACGCCCAAGACCAAGTGGTTCATGTTCAACGCGCCGTGCAACCCCACGGGCGCCGCCTATTCGAGGGCGGAGCTGAAGGCGCTCACCGATGTGCTGATGCGGCCGAAGAACGCCCATGTCTGGGTGCTCACGGACGACATGTACGAGCACCTGCTGTACGACGACCACAAGTTCTTCACGGCAGCCCAGGTCGAGCCGGCCCTCTACGAGCGCACGCTCACCATGAACGGCTTCTCCAAGGCCTACTGTATGACGGGCTGGCGTCTCGGCTATGCGGCAGGGCCCGAGCTGCTCATCAAGACTATGTGCAAGCTGCAGTCGCAGTCGACCTCCAACCCGTCGTCGATCACGCAGTGGGCGGGCGTGGAGGCGCTCAACGGGCCGCAGGATTTCATCCCGCGCAACAACCAGAAGTTCAAGGATCGCCGCGACCTCGTCGTGTCGATGCTGAACCAGGCCAAGGGCATCAAGTGTCCGAAGCCCGAGGGCGCGTTCTATGTCTATCCGTCCTGCGAGGGACTGATCGGCAAGACGACGTCCAAGGGCGTCAAGATCAACAACGACGAGGACTTCGTGCTGTCGCTGCTCGACGAGGAGGGCGTCGCGGTCGTGCATGGCGCGGCCTTCGCCATGAGCCCATACTTCCGCGTCTCCTACGCTACGGATACGGCCTCGCTGGAGGAAGCTTGCAAGCGCATCCAGCGCTTTTGCGGTAACGCGCGCTGACGAGGAGGACGGGGCCGAGGCTGGCATCGCGGAATTTCACAACGCGAAATATCCGCGAGCCAGCAGCGGCAACTGTGGCCCTGGGCCGGCTCGCCGCTCCGCTTCGGCCGGGATACCGGTCGACCGTGGCGAGCGCTTTACGGGGAGATACCATGACCTCGCCTGCCCACGGGCCCCGGCACCTCAAAGTCGCCGTCAACGGCATCCACATCCACGTCGCTCGCCTCACCGGGGGGCCACGACCGGTTCTACTGCTGCACGGGTGGCCGGAGTTCTGGCTGACCTGGCTGCCGATCATGCAGCGGCTGGCCGGACGGGGCTACGATCTGATCGCGCCCGATCTGCGCGGCTTTGGCGACAGCGACAAGCCTGACGCCGGTCCCTCCGACAAGGCGGGCGCCGACGTGCACGCCGCAGATGTGCTGGCGGTGCTGGACGCCCTCGGCCTCGATCGCGTCGGCTTGGTCGCCCATGACGTCGGCGCCTTCATCGCACAGGTGCTGGGCCGCGCGGCGCCGCAACGTTTCAACGGCATCTTTCTGTTCGATTGCCCCTACGCCGGCGTAGGCGCGCGCTGGTCGGTGCCGGAGCATCTGCAGGAAATTTGGTATCAGCAGTTCCACCAAAAGCCGTTCGCGGCGGAACTGGTCGGCAGCTCGCGCGAGGCCTGCGCCACCTACTTCCGGCATTTTCTGACGCACTGGTCGGCCGGCAATCCGGCCGCCTTCGACGACGTGTTCGAGGCCTTTGTCGACAACTTCATGCAGCCCGGCAATCTGCAGGGCGGCTTCAACTGGTACATCAGCCAGAACGCGGCGCGGCTTGCTGCCATGCGCGGTGAGGCGCCCCACCTGCCGCCGATCGATGTTCCGACCTGCGTGCGTTGGGGCGAACTCGACCCTGTGCTGCTCTATTCCTGGAGCGACAAGCTGGGCGAGGTCTTCACCAACCTGGACCTCGCGCAGTTCGAGGGCGTCGGGCACTTTCCGCACCGCGAGGCGCCGGACCGGGCGAGCGAGATGATTGGACACTTCTTCGCCCGACGCTTCATCTGACTGCGGGCGCGATGTTCTTCCTCCTCAAGATTGCCGTGCCGCCGATCCTGGTGGCGCTGATGTCACTGGCGGCGCGGCGCTGGGGGCCCACGGTTGGCGGCCTGTTGATGGGCCTGCCATGGATGACTGGGCCGGTGTTGTTTTTCCTCGGCCTCGACAAGGGCGGAGAGTTTGCGGTTGCCGCATGCGCCGGCATCCAGCTCGGCGTGGTCTGCATCTGCGCCTTCATGCTGTCGTACGCGGGTGTGAGCCTGCTGGCAGCGTGGCCGTTCTGCCTGGCGGCTGCGACGGTTGCCTTCTGGGTGGTCGGGGGTATCGTGCATTCCGAGCCCATTGGGCTCATCCCGGCCGCGGCCGCCGCACTCGCGTGCATCGTCGCCACCTATTATCTGCTGCCGTGGCCGCGTACGCCGGCGGTGCCCGGGCCGCTGCCGTGGTGGGATATCCCGGTGCGCATGGGCACCACTTTCCTGCTGGTCGCCATGATCATGCTCAGCGCCGACCGGCTCGGGCCACAGCTGTCTGGCCTGGTGTCAACCTATCCGGTGATCCTGATCGTGGTCGGCTGCTTCACGCACCAGCAATGGGGCGTCGAGGCGGTATGGCGTGTGCAGCGCGGGCTCACGGTGTCGCTTACCAACTTCATCGCCTTCTTTCTGGTGGTCGGTCTGACGCTGCCTGCCGTGGGCGTCGTTCCGGCCTTCCTATTTGCCGCAGTGACTGCGCTCACATCGAGTGCCCTGATCATCGTCTTCAACCGTCGTCGCGCGCGCTGACCCGTCCCACCGGCAACAGCGCCGCAGATGGTGAACGACGACGATCGCGCCCATCACTTCAATCACAAATTTCCGCGTGGGGAGAGCACCATGCCGAAATTCAAAATCGAAGTCTTCGCGCACGGGTCGCCTGGGCAACCATCACCCCTTCATCCTGCACGATGCTCGCACGATGCTCGCCTCAAGGAGGCTGCCCGAAGGTTCCGGCAAGAGCTTGCAGGGGAATATCGATCTCGAGCAGATTGCGGCGCTGGCGAGCCATCCCAACGCCAACGGCGTACGCGTCGATATCGAGCACCACCTGGGTAACGTGCACGTGGTGATCTGCATCGTCGCCGATGCGGCGAGCCCGGCGGCGCCAGGCTAGAGACCCGCCTAAGGAGCCAAGTGCCCCATCTCGCTTAGAGCAGGCCGATCAGGCGAGATGACGATCTTGCGGTCGTCTTCCCACACAACCACCCGCAATCCTCTGCCGGCCCCGACCCGTGCCCAGCGGCGAATGTCCGCGAGAAACGGCTCTCGGCGCCAGGCCTGCGGCCGGGCTGGATCGGTGTGGATCACCAGCTCATTGACGTGCTCTTCCAACACCACCACCATCTTGCACCGCGACGGCTTCCAGTGCTCGCCCATGTCCGTATCGAGCAGATACTCGCAATAGAACTGCCGGCACTCGGTCGGCCGGTCGGCGTAGATGGCGCATCCCGATGTGGCAACGCAATGCGGGCACCAGCTCAACGGCGGCGTGCTCAGCTCCTCGACGCTCAGCAGTTTGCAGCACATCGTACAGCCGCCGCAGCTGCGATCCTGCACGATGTCCACCCGCTGGGTCATTGGCAGCTCGCTCGAAGGTTTTGACACCGAGCGCCTTTGCTCGGTGCATGATCAATGCGGGGACGCGGCAAATTCACCAAAGCCGACGGACGGTTCAGTCTGGCGAAGAGAAGCGCGCAATGCTCAAGCTTGAGGCGTAACGCGTACGGGAACCGGACAAACGTTGGTCAGTTATCCCAAGCAGAGAGCAACAACCAGCCGTGGGAAAAGGACCCATGCAGCTACGCTATCCCATATTCGAGCGCATTGGAAAGATGCTGCACGACCAGCTCGACGACATCGCGCGCGAACCGTTGCCTGAGAGCTGGACCGACATGATCAACTACCTGGACAATCAGGAGCGCGGGCAGGCTCAAGGTGCCGCGCCGGGCGATTCGCGAGCCGCGCAGCTAAAGCCGATCAGGACGTGAATCGGTGGGGCCCGCCTGGGCGGAGCCTGCTGCAATGCCAGGCCGCGGATGGGCAAACTGCAGCGAGCGAGCGTTAACCTTCAAGTGAACTTGCGTCTCGTCAGAACGCGCAGCTTGGCGGGCCGCGTCGCAACGACCTTTGACAGTTGTAGCCGATGTTGGCAGTGATTGGGGCAGGCTTCGGATGGGCACCATTGCCTCACCGGCGCCGCTTACATGTCGGGGACGCGACAACACGGCAAAGGTTGTGCGCCCGCCTCCCCTCCTCCAAGGTGAAATGCAGACCTCGCGCAGCGTCTCAAGGGGCGATCGTACTGCATGCTGTCCATGTCGGGCGTCACGGGGGATACCGCGTTCCTGACCGGTGGCGGCAAGGTCGGAGCTCTCATCCGCGAGCACCGATGGGCGGATACACCACTCGGTGAACCCGTCGCATGGCCGCAGTCGCTGCGCTCAGCGTTGTCGATCTGCCTACACTCAAGCTTTCCGACAGCTATCTATTGGGGTGCGGAGCTGCGCCTCCTCTACAATGATGCCTGGGCGCCGATCCCGGCCGAGCGCCATCCCTGGGCGCTTGGGCGGCCGGGTGGTGAGGTATGGGCCGACATCTGGCACGTGGTCGGTCCGCAGTTCGCGCGCGTGCTGGAAACCGGCGAAGGCTTCTCCACGTACGACCAGATGCTGCCCATGGTTCGCCAGGGTGTCCGGCGCGAGACCTACTGGAACTACAGCTTCACCGCCATCCGCGGCGAGGACGGCTCGGTCGTCGGCGTGTTCAACCAGGGCAACGAGACGACCGCGGCCGTGCTAGCACGCAGGCAGGCCGAGGCCGAGATCGCTCGCCTCGGGCGCATGTTCGCCCAGGCCCCTGGCGCGGTGGCGGTCCTGCGCGGCCCGGCGCATCAATTCGAGATCGTGAACTCGGCCTACGAGAGACTGGTAGGCCGCCACGATCTGGTCGGTAGGACCGTCGCCGAGGCGCTGCCCGAGGTGATCGACCAGGGGTTCGGCGATTTGCTCGATCGCGTGTTCGCGGATCGCGAACCACATGTCGGGCGCGCCGTTCCGGTTACCTTACTGCGCACCGCTGATGGGCCCGCGGAGCGCCGTCTCCTCGATTTCGTCTATCAGCCGTTGATCGATTCAGCCGGCGACTGCAGCGGCATCTTCGTGCAGGCAACGGACGTCACCGAGCAGCACCGAGCCGAGGAGGCGCGCGAGCTGCTGCTGCACGAGATCAACCATCGCGTGAAGAATTTGTTCGCCGTGGCCGCCGGCATGGTGACGATGACCGCACGCGCGTCAAGCTCCGTGGACGAGATGAGCGAAGCCTTGCGCGGCCGCCTCAATGCGCTGGCCAAGGCCCACGATCTCATCCGCGCGGCCGTGCTCGGTGAGGTCAGGCACGATCGAGAGGTGTCGCTGCGCTCTCTGGTCGAGTCGATCCTCGAACCCTACGCGGCGGCCAAGCCGGATCCGCGCATCGCTGTCGGGGGCGAGAATTTGCTTCTCGGTGGCAGCTCCGTGACGAGCTTTGCCCTGATCTTGCACGAGCTGGCAACGAATGCTGCGAAGTATGGTGCGCTGTCGGTACCCGACGGCCGGCTGTCGATCCGCTGGAAGATGTCGGCTGGGCGGCTGAGACTTGACTGGTCCGAGACGCTTCCAAAGGTGGTCGTAAAACCGCCTGCCGCGCAGGGCTTCGGGAGCAAGCTGGCGCGCATCAGCGCCACGGGTCAGCTCGGTGGGTCGATCGACTTCGACTGGCAGCCTGACGGCGTGCGTATCGCGCTCGCCGTACCGGAGGAGCGTTGCGTTTCCAGCTAGCTTGACGCCGAGCTGCCGAGCTCGGCACCGAACTCCTCGCGGAACACGCGCCAGCCTTTCGGCGTGACCTCGACGGCACGCGTGTGGTTCAGCCTGCGCACCCATCTCTTCTCGAGGCTGTGCGTGCACAGTGCGGCGCCGACGGCTCCCGCCAGGTGTGGGCGCCGCTCGCTCCAATCCAGGCACGGCCGGCATAGGACGCGGGCAGGTCGCTTGCGCCGGGCCAGCAGGTCGTCGACGTCGATGCCGATGCGGCCGAGGAAGCCCAGGCCGGCGTCGGTGAGGATGCCACCGTCGCTGCCAAGTTCGGCGTAGCCGGCGGCGACCATCGCATCTGCCAGCGCCACACCGAGCCGGCCGGCAAGGTGGTCATAGCAGGTGCGGGCCGCGCGCAGGGCCGCATCGCGCGGGCCGACGGTCAGGCGCCGTTGCGAGGATGGCTGCAGGGTTGATGCAACCTGCATGATGGTTTCCATCATGTGCGCCACCTCGGGCGAGGCCAGCCGGTGGTAGCGGTGCCGGCCCTGCTTTTCGACGGCCAGCAGACCGGCGTCCGTCATGCGGGCCAGATGGCTGCTGGCAGTCTGGGCTGTGATGCCAGCGACGCCGGCCAGCTCCGACGCCGTCAGGGCACGGCCATCCATGAGCGCATGCAGCATGCCGGCCCGGGCCGGGTCGCCGGCCAGGGCGGCAATCCTGGCGAACGTGGCATTGGTTGCCATGGTATGTTCCTTGGGAATTCCTGGCACCGTAGGGCTCACGATGCCGGCGATGCTTCGCTCGCTATCGTAGCATTAGCGGGCACGATCGGAGCGCCTTGGGGGTGGCGTAGCCGGCATTGCGCCAGCAACTGGTTACAGCGGCACGATCTGCGTGCTGTCCAAGTGCGCCTTGACCCGTCGGCTCATCAGGTCGAGCAGGACGGTTATGCGATCCTTCTCGTCGAGCCCGAGAATGGTTGCAACGAGACCGTCGCAGGGACCGGTAACGACCTGAACTTGCTGGCCAATCTGGTAGGGGACGGGCGGCCGCACAATGGCGCCGTCGACCTCGCGAGCGCGCAGGGCCTGGATGAAGCGTTGGTCCACCAGGCTCGGCCGGTCACCGCACCTGACCAGTGTCCGCACGCCGTAGGTGGACAGGATCGGGCGCCAGCCCTCGTCGGATCCCATGCTCACGAATAGGTAGCCGGGAAACAGCGGGCGCAGCACATCTTCCACCCTTCGCGCGTGCGAACGCCGGCGGCGGATGAACGGGCAGTAAGTTGAAAAACCCTGGCGCTCGAGATTGTCGCGTGCAACGCGCTCGCGGTGGGGCTGGGTGTTGACCGCGGCCCACCACGCTTCTGCCCCGCTCGGCAGAGCGTACGCACTGCTCATCGTACCCTGCAACTACTCCCCCAGTCACAAGGCCATAACGCGATTGATCTTGCGGCGCAAGGGCTTGACACTGTCCGGCAGGTGCAGCGGGCGCGAGCACGAGGTATTGTGTTGACGGCGCCACGCGCGCTACTGCCTGATTGCAAAACGGCCGCAATTGGCAGTCTTATGCGACAAGGGGATCGGGTCGCGGGGATCGGGTCGAAGCCTCGCTTGGGAAACCGTGTGGTGCGTAGCAGCAGCCCCGTAGCGTTCGACGATATGGAGCGCGCTGTCGTTGACATGCGCGAGCGCTTCCTGTCGATCGGGGAGCACATCACCGGCCTCCTGAGCACGCTCACCCAGCAGATCGACACGGCGCCGCTGGCGGCGCGCGCCTCGATCAACAGCGCAGCCGAGCAGATTGCACGCACGCAGCAGAAGCTGCGCCTGCAGATGACCAATCTGCCAACGCACCCCGAGGAGCGCTACCAGATCATGCGCAGTCTGCTGCAGGCCCAGAGCGGCGCGCTGCAGCAGCTTTCCATCATCGTTCAGCAGTTTACGCCGCACGTGGACTCTCCGCGGCGTGAAGGTCTCGCAACCCTGTCCGACAACGATTATGAGTGGCCTCCGGTACCGCGCGGCGTCGTTCAGCCGATCGGCCATAACTATTACCCGCCCCCGTTGCGGCGCGTGGCCCGCCCCGTGCAGCCTCCGGCTCTCCCTGCGAGCCGGCCTTCCAAGCGGCGCGCGCGCGGGACCACCATAGTGGCCGTCGGTTCGCGTGTGGTTGCTGGTCTTGCATTCATGGCGGCCGCAGCGGTGGTCGCCTATTCGTATTTTCCCGACATCGGCAATCGCCCGGGCAAGCCAAAGGTTGAGCCCGTCAAGATCGTTACGACCACGGCCAGGCCCGGCGCGGACGTGAAGAAGAAGGACCAGGAGCCTGTGGAGGAGCCATCGGCTCTCCCCTCGCGCGGGTTGCGTCAGCGCGCGTTACCCGCTGCCGAGGCGCCGGAAGCGGCAGCCACCGTCGAGACAGGCGCTTTACCGCAGACCCTGCCACAGCGGACCCAGGCGCTTCGCGACATCGCCACCACTGATCCGGGTTCTTCTATGACGGGTGGCAGCAGCCCGCTCTACCCGTTTCCTGGCATGCAGCGCACGCGCGATCCAGCACCGGCCGTTGAGCAGGTCAGTCCCGCCCAAGTGCTGGCCGCCACCAAGCCGGTCGCGGCAGCTGCCGAGGCCGACGCGCTGGTTGAGGCGCCGGCGCAGTTCGTCGCCGTTGTTTTCACGCATCAGGACCGCGAGGCGGCGCTCGATGCCTTCACGGATTTGCGGGAGCGCTATCCCAACGTGCTGGCCAAACGCAAGGGCGAGGCACAGCCGATCGAGATCGGCGACAAGGGTGTGTGGCATCGGCTCGTGGTGCTGCCGGCCGGATCGCGGCAGAGCGCCACTGGATTGTGCGATCGCCTGGGGGCGGCAGGGTACGACCGCTGTTGGGTGAAGGCGTATTGACCGGGGGTGCGCAACTGATGCCGCTCGATAGGCAACCAACCCGAGGACGGGGGCGGGGGTTGGACCTAACTTGACCATGGAGACGTTGGCCGGGGTTTGCGACGGCACGGTTGGGCGAACTGATTGGGCGCTGACAATGGCCCCGAGCCTGCGGATTGCCGGCCCACGCTCCATCTGTGCGCAGGTGGTCGCGGTCTTGCTGACGGCATTGGTGGTGCTGCTCGGCACGACAAATTCCAGCCGCGCGCAAAGCGAGTGTACCAGCGCGTTCGAGCGGTGGTCCAAGCTCAGCGCTGCGCGCACACGTACGCAGCCGGCGGCAGGCGGCGGCCATGAAGCCTGCCTGCCGACTGAGGGGGTGCGCGCAGATCTGTTGCTGGCGTTGGCCAAGACTCGCAGCATCTGCGATGCGGCGCCCAATCAGTCGGGCAAGCAGACCAAGGACATGATCGACATCAATGCCAGCGCGATCGGGACAGTGCCGGTGTGCAGGGCCGAGCCACCACCTGCCAGAGAACAGCCGGCGCGGCAGCAGCCTGCAAAGCAGCAGCCCGCCAAGGAGCAACAGGCCGCAACCAAAGCGATCGAGCCGGAGCCGGCACCGGTGCCGCAGAGGGTGCGCCAGCGAGTCTGTCTGGAGGTCAGCCCGGTCGGGCCGGATCGCTTCGTGTTTGCCAACCACAAGTGCAGAGGCCGCAGCGTGCTCGTCGTGATCGAAAAGAAAGGTCCTTCCGGGAGGATCGAGTGCAAAGGCTATGCGATCACTCGGCAGCTGACCGTGGCGACGCTGAAAGATGCGCGCCCGAATATCAACTACCAGTGCCTGATCGATGAGGGCGGCTGCAACAAGGCGCAGGTGGCGGCGATTTTCCCGGAATGCGACTGGTAGCAGGCGATCATCATCGCCAAATTTGCTGGATACGCCGACCCACGCGGCCCTCACCAGGTCCAGCGCTCGACCTTCAGCAGCTTCCAGCCCTTGCGTTTGCGCGACTGCGCGTCCTTGGCGGCCACCTCGGCTGCCTCCTTGGCGGTGCGCTCGCGGGCCAGTTCCTCGCTCACCTCGTTGAGCCGCGCGTGCGTGGCCTGTCGCGCCGTCTGCTCGGCTTCCAGCTCCCGGCGCGCCTCCTGTACGGCCCGCTCGGCCACCGCCAAGCGCGCGTGGGCCTCGTAGGCCGCGCGCTCGGCCGCCGCCTTGGCGGTGCGCTCACGGGCCAGGATCTCCAGAGCCTCGAGGGTATCGCCAGGATCGCGGGTGCTGCCGGTGTGCACCGGTTCCGTACGCATGATCCGTGTCTCACCGGGCGGCTCCAGCGCGCCCTCCCTGTCCAAAACGACCTCTCCGTCCGCACGCAGCATCCAGGCCAGCGGCGCTGTCAGGGCAATGCCCAGCGCCGCCACGCCAGCCAGCAAGGCGGATACCTCCGCAACCTGCCTGATGCGGCCGTGCGGCCCCGTGCCTGCAGCGGGCTCATAACGCCAAGTGTCGCTCAGGTGCGCCTCGTTTTTCCTCGTGACCATGGTCGGATCTCAAACCGGCAGCGTGATCTGCAAGTTGAGCGTTTCCACATAGCAGAGTCGGCACCGGCACGTCATGCCTGGAGATCGCGTAAGTATCTGATATCGGATGTCTTTCTTCATGCTGCGACTGTCGGTCGGGGCGCTGCGACATCGCCGCGCCGTTGCTGCTGCTGGCGCCGGTGCACTAGGATCGTTGTCGAGGGAAAGGGGCTTTGGGGGACATGGCACTGCAGGTGCAAAGCCTGATCGGCTTGGCCGTCATCCCGCTGTTGGCATGGGCCTGGTCGGAAAATCGCCGGGCGCATGAGCCGGCCAGATTACTGCGCATTGTGCTGGCAGGGCTTGGGCTGCAACTTGCCATCGCCGCCGTTATGCTAAACCTCGCCTTC
>DASTOW010000339.1:0-4949 GCA_035762425.1 Hyphomicrobiaceae bacterium | reverse complement strand
GCGACGAAGTTGAAAGGCCCGCCCCGCCGGCTGTCGAGTGAATAGTTGCCTTGCTGCCCCCGCGCACGCAGGAACTGGCGGCCCACATCCTCGCTGATGCGCTCGGGACGTCCCAGGCCTTGCTTGGCGCCGGGCAGCTGCAGCTGATACTCGAGCGGGCCACGCTCGTAGATGTTGTTCTGTTTGAAGGTGCCGCCCCAGGCGATGCGCCGTCCATCCGACGAGAAGCCGACCGACCAGCCGATCGACCCGGTGCCGATCAGGGTGCGCTTGGTGTCGCCGGTCTTCGGGTCCCAGACCTGGATCTGGTATTTGTCGCCGCCACCCGTTGCGACCAGTTGTCCGTCCGGTGTCAGCATCGAGGTGACCACGACGTCCCGGTGCTGCTTGTAGTTGACCAGCTCCTTGCCGTTGGCCACCTCCCAGACGCGCACGTCGAAGTTGCCGCCCATGGCCTGATAGCCGGTGCCGGCCACGAGATACCGTCCATCCTTCGTGAAGCTCACGTGGCCGACGGAATTCCGGTGGTGCGCCAATGTCTTGATGAACGCGCCCGTGCGGCCGTCCCAGAGCCGGATTTCACCCTCGTGGTCGGCTGAGGCAATCATGCCGTCCGACTGACGGACGCCGATCGCATTCCAGATCTTGCCCTTGTGCCCGCGCATCTCGGCCAGCATTTTCCCGTCGCTGACGTTCCAGAGGCGCAAGGTCGTGTCATTGCTGCCCGTGACAGCACGCGCGTTGTCGGGCGTGAAGGCGACCGCATGGATGATATCGCTGTGGCCGACCAGACGGTGCTGCAGGCGCAGGTTGTCGACGTCCCAGATGATCCCGGCGTTGTCGCTGGCACCCGTGATCAGCCGCCGGCTGTCGGGCGAGAAGGCCATGGTGTTGACGATGCTGGTGTGGCCCTTGAGCAGACTGACGAGCTTGCCCGAGGAGAAGTCGTACAGGCGCGCCATGTGGCCCGGCTCGCCAGGAATGCTCATCCAGCCACCCGTGGCGAGCCAGCGCGCGTTGGGTGACAGCGCCATGCCGTAGATCTGGCCCTCATTGGCAGGCCCGACGTTGCCGCGAATGATGCGTAGCGTCCTGCCGCTCCTCCAGTCCCACACGCGCACCTGCTTGTCCTCGGACGCGGTGACCAGCTGACTGCCGTCCGGGGTGAAGGCGATGCCCTTCACCACCGCCATGTGCCCGCCCGTGTCGAGCATGAGGAACGGAATCTCGTCGTTGTTTACGACCCGCGCACCCACCGGCTGGCCCGGCCGTGCTACCAATGTCGCCGTGACACGCCGCTCGCGCCCGCCGCTCAGTACCTGCAGGCGCAGCTCGGTGCCCGGCTGCTTGCCGGCGAGATACACCTGCACGTCGGCGCTGTTGTCGATCACCGTGCGGTCGATCGAAAGGATGATGTCGCCGTTCCTGATGCCGGCCCGTTCGGCCGGCGATCCCGGTGCCGGAGTATTGGTGACCTTGGCGCCATGCGGCGAATCCCAGCCGAGCTGATCGGATTCGGCTTTCGTGACGTCCCGGGTGTCGACGCCCAGCCAGCCCACGTTCTGCGCCAGGGCGGCGTTCGCAAAAAGCAAAGCGAAGACGACGGTAACAATCCGCAAGCAAGAAGACATGATCAGCCCTCTCGATCTCAAATGTGCCATGTTCACTGCGCGGCAGTGTACTTAAGCATGCGGCAAACAAAAGGCCTTTTGCGCCCGCGCACAGCAGTGTCGCCGACGTGCGTCACAGGAAATTGTAGGGGTCGATGTCGACGGTCAGGCGCAGATCGGCCGGTGCCTTTGGCAGGGCGGCAAGCCACGTGCGCAAATAAGCCTGCACATCGAGCTCACGCGGGGCCTTGATGAGCAGGCGCCAGCGGTAGCGACCGCGAATGATGGCAAGCGGTGCCTCGGCCGGGCCCAGCACCTCGATGCGCTCCGCCGGCGGTGCCCGCCGGGCGACGTCGCGGGCGAACAGTTCCGCCAACTCCTTGTCGCGGGCGGAGATGACGATGGCGGCAAGGCGGCCGTAGGGGGGCAGCATTCCAGCTTGGCGCTGGCGGATTTCACGCGACAGGAACGCCTCGCGGTCACCCGAGATGATGGCCTGCATCACGGGGTGTTCCGGCATGTAGGTCTGCACCAGCCCGCGGCCGATGCCAGTACCGACCGAACGGCCGGCACGGCCGGTCACCTGGTGCAGCAGCTGAAAAGTGCGCTCGGCGGCGCGCGGGTCGGCAGTGCCGAGCCCCAGGTCGCCGTCGACGATGCCAACCGTGGCCAAGTTGGGGAAGTGATGACCCTTGGCCACCATCTGCGTGCCGATGATGATGTCGGCCTCGCCCGCCTCGATCGACTTGATGAGGACGCGCATCTCGGTCAGGCCCGGGATCAAGTCGGAGGACAGCAGGGCCAGGCGCGCGTCGGGAAAGCGCTCGGCCACCTCCTCGGCTATGCGCTCGACGCCGGGCCCGCAGGCGACCAGCGAGTCGGTATCGCCACACTTCGGGCAGCTCTCGGGTAGCGGCAGGGAAAAGCCGCAATGGTGACAGTTTAGCCGGCGCCGGAAACGGTGCTCGACCAGCCAGGCGGTGCACTGCGGACAATCGAAGCGATGCCCGCAGGATCGACATAGGGTGAGAGGCGCATATCCGCGCCGATTGAGGTAGAGCAGGGCTTGATGCTTGCGCCCTAGCGTCTCGGCCACGGCCTCGACCAGTGGCGGCGCCAGCCACCGGCCCTTGTCGGGTGCCGTTGCGCGCATGTCGATGGCGCAAACGTCGGGCAAATCGCTGCCGGCATAGCGCCCCGGCAGTGCCACGTGCGCGTAGCGGCCCGTGCGGGCGTTGACATGACTTTCCACCGAGGGCGTAGCAGAGGCGAGCACCGCCGCAAAGCGGCCGAGGCTCGCGCGCACGATGGCCATGTCGCGAGCCTGATAATGAACGCGGTCCTCCTGCTTGAAGCCCTGGTCGTGCTCCTCGTCGACCACGATCAGGCCGAGGTTCTCATAGGGCAGAAACAGGGCAGAGCGTGCACCCACCACGACGCGGGCCTCCCCGGTCGCCGCAGCGCGCCAGGCGCGCGCCCGCTCGGGCGCTGCAAGGGCCGAATGCCATTCAACCGGGCTACAGCCGAAGCGGCCCGAAAACCGATCCATGAACTGGCTGGTAAGTGCGATCTCCGGCAGCATGATGAGGGCCTGGCGACCCTGATCCAGGGTGCGGGCAACCGCCTCGAAGTACACCTCCGTCTTGCCGGAGCCGGTAACGCCGTCGAGCAGCGTCACGGAAAACGCGCCGGCATCCACAGCAGCGCGCATCGCCTGCGCAGCAACCGTCTGGTGATCGCCGAACTCGACCTTGGCATGCGCCGGATTGGGCCGTGGATAGCGGCGCTCGGGAATGGCTACCTCCACCAGCGAACCTGCAGATACCAGCCCGTCGACCACGCCCGTCGTGCAATTCGCTTCCGCCGCCAGCGCACTCTTGGCGCGCACCAGGCCGTCCGAGGCGATGGCCAACGCGCGTTTGCGGGCCGGCGTCAGCCGCGCTGGATCGGCAGCACCCGCCACGGCACGCACGCCAAAGCGCGGCCGCACCGGCTCGAACACCGCGTGGCTGCCCATCATCATGCGCACCACCATACCGAGCGGCGTCAGGGTGTAGCGCGCAACCCATTCGGCAAAGCGCAGCGAGCTGGCCGGCAGGGCCGGCACGTCGAGCACCTCGGTGACCGACTTGAGCTTCTTGTCGGGCACGGGCCGGTCGCCCTCGCCGACCGGCCTGTCCCAGATAACGCCGATGCGCGTCTGCGCGCCGAACGGCACCAGCACGAACAGACCGGGCGCGATATCGATCCCGTCCGGCAGGCGATAGTCGTAGGTCTGGTCCAGCGCCACCGGCAGCAGCACGGGCACGCGATCGGGCGTTGTAGCGGCACCCGGCCGGCTTTCATCGAACCCTGCGAGCAGACTTTGCAAACCCTTAACCCTGCAACCAGAACGCGCGAATCGAACAAACAGCGTCCACGCTTCTTTATAGGGGGAGGCAGGTAGTCTCGCAGTTCGGAGATTTGGTGTCCAACGCCCCCGCCGGCGGGGTGTGGATAGACAGGCCAAGGTCCGGTTCGTTCAGTGGGACAGGCAACCCATGTGGCGTGTTCTTGCAATTGTGGTGCTGGCCATCGCCATGCAAGCTGCACCGGCTTCGGCGGCGGAGCGGGATTCACGCCACGGCAGCTGCTACGACTGGGAAGGCCGCTGGGAGGTGCGCGAGCAGCAGCCGGGCCTCTGGGTCGGCTACGCCGACTTCGTCCACGTCGACAGCCGCTGCAGCCGCGGTACGCATGCCGCCGTCAGGTATGACGTCCGCGTTGCCATCGTTGGCGAGGACCTGTTCGTATACCGCACTGCTGGCCCATCGCTGTGCTTTGCACACGGCAGATTCCGGCCGGAGGGCGTAAACGGCTTCGAGTTGTGCTCAGGCTCCCCCGGCCCCGACCCCTTTGCCATGCGCCTGCCCTTCGGCGAAGGCAAATAGCCGGCAGGGAGGCACCTCCTTAAGGCGTCCAAAGAGGATCAGGAGCGCCTAGATCGGGTGCCCACCCAGCCCGGCAGCGTAACTGGCGCATCGGACACAATCACTGCGCCGCCCAAGCCTTCGCCTGCTGCCAGGGTCCGTCCCTGACCGCGCACAATTCGTTCCCAGACGAAAGGGCTCGAAGCACAGATCCTCTCCGCGCCATCTCGCTTGCCGAGGTTTGCTCCGGATTGCGATAGACTCTACAAGGGCTCCAAACTGACGCGCAGGAAGGACGAAAGGCGACCAGGCCGCCCTTCGCAACTTGTGGAGACACCCCGATGAAGTTCTTCGTCGATACGGCGGATGTGGCCGAGATCCGCGAGCTGGCGGCAACCGGCCTGCTCGACGGCGTCACCACCAATCCGTC
>DASTOW010000338.1:0-3016 GCA_035762425.1 Hyphomicrobiaceae bacterium | reverse complement strand
GAACTTGTGGAACTTCATAGCCTTGGGATTGAGGGCAGTGGCGCCGCCTCCCTGCTGGGCCGAGGCGGGCGGGATGATCTCCATCCTGCCGTTCAATCCGAAAGCGGCGCCGGCCGCTGCGGCCGAAAGCACGACATTGCGACGTGTCATAGATTGCATGCGTTTGTCCTCCTCGTGACGCCTGGCTCCGCGGCTGCATGGAGCACAGGTTCTTGTTCTTGTCTTGGCATGCCAGATTATCCTCGAGCATGACAGTGCGCCATCACGTCAGCGTGATCATTGGATGACGGATGGTTGCCACCGGTCGGCCCGGCCGAGGCGGCACAAGCGATGTCGAAGGAGCCCGGTATGCGTTTGCATTGGCTGGCGGCTTTTGCTGGCGGCGCCACGGCGGCGCTGCTGGTGAGCGCGGCCGTGTGGCAGTTCTCGCAGCCGCGCAGCTATGAGGAGTGCATGCTGCGGGAGATGCTCGGCCAGCACGCGCAGATGCATACCATCGCCAACAAGTATTGCGCGCGCCGGTTCGGCACCGAGTTCGCGATGAACCTTGCAACCGCATTCAGCTGGACGCCCGACGGCGATGTCGTGCACGTCTTTGTTGCCGAACCGAACCGGGACTATGTGATCACGCGTGCCTTCTTCCGTTTCACCGCAACGGCATGCGCAGAAGCCAAGGATCGCGACTATGGCGAGCAGGTGCCGGGCGTGTCTGAAAAGGGCGACACGTTCGTGGTCCGGCCACCCGAGGGCGTCAAGCCGGTGTGCATGATCGGCCGCGTGACCAGGGCGCGGTTTCGCTAGTCCGATGCGGCCGACCAGCGCTTGGCGCATGGCGCCATCAGGCATCGGACAGAAGATCGTTGCGCGCATGAAACGCACAGCCCGCAAAAGGCAAGCCGGCGCCGCTGCCGATTGCCCAAGGCTCGCGACTCTGAGCCTGAATGCTGTTGCTCGCAGCCCAACCGATCAGGTGGCCGACCATGCAACATGCGGCGCTGGCACTACGCGGGCTCGGTATGTGCGTCGCGTTGATTTTGGCGCCCGCCGGCTACGCCTTGGGTGGCGATACGACCTCGGCGCGCTACTTGGCCGACACCGGCAGCGCATGGACGCTGTCTGCCATGCCGTACAGTTGGCTGACCTATCTCAACGGCGACCAGGCCATTAGAGGGCGCACGGTCAGCATCGACGCCAATCCGATCCAGGTTCTGGAACATCTCGATGCCGCCCCTTGGATGAGCTATGTGGAGGCGCGCAGGGGCCGGTTGGTCCTCTACAACGATCTCTTCTATGCGAAGCTCAAAGTCGATGCGAGCCGCGCCAGATCCTTCGATGGATCGTCGCTCAACGTCGCAGCCGATGTGAAATTCGAGCAGACCATCGTCGAGGCCGGTGCGGCCTATGAACTGGCGCGCTGGTATGCCGGTGGCGGCAGCAAGGATGGTGCGCCCACGCGCGTCACCGCGCTCGATTTGGTGCTTGGAGCGCGCTACTGGCATCAGGACATGGCGATCCGGCTGGCCCTGACGGCCGTCATTGACACCACCGATCTCGACATCTCAGGCAGCCGCGCCGTTGCGCGCGGCGGAGGTGTGGATTGGGTCGATCCGCTGGTCGGCTTCAGGGTCCGCCATCAAATGGCGCCCGGGCGGGAGTTCGTATTGCGCGCCGACGTCGGCGGCTTCGATGTTGGCAGCACCATGTCGTGGAACGTGCTGGCTGCCTATGGGTGGGACGTAGCCGTGCGCAACGGCGTGACCTATTCCGGCCTGCTTGGATACCGCGCTCTCAGCGTGGACTACACGAAGGGCTCGGGGCTGCACAGGTACGAGTATGATGTTGTCCAGCACGGGCCGGTTGTCGGCTTGGCGGTCAAGTTCTAGACCAGCCGGGAGCTTGAGGCGACGAGCCGGGGCGAGGAGTCGGTCCGGCTTGGGACCTGTCTCTTGGGACCTTGGGGCCCGTCTCTTGGGGCCGTCTCTTGGGGCCGTCTCTTGGAGCCAGTCTCTTGGGACCAGTCTGAGGGGCAGTCCTCCGCCGTCGCGCGAGGTGGGGCACGGCCGTGACGCTGCCGCTATCGAGGCGGCCACACCCGAAACACACTGTGCGCGCCCTTGCCCGCATCAGACGCTAAGCTGAGCCGCGCACGGCGCATTGCAAGTATCACCAGCAGATCGAGGAGGCTGCAGGGCCATTCGCATGACCAGCCAGTTTGCACCTGCCGCTTACTCCGAGTGGATCAGGCTCGTTGCGGGCCTCAGCGTGGTCTTCCTGCTCTTTCACGGCCTGGCTCAGGCACTCGGCAGCTTCAGAGGTGAGGCGGGCCTTGTCGTTGCAGGCGCCGTTACGGCGGCGCTGCTGGCCGTCGAGGGGGTGTTATTCCGGCAGGCGCCGGGCCCGGCCCTGCGCTCGCTTGGCTTTGGCTGGCCGGCTGGCGCCGGACTATTGGCTGCATTCGTTGTGTGCATGGTGCTGCTTGCCACGCTGCCCGTGTGTGCGTGGCTGCGCGGTGTCTCGCTGTCGGTCTATCCGGCTTGGGCCTGGCTGCTGCCCGGGCTATTCGCGCAAGCCGGCATCGCCGAGGAGGCCCTGTTTCGCGGTTATCTGTTCGGCCGCTTGCGCCGTGGCCGAACGTTCTGGCGCGCGGCGGCATTGGCGGCCGTGCCATTCGTGCTTGTACATGTCATCCTGTTCGCGACCATGCCGTGGCCGGTCGCGCTGGCGGCGGTCCTCCTTGCCACCATCATGTCGTTTCCGCTTGCCCGTCTGTTCGAGCTGGGCGGCAACACGATCTGGGCGCCGGCGCTGCTCCATGCTACGGCTCAGGGAGCCATCAAGGTGCTCGAGCTTCCGGGCTACTCCGCTATGCCCTTGGTGTGGATGGCGGCGAGCGCCGCTATCCCCTATCTCGTATTCCTGTGGCGTTTCCCGTCGCAGACTTGACCACCTCAGGGCGTCACCGCTCCGCGCAGATATTCGGCAATGCGCCACATCTGACCGGCCATCATTTCCCGCC
>DASTOW010000337.1:0-3627 GCA_035762425.1 Hyphomicrobiaceae bacterium | reverse complement strand
AGCGAGCGGTGGAACAGCGAGATGTCCTGCGGCACGACGGCGATCGCCTCGCGCAGGCTCTGCTGCGTGACCTCGGTGACGTCGTGGCCGCCGATCAGGATGCGCCCGTCCTCGATGTCATAGAAGCGCTGGATTAGAGCGAACATGGAGCTCTTGCCTCCACCCGACGTGCCGACCAGGCCGACCTTCTGGCCGGTGTCGATGGTGAAGTTCAGCCCGTGGAACAGGCGCGGACAATCAGGATAGGCGAATTGAACCTTCTCGAAGCGGACGCTGATGCCTCCGGACACGAGCTGCTTAGCATTCGGCCGGTCGCATAGCTGGTGCGGCACCAGCAACTTCTGCAATGCTTCGGCAAAGCGGGCGGTGTGCTGGGTGATATCGACCAACGCGATGGCGAGATCACGCGTCGCGTGCAGGACGGACAGGCCCAGCGTGCACACCAATATGACGTCACCGGTCGTCGCTCGCCCCTGCTGCCACAGCAGCAGAACCCACGCCAGCAGGCCGACGGTCAGGATCACCGTGACCAGCGCATGCGTGATACGTAGCCGCTCAAGGTAGCGCAGGCTGCGTCGCCGGGCCGCCATCTCTTCGCTGACCGCAGCATCGAAGCGTCGATGCTCGCGCGAGATGCCGCCGAACGCCTTCACGATCGTCATGTTGCCGACCACATCGGTCAGCTCGCCGTCGACGGCCGCTGCGCGATAGGCGAATTCGTGGTGCAGCTGCCGACCGGCGGCTGCAGCGCGGAACATCGTGACGATCACCAGTGCGGCCACCACGACAAGGCAGGCGGCCATTGCGTAGCTGACCGTTGCGACCAACGCGATCGACCATACGGTCGCCATGCAGGGCGGCAGCACGTTCCACACCAACATGTTCTCGACGGTGAACAGCGCGTTGGAGGTAGCCGTCACGCGCGACGTGAGCGTGCCGGGCGGGGACGACGAGAAGTAGCTCGGTGCATGGCCGGTGAGGTGTCGGAAGAGGTCGCGGCGTACGTCGCCCGTCACATTCACGAAGGTCGAGTTGCCGACCCAGCTGGCGACACGCCACAGAATGTTGTCGCCGGCGATCAGCGCCGCCAGCAGGGCAAAACCGTGCCAGACGCTTGCGACATTGCGCTCCTGGCCCGACAGCGTATCGACCAGCAGCTTCACGGCGTATTGCGTAAAGATTGAGCAAACCACCGCCAGTGCCACCGCACCAACTATAATCGTGTGCGCTTTGCCGCGTTGGCGCACATAGCGAAGGAAGAACGCGGTGGGCCGATCGGCAAACGTCGCAAGGTTGTCCACTGTCGCCATGTGAGCTGTTCCCTCGCCAGACGGTCATGTGGCAACGTGCGACCACCCCTCCGGTTCGTTCCGTGTTCAGTTGGTCGCAGGCGATTGGTTAAGGACGGGCTTGGTCTCGGGCATTGCCAACAGGACCGTCAGAAGGGCGCACATCGCCGTGATCGCGAGCCCTGCAAACGCTACTGGCGTGCCGAAGCGTGCGGCCAGATAGCCGGCCACTGCCGTGCTGGCGGCGGCGCCGATGCCCGTTGCGCTACCGACAATTCCCTGTGCCAGATTGAAGCGGCCCGTGCCACGCGAGATGTCGGCGAGCGACAAGGGCACGAGCACGCCCAGCACCGCAGCGCACAGCCCGTCGAGCAGCTGCACGGCGATGATCACCGCCGGATCGCTGTTCAGTGCCAGCACGGCCGCACGCGCGGGCAGCGCGGCAAACCCCAGGATCAGAACCGGGCGGCGCCCGACCGTGGCGGCCAAGCGACCCATAGTCGGGGCGATGAGCGCGACGACCAGCTGCGGCAGCACGATGCACGCCGCTACCAGCGCGCTCGCCCAGGCGCCGGACTGCACGGTCATCTGCGTTCCGACCAGCGGCAGCATCGCTGCATTGGCAGCATGGAAGAGAAAGATGCACAGCGTGAGAATGAGCAGCGACCGCTGGCGCAGCAGCAGCCAGATGCTGCCTGGCGCGTAACCCCGCTCGGCTCCGTTGAGGCCTCCGTCGGCGCGAATGGGATCGATCTCCTGCTCTCGAATCAGCGTCAACGCCATCAGCGTCGGCAGGACCAGTGCGGCTGTCACGAAGAACACGGCCTGAGGCGAGATCAAATACCCGGCAGCACCCATCACTCCGGCTGCCAAGCCGTTGCCGATCGAGCTGAAGCGGGCGTTGCGGCCGAGGCGCGCCCCGACTGCGGCGTGCCCGACCAGCCCCAACGTGATGGCGGCAATAGCCGGCCCCAGCACGGAGCTCGATGCGACGTGCAGCAGCTTGGCCCCAAGAATGCCGAGAAACGACGGCATCAGCGCAATCAGCAGCGCGCTGACGCCGATGCCGGCTACCGCCAGCATGGCTGCTCTGCGCTTGGAAGGCGCCAGGTCGACCAACCAGCCGCCCGGCAGCTGGCTCGCGAGCCCGGCGATGCTGCCTGCCGCCAGCACCAGCCCGATGTCGGCCTGGTTCCATTTCTGCGTGGTGAGATAGACCGCGAGGAACGGGCCGAACCCAGTCTGGATGTCGGCTACGAAAAAGGTGAACCAATCGAGGCCGCGTTCACTGGTTCGGGAAGCGGATCGCACTGTCCCTGACCCCTCGGCATGCGACGATCACGATGGGGTCAAGGCGGTCCCCGCCTCGACCGCTTAGGAGTACTCCGGCTTAGTAGCCGGCGCTTGTGGCCTGGACGATGATCGGCGGCTCATTGGCCTTGTATTCCGTGGCCGTGCGCAGTTGGTCGCGCGTCACGTCGACCCAGATCGACTTGCCTGCGAAGCGGAACGCGGCCCAATCGACAGCCACCTTGCGCGTGCCGATGCCAAGGAAGCCTCCGAACTCGACGACAGCGGCGCGCACGTGTCCATGTCCGTCGATCAGCACGTCGATGACGCGCCCACTGTCACCCTGGCGCAGCGTCGAGACATCTTTGCCGAGCAGGCTTTCCAGCGCCGGCAGCGATGCTGTCGATTGCACGTCGCTGGCTGATGCAGAGGCGTTCAGGTTGGTCGCGCCGACGGCCACGGCCATGGACAAAGCCAGGCTGCGCAATGCTCGTGTCACGATGAACCCCTTTCGTGCAAAATCTCGGATCAGGATGCCAACGAGTTAGGCAATATCTCGGTTCCGTGCTTGGCGTGCTGCATTGCGGAACGGACGCGCCTGCACAGCGTTTTCGGTGCAGTGTGAAGTAACATTCGGCACACCATGACTGGGTAGGCTGGTCGCCCGGCGCCCGCCCGTTGTGTCAGTTTGTGACGCCAGCAAAGGCCGGCCGGTTGGGAACCCAGAACACATGAAAATCGCCCAGGTTGCGCCTTTGATGGAGAGTGTGCCGCCGCGTTACTATGGCGGGACCGAGCGAGTAGCCTCCTATCTGACGGAAGAGCTGGTTGCACAAGGACATGACGTAACGCTGTTTGCGAGCGGCGACTCGATCACCGCGGCAAAGCTCGTTCCATGCGTCACCCAGGCCTTGCGGCTGAACAAGGCCGTGCGCGACCCCATTCCTTATTACATGCTGATGCTCGACAGGGTGCGCCGGCAGGCGCACGAGTTCGACGTCATTCACTTCCATATGGACCAGTTTCACTTTCCCATCTTTCGCGACAT